>NZ_JAFCWQ010000001.1:0-479466 GCF_049897665.1 Brevundimonas sp. TWP2-3-4b1 | reverse complement strand
CTGGCCTTGGCCAGAACCATCGTGATCGCAGCCGTCAGCGTCGTCTTGCCGTGGTCCACGTGACCGATCGTGCCGATGTTGCAATGCGGCTTGTTACGTTCGAACTTTTCCTTGGCCATTCTCTTCTCTCCGTCCCCTGAACAGGGGGCTTATTCCTAGGTTTTCAGGGGGTATCCGACGGACCGAAGCCCGTCGGGATTGTTGGGTTTAGGCGCTGTACTTCTTGATCACTTCGTCGGCGACGTGTTGCGGCACCGGCTCATAGTGGTCGTACTGCATGGTGAACTGGGCGCGGCCCTGAGACATGCCGCGCAGCGTGTTTACATAGCCGAACATGTTGGCCAGGGGCACGAAGGCGTTCACGACAGTGGCGTTGCCCCGCATGTCCTGACCCTGGATCATGCCGCGACGGGCGTTCAGGTCGCCGATGACCGAACCGAGGTAGTCCTCGGGGGTCACGACCTCGACCGCCATGATCGGCTCGAGCAGCTTCGGAGCGCCCTTTTCCTTCAGTTCGCGGAAGGCGGCGCGGGCCGCGATTTCGAACGCCAGCACGCTGGAGTCGACATCGTGGTATTTGCCGTCCGTCAGGCTCGCCTTGAAGTCGATCAGGGGGAAGCCGGCCAGCAGACCCGAGTCCTTGATGGAGTTCAGGCCCTTTTCGACGCCGGGGATGAATTCCTTGGGGATGGCGCCGCCGACGATCGTGTTCTCGAACACGAAGCCCGAGCCGGGCTCGCCGGGTTCGAACGTGATCATGACGCGAGCGAACTGGCCCGTACCGCCGGTCTGCTTCTTGTGGGTGTAGTCGATGTCGACCTTGCGGCCGAGCGATTCACGATAGGCGACCTGCGGCGCGCCGATGGTGGCCTCGACCTTGTAGGTGCGCTTCAGGATGTCGATCTTGATGTCCAGGTGAAGCTCACCCATGCCCTTCAGGATCGTCTGGCCCGACTCATGGTCGGTCGAGACGGTGAAGGACGGGTCTTCCGAAGCCAGCTTGGCCAGGGCGACGCCCAGCTTCTCCTGGTCGGCCTTGGTCTTGGGCTCCACCGAGATCTCGATGACCGGCGCCGGGAATTCCATCTTCTCAAGAATGACGGGCGACTTCAACGGATCGCACAGGGTGTCGCCGGTGCGGGTGTCCTTGAGGCCGGCCAAGGCGACGATGTCGCCGGCATAGGCTTCCTTCACGTCTTCACGGTTGTTCGAGTGCATCTGCAGCATCCGGCCGACGCGCTCTTTCTTGTCGCGGCTGGAGTTCAGCAGGTTCTGGCCGGTTTCCATCTTGCCCGAATACAGGCGGCAGAAGGTCAGCGAGCCGACGAACGGATCGTCCATGATCTTGAACGCGAGGATCGACAGGGGCTCGTCGTCCGAGGCGCGACGCACGACGGGCTCTTCGGTCTTGAAGTCGATGCCCGGGGTCGGCGGGATGTCCGTGGGCGAAGGCAGGTAGTCGACGACGGCGTCGAGGAGCGTCTGCACGCCCTTGTTCTTGAACGCCGAGCCGCACAGGATCGGATAGAAGGCGCCGGTCAGCACGGCCTTGCGGATGCACTTCTTGAGCACTTCCAGCGAGGGCTCGTTGCCATCGAGGTAGGCCTGCATGGCGTCGTCGTCGAGTTCGACGGCGTTGTCGATCAGGTACTGGCGAGCCTCCACGGCCTTGGCCATCAGGTCGTCCGGGATCGGGCCGACGGTGAAGTTGGCGCCCAGGGCGTCGTTGTCCCAGACCACGGAATTCATGGCGACGATGTCGACCAGCCCCGACAGGGTGTTTTCCGAACCGATCGGGAACTGGATCGGCACGGCCTTGGCGCCCAGGCGGTCGCGGATCGACTGGACCGAGGCGTCGAAGTCGGCGCCGATCTTGTCCATCTTGTTGACGAAGACGATCCGCGGAACCTTGTACTTGTCGGCCTGGCGCCAGACCGTTTCGGTCTGCGGCTCGACGCCGGCGTTGCCGTCCAGCACCGCGACGGCGCCGTCGAGCACGCGCAGCGAACGCTCGACTTCAATGGTGAAGTCCACGTGGCCGGGGGTGTCGATGATGTTCAGGCGCTTGCCCTGCCAGAAGGCCGTGGTCGCAGCCGAGGTGATCGTGATCCCCCGCTCCTGCTCCTGGTCCATCCAGTCCATGGTCGCGGCACCGTCGTGGACTTCGCCGATCTTATGGTTCTTGCCGGTGTAGTACAGGATCCGCTCGGTCGTCGTCGTCTTGCCCGCATCGATGTGGGCCATGATTCCGAAGTTGCGGTAGTCCTCGAGCGCGTGTGTGCGGGCCATGAAAGCGTGCCTTGAAAGTATGTTCAGGACGCGGTCCGCGTCCTCGGGAGATCGTCGATGTGGCGGATAAGCGAGCGCGGGCGATTTAGCTCAAACCGCCCGCGCCGGATAGGCCTAGATAGTGTCGCTGTTTGACGCTTTGAAGGCGCCTACCAGCGGTAGTGGCTGAAGGCGCGGTTGGCCTCGGCCATCTTGTGGGTGTCTTCGCGCTTCTTGACCGCGGTGCCGCGGTTGTTCGACGCATCCAGCAGCTCGGCGGCCAGCTTTTCGGTCATGGTGTTCTCACCACGCTTGCGCGCGGCGTTGACCAGCCAGCGGATGGCCAGGGCGCGGCGGCGATCGGGGCGAACCTCGACCGGCACCTGATAGGTGGCGCCGCCGACGCGACGCGAGCGGACTTCAACCGACGGCTGGACGTTTTCCAAGGCGGTGTGGAAGGTCTGGACCGGCTCGAAGTCCTTCTTCTTGTCGGCCAGGATTTCGAAGGCGCCGTAAACGATGTTCTCGGCGACGGCCTTTTTGCCCTCGTACATGACGTAGTTCATGAACTTGGTGACGGTCAGATCCTTGTATTTGGGATCCGGCAGGACTTCGCGTTTCTGGGCGCGGTGACGACGTGACATGGGCTGGGCCTTCTAAATCGGTGTCTGGAAGAAGCCGGATGAGACCGGCTGAATCTGGAAAGTGCGGGTCGCTTACTTCGGACGCTTGGTGCCGTAGTGCGAACGGCGCTGCTTGCGGTCCTTGACGCCTTGCGTGTCGAGCACGCCGCGCAGGATGTGGTAGCGCACGCCGGGAAGGTCCTTCACGCGGCCGCCGCGGATCAGGACCACCGAGTGCTCCTGAAGATTGTGGCCCTCGCCGGGGATGTAGCACACGGCTTCGTAGCCGCTCTTGGCCAGACGGACCTTGGCGACCTTACGCAGAGCCGAGTTCGGCTTCTTCGGGGTCGTCGTATAGACGCGGGTGCAAACGCCGCGACGCTGGGGCGAGCCCTCCAAGGCCGGCACCTTGTTGCGCACGGGCTTGGGCTTGCGGGGCTTGCGGATCAGCTGGTTGATCGTAGGCATCGGTAGACAGTCTCGACTTCTGATGGAGGCGTGTGCCTGTCGGCCGGGGCGCCTCGGTTTCCTTCTTTTGAACGGCCCTTCAGGACCGCCCGGGGTCGTTCGAGACCGGATGCGGCACGACCAAACAGCCCAGGCGCGCCTCCGGTAAGCCGGAAAACACAAAGGGCCGGAACGCGCGCTTTGGGCGTTCCGGCGGGCACAGCCCGTCCGTTCAATTGTGACGATCAGGATGGGTCACCGAAATGGCCCGCCTCGAAAGTCCGGCGCGTTTACGCTTGAGGGGCCTTCAGGTCAAGACCGATGGTCCGCCCTACTCAGCCACCGGCCTGGTCAGATCGAACTCCACCCGAAAGTGCCGGTTGGCCCGACGCAACTCATAGGCGAACATCCGGTCCGGGTGGACCTCCATCGCCCAGACGTTGGTCGTGGAGACTGCGGCGGCATTGGCGTTGAACAGGGCAATGGAGAAGGCATCGACGGGAAATTCCTGGCGCTCGGCCGTCCCGAGGCTTGCCGTGTCGCCGCCGTACATGTGCAGCACGTCCACCGTGCCGTCCTCGTGGCGGTGATCATGCTTCAGGCGGACGCCCCCGGCCGTCCGCGTGACAATCCACACCCGCGAGCGGTCCTCGCCGACGCTGAACGGGATTCGCACCTCTTCCGGCGAACAGTCGCGGACATGCATCAACAGGCGCTGGCTGGCGAAGCTTGCATCCGCCGCGTCGGTCGTGACCACCCGGCCTTCGAAGCGCTGGCCGCACAGGGCGTTCAGCCGGCTCATGAAGACGTCCTGCGGCCCGGACGGCGCGGACGTGGTGGCGCAGGCGGACAGGATGACTGCGACGGCGGCGATCAGGGCGGTTTTCATGCGGAGAGGGTCGCGCGCTTTGACATCGTGCTCAAGGCGCCAAGACGCCCGTTGACTTCGCGACTTCCCTGAGTATGTTCCGCGCCTCTCATTTTACGGCTCACCCGCCGTCGCAAAGGTAATTTCCGATGGCAAAGCCCGCCTCAATCAAGATCCGGCTGAACTCCACGGCCGACACCGGCTTCTTCTACGTCACCAAGAAGAATGCCCGCACGATGACCGAGAAGATGGTCGTCAAGAAATATGACCCGGTAGTGCGCAAGCACGTCGAGTTCAAGGAAGGCAAGATCAAGTAGGCCTTGATCCCACGCTGCTTCTGAAGCGCCCGGTCGGAAACGACCGGGCGTTTTGCTGTCCGGAGCCTAGGCCGCCCGCGCGATGACGCGGTCGCGTCCCGTGGCCTTGGCCTCGTAGACGCCTTCGTCGGCGCGTTTCAGCAGGGCCTCAGGCGTATCGCCCGCCCCCAGGGTCGCCGCCACCCCGATCGAGATGGTCACCGTCAGGTGCTCCTGACCGCCCATGACCCGGAACGGGGTCGAGCCGACGTCGCGGCGAATGCGTTCGGCAATGCGCTGGGCGTCCTCGAGCCTGGTGCCCGGCATGATGACCACGAACTCCTCCCCCCCCTGTCGGCAGGGCAGGTCAACGGCGCGAACGTTGGTGGCCAGCCGCACCGCGAACTCGCGCAGCACCTCGTCGCCCGCGTCGTGGCCGAAGCCGTCGTTGACCTTCTTGAAGTGGTCGATATCCAGGACCAGCACCGAGACCGGCTCGCCGCCCTGGGCCGCCCGAGTGACAAAGGCTTGAAGTTGACCCGCCATATAGCGGCGGTTGTGCAGCCCCGTCAGGGCGTCGGTGACGGCCATCTCCAGGCTGTAATCCAGCTTCTCCTTGAGGAAGTCGGTGTAGCGCTTCCTGCGGATCTGCGTCCGCGCCCGCGCCGCCAGCTCCTCGGGGTCCACGGGCTTCATCAGGATGTCGTTGACGCCCAGCTCCAGCGCCTTGACCAGCCGCGGCCGGTCCGACGGATCGACCACGGCCAGGATGGGCAGGTGCCGCGTCGGCTCGACCGACCGCACCTGGGCGATCAGGCGCAGGCCGTCGAACTCGGCCGCCGCCACATTGATGATCATCAGGTCGATCGCGCCCCTGGACGCCAGCAGCCCGCCGGCCGCATCGTTCTCGACCATCGGCCGGTGCTCGCGCGTCAGCTCCTCGGCGATCCGCTGCGCCTGGCGTGCATTGTCATCGACGATCAGGACCCGGCCGCCCGAGCCGCGCAGTCGCCCGGCTCCGTCCGTCGTGACTCCCAGCCGCCGCCCGCTCTCCTCGCGCTCGCGCAGCTCGTCCATGACCAGTTTCAGCCGGGTCAGCGACCGCACGCGGGCGAACAGCACCACGTCGTCCAGCGGCTTGGTGACGAAGTCGTCGGCGCCCGCCTCCAGCCCCTTGATCCGGTCCTCGCGTCCGTCCAGCGCCGTCACCAGCACGACGGGAATATGGTTGGTGAGCGGATCAGCCTTAAGGCGCCGGCAGGTCTCGAACCCGTCCATGCCGGGCATCATGACGTCCAGCAGGATGATGTCCGGCTGTTCCGCCGCCGCGAGGGTCAGCGCCTTCGCCCCGGCCTGGCAAGTCAGGACGTCATAGTATTCCAGCGTCAGCTTGGCCTCGAGGAGGCGGACGTTGGCCTCGACATCGTCGACCACAAGAATACGCGCGGTCATTGAACGGCTATCCCACTGTTGCCGGCTGGCTGAGGTGCTTCTTCACGGTTTCCAGGAAATGCATCACCGAGATCGGCTTGGAGATATAGGCCTCGCAGCCGCCCTGCCGGATCCGTTCCTCGTCGCCCTTCATGGCGAAGGCGGTCACGGCGATGATCGGGATGTGGGCCAGTTCCTCGTCGTCCTTGAGCCATTTGGTCACCTCCAGCCCCGAGATCTCGGGCAGCTGGATGTCCATCAGGATCAGGTCGGGCATGTGCTGGCGTGCCATGGCCATCGCCTGCATCCCCTCGCGGGTCTGCAGGATCTCATAGCCCTGCGAGTCGAGCAGATCATGAAACAGCTTCATGTTCAGCTCGTTATCCTCGACGATGAGGACTTTCTTGGACATCTTCACCCGGTCTGGCCGCCTCGACTGGCGCGGACGTCGCGCTGACAGGCATGCCGCTTCTTCGATTGGGATTGTGGCGGCCCAGTCTTAAGTTGGGGTGAAGTCGGGAATTCAAGCTTCACCATGAAAGCCATCTGTCGCGACTGCCGGTGGGCCGGGGAGGATACGGTCGTCCGCTGCCCGTCCTGCGGCTCGCCGCGAGTGATCTGCGACCCCGAGCTCGACAGGCTGTCGATCGCCCATCTGGACTGCGACGCCTTCTACGCCTCGGTGGAGAAGCGCGACCGCCCGGAACTGCGCGACAGGCCCGTCATCGTCGGCGGCGGCGTGCGCGGCGTGGTCTCGACCTGCTGCTACATCGCCCGCCAGTCCGGCGTCCATTCGGCCATGCCGATGTTCAAGGCGCTCAAGGCCTGTCCGGACGCCGTGGTCCTCAAGCCGGATTTCTCGAAATACGTCCCCGAATCGGAGCGCATCTTCCGCTTCGTCGGCGAGCTGACGCCCCTGGTCCAGACCCTGTCCCTCGACGAGGCCTGGATCGACCTCTCCGGCACCGAACGCCTCAACGGCGGCCCGCCAGCGCTCCAGCTGATCCGCCTCCAGAAACGGATCGAGGACGAGACCGGCCTCGGCGTCTCCATCGGCCTGGCCCCCAACCGCTTCCTCGCCAAGATCGCCTCCGAACTGGACAAGCCGCGCGGATTCTCCGTCATAGGCACGGCCAATGCCCAGGCGGTCCTGGCCCCGAAATCCGTCCGCATCCTGCCCGGCGTCGGTCCCGTCTTCGGCAAGACCCTGGTCTCGGACGGCTTCGCCACCGTCGGCGACCTCGCCGCCGCCGACGTCCGCGATCTGGTCAAACGCTACGGCGAAACGGGCCTTCGGCTCCACGACCTCGCTCACGCTCGCGACGCCCGCTCCGTGAATCCCGAGCACGACCGGCGCGGCATGAGCGCGGAGAATACCTTCAACACCGACCTGACCGCGCTCGAGGAGCTCGAGGCTGAACTCTGCCCCCTGTGCGAGAAGGTCGCCTCCAAGGCCCGCCGCGACGGCGTCTCCAGCCGCGTCGTGGTGCTGAAGCTGCGCCGCACCGACTTCAGGATCGTCACCCGCCGGCGGACGATGCCCGACCCGGTCCAGACCGCCCGCGCCCTGTTCGCCATCGGCCGCGAACTGCTCGCCCCCGAGCTCGGCCGACCCTACCGCCTGATCGGCATCGGCCTGGCCGACATCCAGGACGCCGAGCACAGGCCCGAAGGCCTGTTCGCTTCGCCGGACCGCCGCACGCTAAAGACAGAGACCACCATCGACGCCCTGCGTGCTAGATTCGGCAGCAATGCCGTCATCGCGGGCCGGGCGTTGAAGAAATGAAGCTTCTATACCGCTACTCGAAAACGTCGCTGGCGTGGCTCGGCCTCGCTGCCTTGTTGATGATCGCGTTCCTGATGGCGTTGCTGTTCGCGGGGGCTTCGCAGTGGAAAAGTGTTCAGCCGCTCGCGATAGTCGCTTTCGGCGTTGGCTGGTACGCCCGCACACGCCGTATCGCTTTTGAACCCGATCACGGCCGCATCCCGCTTGGGTACCGATCTGCGTATCTCGTGAGAAACACGGCGGCGATGCTCGTCGGAGTCGCCGCCTTCCTGGGCATTTTTATCGTCGCTCTCTTGATCAAAGAGCTGCCTCTCCGACCCCTGATCGGAGGCAGCCTGACAATGCTGGCGTTAACCGCCTGGGCGATCGTAATCGCCACCAACGAGGCCTATCTTGGGAGACTCGCAACCACTTGAGGCCGTTCAACCGCCCTTAAGCCGGCTCGTGCATCCTCCCCCCATGTCCGCATTCCTCGACAAGATGCGCCGCCGGGGCGGTCGCTACCTCGGCGTCCAGTCCGTGCCCATCGGCCCCAAACGCGGCGTCTTCAGCCTGTCGTTCGACGACATCCCGGTGACCGCCTGGACCGAGGCCGGCCCCATCCTCGAGGAGCATGGCGTAACCGCCACCTACTATGTCGCAGGCGGTCTGTCGGGCGGACAGAACCTGGGCCTGCCCCAGTTCACCACCGACCACCTCCAGGCCCTGTTCGGCGCCGGCCACGAGGTCGGCTGCCACACCTTCGGCCACACCAGCGCCCTCGCGGTCTCGCCCGCGGCCTATGCCGCCGATCTGGACAGGAACGCCGCCTGGGTGGCCGAAAGGCTGGCGGGCCATGTCATGACGACCTTCGCCTGGCCCTACGGAGACGTCTCGGTCGGTGCCAAGGCCATAGTCGCGGACCGCTTCGCCCTCGCCCGCGGCGTCCGCGACGGCGTCAACGCCGGCAGCGCCGACCGCGCCAACCTCCAGGCCATCGGCCTCGAGAGCCGCCGCCTGCCCGGCTACGATCTCGAGGCCCTCATGGCCGCGACCGCCGCCCGCAAGGGCTGGCTCATCGCCTACGGCCACGACGTCATGGACGGCCCGACGCCTTACGGCTGCACCCCGGACGACCTCGATCGCGTGATCCGGCTGGCGAAAGCGGCGGGGCTGGACATCATGCCGGTGGGCGAGGCGTGGCAAAAGATGGCTGCCTGATTTCAGTCCCTCTCCCCCTGCGGGAGAGGGAGCCCGCGCACGGCGGCGATAGCCGCAGTCCTGGCGCGGTCGGGTGAGGGGTGACACCGCCGTCGAAGGTGCGTGCCGACAAATCTCTCACCGGCCAGCCTGGAGTCACCCCTCATCCGACCTCGCTTCGCTCGGCCACCTTCTCCCGCAAGGGGAGAAGGGACGGTGGGGGCCATACCCATCAACGGATCCCCCAAATCCGCCTTTCGATTCAACGCCCGCCTCTTTTCAAAGCCTTTATCGCAGGCGCCCCTCGAAACCGTGCGACAGTGCGGCTGGTCTTTAACATCGCCGCTCCAACACCCTCCCGGATGTAGACTCTGTCGACTCTGTCGACTCCCGTTTTGGAGTCGCACGACCCGAACGCTTCGAACGCTCCGTACGCTTCGGACGGTGTATTGCCGTTCGCACGCCTGGCCTCACCCCGACCATTCGTCACACCAGCACGAACCACGCTGCACTGTCAGACCCGCGACAATTCAACACCTTAGCGCGACCATCCCGCGCCTTGACCTTCCCGCCCCTCGCCTATAGGTTCCGCGCCGAATTCAGACCCCTGTCGGGGCCCGCAAATCCATGCGTGGCCGGGCGGGGTTCGAAACAAACAAAGCCCATGTCCCTGCCCCCGGAATCGCGCGAAGAGGCGATCAAACGCCTCACCGACAGCGCTTCGTCTCTGGAGGCGCGCACTGCCCGCGAGGTTTCTCACGAGGCGGCGGGTCAGGCGGCGGCCGGTCAGGCGTGGCGGATCATCGCCGACCTGTTCGGCGGCGTGTTCGTGGGTCTGGCGCTCGGCGCCATCGTGGACTGGTATTTCCATACCAATCCCTGGGGTTTGATCGGCGGCGTCCTTCTGGGCTTCGCCGTTTCGGTTTGGATGGCCTGGTCGACGGCGCAACGCCTGATGGCCCAGGCGAAAGCAAGTGGAGTGGAGCCGAAGTCGGTTCCCTTCGACGATGACGAAGAAGACTAAAAGGCGCCCATGGCTGATCCGCTTCACCAGTTCCAGATCGTTCCCCTTGTCGACTTCGGCACGGTGACCCTGCCTGTCATCGGCGAGCAGCAACTCGCCTTCACCAACTCGCACCTGGCCATGACCGTCGCCTTCGGCGTGGTTGTCCTGTTCCTTCAGGTCGTGACCGCCGGCGCCAAGGTCGTCCCGGGCCGCTGGCAGTCCGCCGGCGAGACGATGTTCGGCATGATCGACGGCATCGTCGATTCCATCATCGGCCATGACGGGCGCAAGCTGTTCCCGTTCGTCTTCACCGTCTTCACCTTCATCCTGGCCATGAACTTCATCGGCCTGTTCCTGACATTCACGGCCACCTCGCAGATCGCCGTCACCGCCACCTTCGGCGTGCTGACCATCCTGCTGGTGCTGGCCATCGGTTTCGCCAAGCACGGCCTCGGCTTCTTCAAGCTGTTCGTCCCGTCGGGGGTGCCGTGGCCGGTCCTGCCCTTCGTGATCGTCATCGAGTTCGTCTCCTTCCTGCTGCGCCCGGTCACCCTGACCCTTCGTCTGTTCGGCAACATGATGGGCGGCCACGTGGCCCTGAAGGTCTTCGCCGGCTTCGTGGTCGTGGGCGTCGGCGGGTCCGTCGGCCTCGGCCTCGGCATCCCGATCGCCCTGCTGTCGATGGGCATGACCGTCGGCCTGACCGCGCTGGAGTTCCTGGTGGCCTTCCTCCAGGCCTTCGTCTTCGCCGTTCTGACCTGCATCTACCTCAACGATGTGGTCAACCTGGGCCACGGGCACTAAACCCCCACCTCAGTTTTCGTCCCAACCAACCAACCTCAGACTAGGACTAAAGATTATGGAAGCAGAAGCCGCCAAGCTCATCGGCGCCGGCCTCGCAATGACCGGCATGATCGGCGCCGGCATCGGCGTCGGCAACATCTTCGGCTCGTTCCTGACGGGTGCCCTGCGCAACCCGTCGGCCGCCGGCTCGCAAATCGGCAACCTGTTCGTGGGCGCCGCCCTGGCCGAAGCCCTGGGCATCCTGTCCTTCGTTCTGGGCATCCTGCTCTACTCGGCCTGATCGCCGAACCCGATCAGGCGCGGCGCCGGTGATCCGGCCGCCGCGCCTTTTCGCCTGATTTCAGAACAGACGGACCATGGCTGCACAAACTCCCGAACTCGTACCTCCCGCGTCCGACACGGCCCCTGTCGATGTCGCGACGACGCATGCCTCGACCGAAGCCGCACACGGCGAAGGCGGCGGGCTGCCCCAGTTCGAGTTCCAGCACTGGTTCGGACAGATCGTCTATCTGATCTTCCTGTTCGCCATCCTCTACTGGCTGATCGCCAGGGTCTTCACCCCGCGCATGCGCCGCGTGTTCGACGAGCGTGAGACCACCATCTCCACCGCCGTCGCCACGGCCCGCCAGGTCCAGGCCGAGGCCGCCGGCCAGGCCGAAGCCGCCAAGGCCGAGGTCGAGAAGGCCCGCGCTGACTCGCGCTCCGCCTCCGTCGCCGCCAAGGCCCGCGTCACCGACGAGGCCAACCGTCGCGCGGCCGAGGAAGAAGCCGTCGTCAACGCCCGCATCGCCGAGGCCGAGATCGCCATCGGCAAGACCCGCGACGCCGCCATGGCCAATGTCGCCACCATCGCCGCCGACACAGCCTCGGCCATCGTCGAGCGCCTGACCGGCAAGGCCCCCTCGGCCGCCGAGGCCACCGCCGCCGTCAAGGGAGCCGTCTGATGAACATGTTCATGGAAGAGGGCTTCTGGGGACTCCAGAGCGCCGAGATGTGGGTCCTTGTCGGCCTGCTGATCTTCATCGGCATCTGCATCTACGTCGGCGTGCCGAAACTGGTCGCCGGCCAGCTGGACGCCAAGGGCGCCAAGATCCAGTCCGAACTGGATGAGGCCCAGCGCCTGCGCGCCGAGGCCGAGGCCCTTCTCGCCACCATCCGCGCCGAGAAAACCGCCGCCGAGGCCCAGGCTCGCGACATGCTGGCCGCCGCCGAGGCCGACGCCCGCATCATGGAAGCCGAGGCCAAGATCCGCCTTGAAGAGACCCTGGCCCGTCGCCAGGCTCTGGCCGAGCGCCGCATCGCCTCCGCCGAGGTCCAGGCCACGGCCGAGGTCAAGTCCGCCGCCGCCGAGGTGGCCGCCCAGGCCGCCGAGACCATCCTCACCGCCCGTATCGCCGGCGCGAAGACCGACCCCCTCCTCGACGCCGCCATCGCCCAGATCGGCACGCGCCTGAACTAGGGGTATCGCCTGAAGTCATGCGAATGGGCGGCGCACCGGTCCGGTGCGCCGCCCTTGTTTTTTGTCATCCCGGCCGAAGCGAAGCGAAGAGCCGGGGCGCGCTCAGTGCGCCGGTGCGACGCCGTCCATCAACTTGGCGGCGCGCTTCTCCCGCGCCACCAGCCGGGCGTAGACATTGCCCAGCACGATGCCGAACACGGCATGGCTGACCAGCATCCAGGCCACCATTCCGAATCCGCCCGATCCGCGGAGAATCCGCGGATCGCCGAACAGGAACACCGCCACCATCAGTACCGCCCAGGCGCCGACCGCGAAGATGATCCCCTTGGTCTCCGGCGTCTGACCCGGCATCCGCGGACACAGGATCCCGAACAGGGCCCCCAAGATCACCGTCCCCGCGATAAAGTGGGCGATCCACCCCACGGCCAGGTTCCCGGGCATCCCGATCAGACTGGCGACAAAGAGTGGAGACGGTTCCACCCACGGTCCAGCAAACACATTCACGGCTTCGAGTATTGAGACAGCGACCGTGGCGAACAGGCCGGCCATCATTCCCTTCTGTACGCGTGACATCATAACGACAGCGCCTCCCAACGCTTATTGTCTGTTCCGATAACGCGGGGAGGACTCTACGCCTCTCGCGGCGAGACACTAAACAGCCATATTTCACAAAGCCGTGCTTCGCAGTTGCGAAGGAACGGGAGAGCGTTGCCGTTTCGACAGCCCTTGCTAGAGTTCAGACATCGAGCGGAGGCGCCGATGGTTGGTTCGAGCGTGTTTCAGGGCCGGATGTCCCGACGACCCTATTTCCTGTCGGTGCTCGGGTTGTGGGTAATCCTGCTGGCGGCCCAATCTTTGCTGCTGGACCTGCCGAACTTCATCGAGAGCGGACGGATTCTGGATTCACTCTGGCGTGGGGACTATGAGGTCTATGGCGCGGCGACTGACGCTGCGATCCAGCAGACGGACTATCAGACGGCCCGCTACGCTGCCCTCGCGGCTCTGACGCTGGCTCTCTTCGCGGCTTTCCTGATCCTCAGCGCCCGTCGCCTCCGCGATCTCGGACGCCCCGGTCGCTATGCCTGGATCGCGCTGATCCCGTTCGTCGGCGCCCCGGCCCTTTTCGCCGTGCTGATCCTGTTGCCCGGCGATGCGGGCGAGAACGCTTACGGCCCGAGTTATCAGGCTCGTGCTGATCAGGAAGCGGAACATGGCTTCCGTCCGGCCGCTCGAGCCTGACATAAACGCCCTGTCCGGATTTTTCAGCTTCGAAGGCCGCGCCTGTCGCATAGCCTCCGCCTGGGTCGCCGCCCAAGCCGCCGAGCCCCTCTTGGCCGCCCGCATCGCCGGCGCGAAGACTGCCTCCTGCTCGACGCCGCCATCGCCCAGATCGGCCAGCACCTGAACTAGGCGGCGAACCGGACGCCCAGCATCCGCCCGGTAATGTCCCACAACTGCGCCGCTGCTGCTGTATCCAGGGCCTGGGGTTCGGCCTTCACCGGCCCGGGCGAACCCTTCAGCTCGTTCATCCGGGTCGCCCCCAGATAGGCCCCGCCCTTCACCGTCGGCTCCGTCGCCGCCATCAGGATCGGCAAGGCCCCGGCCTGCTGCGAATGACTGATCAACGGCTCGATGAGGGGCCGATACAGCAGGCCCATCAAGGCTCGCGACACCGGCCGCCCGGTCAGCGGCCCGTTGCCAATCAGGCCTGTCCGGGCATAGCCGGGATGGGCCACCACACTGGTCAATCCCCACCCATGGGCGGCGCTGCGACGGTCCAGCTCCAGCCCGAACATCAGCATCGCCAGTTTCGACTGCGCATAGACCGGCCAGGCCTTATACCGGCGCGCATAATTCAGATCGTCGAATTGGATACGGCCCCGGCGGTGGGCAATGCTGGACAGCTGGACCACCCGCGCCTGCCCCGCCTTCAGCAGCGGCAGCAATCTCGCCGCCAAGGCGAAATGGCCCAGATAGTTGGTCGCGAACTGCATCTCGAACCCGTCGACCGTCACCTCCCGCTTCGGCAGCGCCATGACTCCGGCGTTGTTGACCAGGATATCGACAGGGCGCCCCTGCGCCAGCAGGCGATCGGCAAAGGCAGCGACCGACGCCTGACTGGCCAAATCCAGGGCCTCGAACCGGACCGTGGCGGCCGGGACCGCACGGCGGATGCGCCGCATCGCGTCGTCGCCCTTCATGGAGTTGCGCGCTGCGATGACGACCTCGGCGCCTTTGCGGGCGAGTTCGAGAGCGGTCTCGAATCCTGTGCCGCCGGTCGAGCCGGTGACGACCGCCAGTTTTCCGGTCTGGTCGGGAATGTCGTCTGTCGTGAAAAAGGCCATGACGATCAAGTCGGCATGGCCTCCATCATTCACAAGGCGTCGAAGCTACTCCGCCGCGATGTTCGTCCCTTCCGGGGCGGTCCAGCGCAGCTTGGGCGAACGCGCAGCTCGGGTCTCGTCGAGGCGACGCAGGGGCGCATGGAACGGCGCACCCTTGAAACGGTCCACCTCGCCGGCCTTCGCCGCTTGGGCCAGCAGACGCAGGGCGTTGATGAACCGGTCCAGCTCAGCCTTGGACTCCGTCTCGGTCGGCTCGATCAGCATGGCGCCGTGGACGACCAGCGGGAAATACATGGTCATCGGGTGGAAGCCCTCGTCGATCATCGCCTTGGCGAAGTCGAGCGTGGTGATGTCCGTGCCTTTCAGCCATTCGTCGTCGAACAGGGCCTCGTGCATGCAGGGGCCGTCCGGGAAGGCCGCCGACATCACGTCCGACAACCGGGCCTTGATGTAGTTGGCGTTCAGCACCGCATCCTCGGCCACCTGACGCAGGCCGTCCGAGCCGTGGCTCATCATGTAGCTGAGGGCGCGGGTGTACATGCCCATCTGGCCCTGGAAAGCGCACATCCGGCCGAAGGCCTGGGCGGCCTCGTCCTCCTCCCGCTCGATCAGGCGATAACCATCCGCGTCATGCACGACCCAGGGGGCCGGGGCGAACGGCGCCAGGGCGGCCGACAGCACGACCGGACCCGAGCCGGGACCGCCGCCGCCGTGGGGCGTCGAGAAGGTCTTGTGCAGGTTGATGTGCATGGCATCGACGCCCAGATCGCCCGGGCGGACCCGGCCGACGATGGCGTTGAAATTGGCCCCGTCGCAGTAGAAATAGGCGCCCGCCTCGTGGGTCAGGCGGCTGATCTCGAGGATGTCGCGCTCGAACAGGCCGCAGGTGTTGGGATTGGTCACCATGATGGCAGCGACGTCGTCGCCCAGCTTGGACGCCAGATCGGCGACATCGACGCGGCCGTCGTCGGTCTGGGCCACTTCTACCACGGTGTAGCCGACGAAGGCGGCGGTGGCCGGATTGGTGCCGTGGGCCGAGGTCGGCACCAGCACCTTGCGGCGCCGCTCATGCTGGCCCGAGGCCTCGTGGGCGGCGCGGATGGCCATCAGGCCGCACAGCTCGCCATGGGCGCCGGCCTTGGGCGACAGGGCCACGGCGGGCATCCCGGTCAGGGTTTTCAGCCAGTGGGCCAGGGTATCCATCAGCTCCAGCGCACCCTGAACCGTCGAGGTCGGCTGCAGCGGGTGGATGTCGGAAAAGCCGGGCAGACGCGCCATTTTCTCGTTGAGGCGCGGGTTGTGCTTCATCGTGCACGAGCCCAGCGGATAGATGGCCAGGTCGATCGCGTGGTTCTTCTGCGACAGCCGCACATAGTGGCGCATCGTCTCGGGCTCGGAGAGGCCCGGCAGGCCGATCGGGTCCTTGCGGACCAGATCGCCGAGGTCCGACCCGTCTGACTTCGGCTCCGGCAGGTCGACGCCGGTCTTGCCCCAGCCGTCGCTTTCGAAGATCAGGTGTTCAGCCTGCAGCAAGCCGCGGCCGCCGGTCAGGGTCGGATACTTGTAGTCGTGATCATTCGCGGTCGGGGCAGTCGGACGGCCGACAGTGTTCATCGTGCTCATGATCAGGCTCCCAGGATCTTGGTCAGCGACTTGGCGAGAATCTGGATGTCGGCATCCAGGGTCGTCTCGGTCGCGGCGACCAGCAGGACGTCGTCCATGCCGGCGTCGGGCGCCAATCGGCTGTAGGGCACGCCGGCCAGCAGATGATGCGCCGCCAGTTGATCCACCACCTCGGCGGCGTTCTTCGGCAGCTTCACGGCGAACTCATTGAAGAACCGGCCCGTCAGGATCTCGACCCCCGGGATGGCCGCCAGCGCATCCCGCGTCGCCAGGGCCTTCTCGTGGTTCAGCAGGGCCAGTTTGCGCAGCCCCGTCTCGCCCAGCAGGCTCATGTGGATGGTGAAGGCCAGGCTGCACAGACCGGAGTTGGTGCAGATGTTCGACGTCGCCTTGTCGCGGCGTATGTGCTGCTCGCGCGTCGACAGGGTCAGGACGAAGCCCCGCTCGCCGTCCGCATCCACCGTCTCGCCGCACAGGCGGCCCGGCATCTGGCGGATCAGCTTCTCGCGCGTCGCGAACAGGCCGACATAGGGTCCGCCGTAGTTCAGCGCGTTGCCGATCGACTGGCCCTCAGCGGCCACGATGTCGGCCCCCATCTCGCCCGGCGACTTCAACAGGCCCATCGACACCGCCTCGGTGACCACGACGATCAGCAGGGCGCCGGCGGCGTGGGCGGCCTCGGCGATCTTCGACACGTCGGTCGCCGTGCCGAACACGTTCGGGGTCTGGACGACGACACAGGCCGTGTCCGGTCCGATCCGGGCGATGACGTCGGCTTCAGCGTCCACGGCGGCGGCCAGGACCTCGGTCTCCACGCCGACAGCGTGAACGACCGTCTCGGTCGCCCGAACATAGTGCGGATGCACCCCGCCCGAGATGACCGCCTTGTTCCGGCGCGTCACCCGCGTGGCCATCAGCACGCCCTCGGCCATTGCCGTCGAGCCGTCGTAGAGAGAGGCGTTGGCCACATCCATGCCCGTCAGGTTCGCGACCTGGGTCTGGAACTCATAGAGATACTGCAGCGTCCCCTGGGCGATCTCCGGCTGGTAGGGCGTGTAGCTGGTCAGGAACTCCGAGCGCTGGATCACGTGATCCACCGTCGCCGGCACGTGGTGACGATAGGCCCCGGCGCCACAGAAGAAGGGCACGTCGCCCGCCGCGGTGTTCTTGCCCGCCAGCGTCTTCAACGCCCGCTCGACCTCCAGCTCGCCCATGACGCGCGGCAGGTCGACGAACCCGTCCCGCCGCGCCGCCTCGGGCACGTCCACGAACAGGTCGTCGATCGATTTCACGCCGATGGCGGCGAGCATCGCCGTGCGGTCGTCGGGAGTCAGGGGCAGGTAGCGCATCTATTTTGTTCCGCTCATCCCCGCGAAAGCGGGGAGCCAGTGCATTGGGCGAAGTCCGTCGCCAGGGAGGACGAACCGCTCATCCCAGGCGCCCTGCCTCGCGACAGGACCGGGTCCCCGCTTTCGCGGGGATGAGCGGGTAGATTAAAGCGAGACGAGGAAGGCGTCGTAAGCCGCCCGATCCATCAGGCCATCGATCTGGCCGGCGTCCGACACCTTGATCTTCGCGAACCAGCCCTCGCCTTCGGGGTCGGCATTGACGGTCTCGGGGGCGGTGGCCAGGACGACATTGCCCTCGATCACCTCACCCGACACCGGCGCATAGACGTCCGAGGCCGCCTTGACGCTCTCGACGACGGCAAAGCTGTCGCCCTTGCCGACGGTCTTGCCGGCTTCCGGGGTCTCGACGAACACCACGTCGCCCAGCTGGTCGGCGGCATGTTTCGAGATGCCGACCGTGGCGACGTCGCCGTCGAGGCGAACCCACTCGTGATCCTTGGTGAAGTGCATGGCGTGTTCCTTTTTTCTCGTCATCCTCCGGCTCGACCGGGGGATCAGGCCTTGGGTTTGCGGTAATAGCGTTGGGCGACGAACGGCATGTCGATGACCTCGGCGGAGGCGGCCTTGCCGCGCACAATGACCTTCAGCTCGGTGCCGAGGGCGGCGAAGGCCGGCGGCACGTAGCCCATGGCGATGTTGCGACCCAGGGTCGGCGATGGCCCGCCCGAGGTCACCGTGCCGATGACGTTTCCGTCCAGATCGGCGATCTCCGCGCCCTCGCGCGCCGGGGCGCCTTCCTTGACGCTCAGGCCGATGCGCACCCGCGACGGGCCCTCGGCCAGTTCCTTCAGGATGCGTTCGGCGCCGTTGAAGTCGGCGGCCTCCTTGCGGGATTTCGACAGGGCGAAGGTCAGCGCCCCCTCGACCGGCGAGGTTGTCGGATCGATGTCATGCCCATGCAGCGGCAGCCCGGCTTCCAGGCGCAGGCTATCGCGCGCCCCCAGGCCGATCGGCTTGACCCGGGCATCCTCCAGGATCGTATTCCACACCCGCTCGGCGTCGGCCGCCGGCACGGAAATCTCGTAGCCGTCCTCGCCGGTATAGCCTGAGCGCGAGACGTAGCAGTCAACCCCGAACAGCATCAGGCGGGCGCAGTCCATGAAGCCGAACTCGGCCAGCACCGGCTCATGCTTCACCATGACCTCGGCCGCTTCCGGCCCCTGGATGGCGATCAGGGCGCGGTCGTCCAGCACGGTCAGCGTCGCGTCGCCCGACAGATGCTCTGCCCAGAAGGCGAAGTCCTCGTCCTTGTTGCCGGCGTTGACGACGACGAACAGGCCGTCGTGATCGGGCTTGCCCGCCATCAGGTCGTCGATGATCCCGCCATCCTCGTTCAACAGCAGGCTGTATTTCTGGCGGCCGGACTTCAGCACCTGATAGTCGCCGGGCACGAAGCGCTGGAACTGGTCGATCGCATCGGCCCCGGTGATCTTGCACTGGCCCATGTGCGACACGTCGAAAACGCCGGCGTGCTCGCGCGTCCAGCGGTGCTCGGCCAGGACGCCCTCGTATTGCACGGGCATATCGTAGCCGCCGAACCCGACCATGCGGGCGCCGGCGGCACGGTGCGCGGCGTTCAGAACGGTGGTCTTCAGCGTATCGTCGGTCATGCGGGTCCAGACTTTCAGGGTCGCGTCTCGAGGCGGAAAGCTCCGCCGTCCTCGCGCCCCCGCTGTCTGTGAAGCCTGAGAGATTCCGGCGCCGCTCATCCCTGCTGGAATGCGAGGCGTCTTGCTCCGTCGGCGCACCCGCGAAGGGCGACTTTCCAGCGTCCGAATGTCCTCGCGGTCCGTTTGCCTGAGCGTTTCCGGGGCGGTTGCGCCTTCGGCTCCGGGTCGGTTTTCACGCCGCCCGATCTCTCCCGCGAGAGCGAGGTGACCAAGGCCCCGACTCCGGCGCGAAGTCAAGCGTGGGCGGAACGGAACTGCACCCGCGGGGGCGGGTTTGGTTCGGCAGGTTGTCAGACCACAGATTTTCAAAGGATCGCTCATGTCCATCATCGACAAGATTTTCGGCACCTCCGACGCCCCCCGCGACAAGCCGGCCAAGGCGGATCACCAGATGCAGAAGGTACTGGATGAACTGGCCTCTCTCGGCGGCAAGCCCATAGAGAGCCTGACGGCCGAGGAGGCTCGCCGTCAGCCCACACCGACCGACGCGGTCAAGTCACTGTTGAAGAAGGCCGGGCAGGACCCCGACGCAGACATGGGCGTCAAGACCACGGACATCACCATTCCCGGCCCCGCCGGCGCGATCAAGGCCCGCGTCTACAAGCCGCATACGCATTCCGAGGACAAACTGCACCCCGTGGTCGTCTATTTCCACGGCGGTGGCTGGGTCATTGCCGATCTGGATGTCTATGACGGAGGTCCGCGCGGCGTGTCGATGATGGCCGACGTCATTGTGGTGTCCTGTCACTACCGTCAGGCGCCCGAGAACAAATTCCCCGCCGCGCATGAAGACGCCCTCGCTGCATACAAATGGGTGGTCGAGAACGCCCAGAGCTTCAACGGCGACCCGCGCAAGATTGCTGTGATGGGCGAAAGCGCCGGCGGCAATCTGGCCATTAATGTCGCCATCGCCGCCCGCGACCAGGGGCTCCAGGCTCCGCTGCATCAGGTGCTGGTCTATCCGGTCGCCGGCAACGACATGGAGACGTCGTCCTATGTCGAGAACGCCGATGCCAAGCCCTTGAACAAGGCGATGATGAAGTGGTTCGTCGACAATACCTTCACCTCGCCCGATGAGACCGCCGATACCCGGATCAATGTGGTCGAGGCCGATCTGATCGGCCTTCCGTCCGCGACCTTGATCCTCGCCGAGATCGATCCCCTGCGGTCCGAGGGCGAGCTGCTGGCCGAGCGGCTTGAGCAGTGTGGCGTCGACGTGCGGCACAAGACCTTCAACGGCTCGACGCACGAGTTCTTCGGCATGGGGTCGGTCGTTCCCGACGCCGCGGCGGCCCAGACCTTCGCCGCCCATGAGCTGAAGCGGGCGTTCGGAACGGCGATCCTGCCGATCTGATCGATCGTGCTGTCGTCGGCCTGACGATGGAAACAGGGCGCTCCGGACGGAGCGCCCTTTTCTAGGCGCGGGCGTAGGTCTCCAGTTCGGCGATCCGCGCCGCCTTTTCGGCCTCGCCCAGGAACGATCCCTCGAAACTGTTGCGGGCCAGCAGGGTGACCTGCTCGCGCGTCAGACCGACCGCCCGGGCCAGTTCGGCGTAGTTGGCGTTCACATAGCCGCCGAAATAGGCCGGGTCGTCCGAGTTCAGGGTGACGTGCAGCCCTTGCCTCAGCATCTCGGGCACCGGGTGGTCCTTCAGGTCCTTGACCACGCAGAGCTTGAGGTTCGACAGGGGACAGACCGTCAGCGTCATGCCCTCGGCCACCAGCCGCCGCACCAGTGCCGCGTCCTCCATCGAGCGATTGCCGTGGTCCATGCGGTCAATATGCAGCAGGTCCAGCGCCTCATAGACATAGGCCGGCGGGCCTTCCTCGCCGGCGTGGGCGCAGAGCTTGAGGCCCAGCGCGCGGGCCGCCGCGAAGACGCGTACGAATTTGGACGGCGGATGTCCCACCTCGGACGAATCCAGTCCCACCCCGATGAAGTGATGCAGATAGGGCTCGGCCGCCTCCAGCGTCGCAAAGGCCTCGTCTTCGCTCAGGTGGCGCAGGAAGCTCAGGATCAGGCGCGAGCTCACCCCCAGCTCCGCCTTCGCCCGGTCCATGCCGGCGATCAGGCCTTCGACCACCACGCCGAACGGAACGCCCCGGTCAGTATGGGTCTGGGGGTCGAAAAAGATCTCGGCATGGCGGACGTTGTCAGCCTCGGCGCGGCGGAAATAGGCGAAGGCCAGATCCTCGAAGTCGCGTCGGGTCAGCAGCACATTGGCTCCCGCGTAATAGATGTCGAGGAAGTCCTGCAGGTTCGAGAAATCGTAGGCCGCACGCACGGCCTCGACGCTGTCGAACGGAATGGCTAAGCCGTTGCGTTGCGCCAGTTCGAACATCAGTTCTGGCTCCAGCGAGCCCTCGATATGAAGATGAAGTTCGGCCTTGGGCAGGCCGGCGATATAGGCGTCAAGCGACATGGTCAGGCTCCCGGAAGCACGCCGTAGAAGATCCAGCCGGTCAGGGCCAGATTGAAGCCGGCATGGGCGACGATCGCGCCCATGATGGAGCCGCTGGCGCGCCGGGACCAGAAGAAGATCAACCCCGTAACAAACAGCCCACCCACCCACCAGACGGCCGGTCCGGGCAGGAACGTCCAGCCCGTGACACGCCAGACAAGGCCGAAATGGGCCAGGTGGACAAGGGCGAAGGCGGCGGCGTCGACCGCCGCGGCCCGCGCCTGCCCGAGGCGCGCCGAGAAGCACTCGTGCAGCAGCCCGCGGTAGAACAGTTCCTCGCCGACCGGGCTGAATGTCATGCCGATTCCAGCGAAGACGAGGAACAGGATCAGCCGGGTCTGGTCGTCCATCGGCGACGGAAGGCCGGCGTAGGTTCCCGCGATATAGGCGAAGGCGTTGTCGTCGCCCCAACCGAACAGCATGCCAGCGCTGACGATCAGTATGCCGCAGCACAATCCGCCCGCCAGCGCCGCCGACAGCAGGTGCATCGGCCGCGCGGGGCGGGTCATGCCCGTGCGTCGCCGTCCCACCCGGGTCAGCAGCAGGAAGGGCGTCAGGGCCATGACGACGAAGAACGCCGACACCAGGCCGTAGCTTCGGCTGACATTGGCCTCCAGCACGAGGCCGAACCGCACCACGGAGAACAGCGCCAGCAGGACCAGCCCGGTCCGGACGTCGAACCTAAGCCACCGGCGGAACGGCGACCGGAATGAAGGCGAGGACGCCGTGTTGTCTGTCATGCGGCAGAGCTTTGCCGGTTCCGACGGCCCAGCGCCAGCCGCTCGCTACATTCGCTCCGGCGTGTCGATTCCCAGAAGGTTCAGTGCCGTCTCCAGCTGCTCCAGCGCGGCCTTCGACAGCGCCAGCCGCGAGCCCCGGGTCGCGGCGTCCGGCGCAATCAGCACCGGGCAGGCGGCGTAGAATTTGGAGAATGACTGGGCCAGCCGGAAGGCGTGTTCGGCCACCACGTGCGGCATCCGCTTGTCATAGGCCTCGGTCACGGCCTGCGAGAAGGCATCCAGCGTCAGGGCCAGATCGCGCTCCGCCGGTTCGGCGATGACGATGGGACCGGGGATGGCACCCTGGTCCGCGCCCTTGCGCAGCAGGGATTTGATGCGGACGGCCTGGTACAGCAGATAGGGGCCGGTCTTGCCCTCGAAGCTCATGAACCGGTCGAGGTCAAAGACGTAGCTGGTGGTCCGGCTGTTCGACAGGTCGGCGAATTTCAGCGCGGCGACCGCCACCTTGTGGGCGATGGTTTCGAACTCGGCCTCGGGCAGGTCGTCGCCGAGTTTGGCCTCATGCAGCCGCTCGCGCGCCTTTTCGACCGCCATGGTGATCAGGTCGTGCAGCTTCAGCACCCCGCCCGCCCGGGTCTTGAAGGGTTTGCCGTCCGGCCCGTTCATGGTGCCGAAGCCGAGGTGGTCCAGCGAGCCCTCGACGGCGTAGCCGGCCAGGTAGGCCGCGCGGAACACCTGTTCGAAATGCTCGGCTTGCCGCTCGTCGACGACGTAAAGAATCAGGTCGGGATCGATCGCCTTGCGCCGGTCCAGAATGGTGGCCAGGTCGGTCGTGCCGTACATGGCCGACCCTTCCGAGCTGATGACCAGCAGGGGCGGCGGGCTCGGGGCCTCGATCACCGAGCCGTCGGCCAGCTTCTTCTTGCGGGTCTCGCCGGGCCGGGCCACGTGAACCACACGTGCGCCGTCGTCCTCGACCAGCAGGCCGGTGGCTTCCAGATGGGCGATCATCTCGGCCATCACCGGGTCGGCGTCGCTTTCGCCGTTCCACAGGTCGAAGGTCACATCCAGCGCACCGAACTCGCGCTCCAGCGCCGTGCGGCTGACGACGACGAAATGGCGCCAGAGCGCGCGATAGCCCGGACGGCCGCCCTGCAGCTCGGCCGTCGCCTTGCGGGCGCGGTCACGGAAGTCGGCATCCGCCTTGGCCAGGGCGGCGGCGGCGGGATAGAGGCGCTCGAGGTCTTCCAGCGTCACCGGGCTGTCGGGCGGGAACGGACCCTCCCCGTGGACGAGGAAGCCATCCGCCTTGCCCTCATCGCCCACGGCGACGATCAGCAGGCCCATCTGGAAGCCCCAGTCGCCGAAATGGGCGTCGCCCCAGACCGTGTCGCCGCGGAATCGGAACAGCCGCTTCAGGCTCTCGCCGATGATGGACGAGCGCAGGTGCCCGACGTGCATCGGCTTGGCCACGTTCGGCCCGGCGTAGTCGATGACGACCTTGCGCGGCTCGGCGACCTTCGACGCGCCGGCCAGCGCTGCGTCGTCAGCCACGCCCTGCGCTCGATGCGCCAGCGCCTCGTCGGAGAGCTTCAGATTGATAAAACCCGGTCCCGCCACCTCGACGCGCGACAGGCGAGGATCAGCGGCCAGCCGTTCAGCGACACGGCCGGCCAGCTCGCGCGGATTGGCCTTCAACGCCTTGGCGGCGGCCAGAGCCCCGTTGGATTGAAAATCGGCCAGGTCGGGCCGGTCGGAGGCGGTGACGCGCGCAACGGACGCTTCCACGCCTTCGGCGGCGAAGGCGGCCGCAACCGCTTCGCCGAGGTCGGTTCTGAGATCGGTCATTCTGCGGGAGGAGTCGCCGCAGCCTGGCCGGCCGTCATGCGGAAACGGCTGCCGGTGCGGTTGAACTCGGCCATCTCGGGCGTGACGTCGAAGCCGATCAGGACCTCGAAATTGCCACCGCTGGTCTCGGCCGTGGCACGCGGGATGATGATCGACTGCTCTTCGGTCACCGAAGCCGTCGCGGCGCCTTCGAAGTTCACGGGAAGGTCGAAGTATTCCTTGGCCAGCACGGCCTCATTCCGTTCCGTGACCGCGATCCAGTAGCGATAGGTGCGCTGGTCGCCGTCGGCCTGCGGGCCCCGGCCGAGGTTGAACAGGATGTCCATCTGAACGGAGATCGGCTCGTCCGACTGATAGGCGCAGCCGGCGCTGACGCCCTCGATCTCGCCAGTGTAGCCGACGTTGGCCGCGGCCGCGCGGCCGCCCTCCAGCTCCACGAACCGGGCGGCGTCATAGAGGATCTTCACGAACGGACACGGCCCGGCGTTGGGCACCGACCGCAGGGGGGCGATGCGGGGCGGACGACGGCTCTCACGGCTTTCTTCCTCGCTCTGGCCGCCAGCGCTGCGATCGCGCTCACGCTGGCCTTGGCCCTGACCCTGCATCTGGGCATGAGCGCCGGTGGAGGCGAAGACCGCCAGGGCGGCGAGGGCGACGGTCGCAAGACGCATTAGGAAATCCGGAAATCTGGCGCTGACGGAACGCGGCCAGGCTTCCCGCCTGATAGCGGCTAAAGCGAGGCGTCGCAAACCAATGAAGCCCGCCACGGTGGCGAGGCGCCGACGGAACGACTAGGTTTCGCCCATGGACGCCTTCTCCCCCTCTCCCGCCACCGGTCTTCGGCCCCTGACGGTGCGCATGGCCACGCCGCGCGGCTTCTGCGCCGGAGTCGACCGGGCCATCCAGATCGTCGAGCGCGCCATCGAGAAGTTCGGCGCGCCCGTCTACGTCCGCCACGAGATCGTCCACAACAAGCATGTTGTCGACCGGCTGAAGAGCCTGGGCGCCGTCTTCGTCAAGGACCTGGACGAATGCCCCGACGATCGACCGGTCGTCTTCTCCGCCCATGGCGTGCCGAAATCGGTGCCGGCCACGGCCCGGGCGCGCGAACTGATGTTCCTGGACGCCACCTGCCCGCTGGTCTCGAAAGTCCACGTCGAGGCGGAACGCCACCACGCCAATGGCCGGCACATTATCTTGATCGGCCACGCCGGCCACCCGGAGGTCGTCGGCACACTGGGTCAACTGCCGCAGGGCGCCATAAGCCTTGTCGAGACGGTCGAGGACGCCGAGGCCTTCCAGCGTCCGGGCGACCGGCCCCTGGCCTACGCCACCCAGACGACGCTCTCGCTGGACGACACCTCGGAAATCCTGCGCGTGCTCAAACGCCGCTTCCCGGAGCTCCCGGATCCGCACAAGGAAGACATCTGCTACGCCACCACCAACCGCCAGGAGGCCGTCAAGCAACTGGCCAATGGCTCGGAGCTGGTGCTCGTCGTCGGATCGAAGAACTCTTCCAACTCGGTGCGGCTGGTTGAGGTCGCCCTGCGCGCTGGAGCCGGCAACGCTCAGTTGATCGACGACGCCTCGCAGATCGACTGGAGCTGGCTCGACGGCGTCTCGACCGTCGGGGTGACGGCCGGCGCCTCCGCTCCCGAACCGCTGGTCCAGGCCGTGGTCCAGGCGCTGCAGGCCCGGTTTGATGTCACCCTGGCCGACGATCCGGGCGAGCAGGAAACCGTGACCTTCAAACTGCCCAGAGCTTTGACAGTTTGAGGCTGGTGCGGGCGGCCGGGGTCGAACCGGCATGACCTAGGTCGACGGATTTTAAGTCCGTTGCGTCTACCAGTTTCGCCACGCCCGCAATCCGGTCACTCCGCCGGGCGCATAGCCCGGAAGTCAACGTCGGAATCCGCGACCAGCCAGACGAGGGCGGCCCAGGCGGCCACGTTCTGGCGCAGTTGCTCGGGATCGATCTTGTCCAGGGTGTCGTCAGCCGTGTGGTGCAGGTCGAAATAGCGCAGGCCGTCCTGCTTCAGCCCGAACACCGGCACGCCCGCCTCGACGATCGGGCCGATGTCGGCGCCGCCCTCGGTCTCGGGCAGGTTCGAGCGCAGCACGCCGATCGGATAGAGCACCCGGTTGGCGGCGTCGGCGAAGGCGCCGGTCTGGGCCCCGACGGGCAGTTGCAGCGCATAGACGCGGTCCGCGCCGAAGTCGCTCTCACCGGTGAAGACGTGGTTGGCGATGTCCTCCGCCGACAGGCTGCGCAGATAGGCGCCGCCGCCATTGCCGGTGTCGGTCGGCTGGGCCACCTCTTCCGAGCCGTACAGGATCACGCGCACGGTACGCGCGGTGCGGCCCTGTTCGGCGATGGCCTTGGCCGCGGCGATGGTGATGGCCCCGCCCGCGCCGTCGTCGATGGCGCCGGTGCCCAGGTCCCAGCTGTCCATATGCGAACCGAGGACAATGACTTCCTCAGGCCGCGACCGCCCCGGCATGTCGCCGATGACGTTGTGTGACGTCGTCTCGTAGGTATGGGCGGTGGACGACAGATGGATCCGCACAGGATCGCCGTAGGACACCAACCGGCTCAACTGGTCCGCGTCAGGTGCGCTGAGCGCGAAGCCCGGCAAGGGAACGACGCCGTTCACATAGCGGGTGGTGCCCGTGTGCGGCATGCGATGCTCGTCCGACCCGGCCGAACGCATGATGAAGGCCAGGGCGCCCTTCTGGGCCGCCACAGCGGGGCCAGCGCCCCGGATCCGGGTAAGGGGGCCGTAGCCGGCGCCCGACTGCATGGCGACCATCTGTCCCGCGTCGACATAGGCGATCTTGCCGGCGAGCGAGCCGTCAGGGACGGACTGCAGGTCTTCCAGCGAGGCGAAACGCACGACTTCGGCCTCGATGCCGCCGACCGGGGTGCCGGGCGAGTGGCCCAGGGCGGCGACGACCAGTCGCTGCGGGTTCGCGCCGACAATCGAGGCGCTCTCCTGTCCCCGCTCCCAGCCGACCAACGGGAAGGCCTGGACATGGACGTTCTTGAAGCCCTGTTCGCGCATGTAGCCGGCGGCCCATTCGGCCGCAGCAGTTTCGGAGGCCGAACCCGCCGGACGCGGTCCGAACCGGGTCGTCAGCTGGGTGACGTAATCCATGGCGACAGTGTCGGTCAGGGCGGCGTCGCGGACGCTGATCGCGGCGCGGATCGTGGCTGCGTCCTGCGCCATGGCCGGGCCCGCGATCGCGGCCCCGAGGCTGAGAACCGACACGGCGGCGAGCGCCGAACGACGAACGGAAACGAACATGCCGAAACTCCAGATCACGGTTGGCCGGGACACTAGGGCCTCATCCCGGAAAGTGTGAGTGGTTTTACGATCGGATTCGGCCCCGGCGAAATCCCTGTGCGACTCCGAAAAAGAGAGTCGACAGAGTCGACAGAGTCGCGCCCTCCCCGGCCCGGAGCGGATCAGCCCCGTCAACGACCGCCCATGCAGATGGGCGTGGACCGCGTCCAGCACAAGACGATCCAGAGAATAAATTCTTAGGCCGGAGAACCCTAGCCGACCTGGGCCAGTTGCGGCTCCAGAACCACCTCGCGCCAGGCGTGGGGGGCGGCCAGCAGGGCGCGGACCAGCAGGTTGTTGACCGCGTGACCGGCCCTGTAGCCTTCGTAGCGGCCCAGCAAGGGCGCACCCATGACATAGAGGTCGCCGATCGCGTCCAGCGCCTTGTGACGCACGAACTCGCGCTCCATGCGCAAGCCACCGGGGTTCAGGATGTCGTTGCCGTCGATGACGACCGCGTTCTCCAGCGAACCGCCGCGCGCCAGACCGGCCTGACGCAGGGCCTCGACCTCATGGGCGAAGCCGAAGGTGCGGGCGGCCATGATCTCGTCGCGGAAGGTTTGCTCGTCGACGACGAAATCGACGATCTGGTTGCCGATCACGGGACTGTCGAAGTCGATTTCGAACCGCATTTCGTAGCGGTCGCAGGGATACAGGGCCGCATGCTTGTCGCCGTCCGTGACGTGGATCGGCTCCAGGATCTCGATGTAGCGGACCGGGGCCTCCTGGCGACGGAAGCCGGCGCGGTCCAGCAACTGGACGAACGGCAGGGCCGAACCGTCGAGGATCGGCAGTTCGGGCCCGTCGACCTCGACGATCACGTTGGAGACGCCCAGGGCGCAGAAGGCGGCCATCAGGTGTTCTATGGTCGATAGCTGAACCCCGGCCGCGTTCTCGATCATGGTGTTCAGCCGCGCATCGACCACGGCGTCGCCGGACACGACAATGCGATTGTCACGATCCATGACATCCGTGCGGACGAAGACGATGCCCGTTCCGGTTGGCGCCGGACGAATGGCCAGGCGAACCCGCTGCCCGGTGTGCACACCCACGCCCGCACAGATGGCGGGGGCGATCAGCGTCCGTTCGCGATGATCGGGGCGTGGCGGCAAGGTTTACTCCACTGGAAGCCCGGCGCGCGGAAGCACGCATGAGCGGAAGGTCGATCCCTAACCGCAGTGCAGCAAGGCGAAAACCAAAGTCGGGTTTCGAATTGTTTCCGCCGCCTTAACCTTGACCGTAAGGCAGAACGCCCCGGGTTTCCCCGGGGCGTTCAAAGGGGTCGTGCGCCGGATCAGTTGGCCAGACGACGCAGGAACGACGGGATTTCGAGATCATCCTCAGCGGCCGCGATTTCGGCTTCCGGCAGAGGCTGGGCGGTCTGACGCATCTGGGGCTGGGCGCGCGATGGGCTGGCCGCCGGGGCGTAGGCGGTCTGGGCGCGAGGCTTCTTGCCGAACAGGCTCCAGCCGGACTTGCGATGATCGCGGTCGTCGTAGACCGGCTCGTTGTAGTCGGCGGGCTGTGGGGCTGCGGGGGCGCGGTCCATGTACAAGTCACCCTGGTCAGCCTGGGCGGTGGCGGCGGGCTGACGGCCATGGTCGGATTCGAAGGCCTCGACCCACGGATCGACGATCGGCGTCAGGGTGCGCTCTTCAGCGACGTGAATGACGGGCTCAGGCGCACGCGCGACGGGCTCGGGCATCTGGAAGGTCGGGACGACGGGCTCGGGCTCAGGCGCACGATAGGTTTCGGCGCGGACCGGCTCGCGACGGACGGGCTCACGCGCACGGGGCGCCTCGGCGACCGGAGCCGCATGACGCGGATCATGGAAGGCTGTCTGGCGCGTGGTGGCGGGCTCGATCTTGGCGGTGGCGACCTCGTCCATGCCGGTGGCCACGACCGAGACGCGGATCTTGCCGTCTAGGGCCGGATCGAAGGCTGCGCCGAAGATGATGTTGGCGTCACCGTCCACCTCGGCCGAGATGGCGTTGGCGGCCTCGTCGACTTCCAGCAGGGTCATGTCGAGACCGCCGGTGATGTTGACCAGCACGGCCTTGGCGCCCTTCAGCGACGTCTCGTCCAGCAGCGGGTTGGCGATGGCGTTCTGGGCGGCCAGCAGGGCGCGGTCGTCGCCGGAGGCCTCTCCGGTGCCCATCATCGCCTTGCCCATCTCGGACATGACGGCGCGCACATCGGCGAAGTCGAGATTGATCAGGCCCGGCAGGATCATCAGGTCGGTGATCGAACGGACGCCCGAGTGCAGCACCTGGTCGGCCATCGCGAAGGCGTCGGCGAAGGTCGTCCGCTCATTGGCGACGCGGAACAGGTTCTGGTTCGGAATGACGATCAGGGTGTCGACGTAGCGCTGCAACTCGGCGATGCCAGCCTCGGCCAGCCGCATGCGGTGACGGCCTTCGAAGGTGAAAGGCTTGGTCACGACGCCGACGGTCAGGATGCCGCGATCGCGGGCGCATTTGGCGATGATCGGCGCCGCGCCGGTTCCGGTGCCGCCACCCATGCCGGCGGTGATGAAGATCATGTGCGCGCCCTCGAGGTGCGCATGGATCTCGTCGGCGGATTCCTCGGCGGCGTTCATGCCGACTTCGGGATGTGCGCCGGCGCCCAGGCCTTGCGTAATCGTCTCACCCAACTGGATGCGGCGGTCGGTCTTGGCGAACGACAGATGCTGGGCATCGGTGTTGGCGACGACGAACTCGACCCCTTCGAGGCCGGCGTCGATCATGTTGTTGACCGCGTTGCCGCCTGCGCCGCCGACGCCAAAGACGACGATCCGGGGCTTCAGTTCCGTGGCCGAGGGCCGCACCAGCGAGAGAGACATATCCAAACCGACCTTTTTTCCGACCCTGCCCCTTGAACGTCCAGTGCGTAGTCCCCGCAGATCCGCATTGGTTATGAGCGCGTTAAGGATCGCTCACCGTCGTTAAGGGAAGGTTACCGGATAGCGTGAGTCGGACGACTGGCCAGCCCTGTCCCCAAGCGTGACGGCAAAAATCGAGGTTTCGGCCAAAAGAAAGGGCGACCCGAGGGCCGCCCTTTCCGTTTTGGTCCTGACCGAACCCCTTACCAAGGGCGGTAGTTGAAACCGACGTTGAACCGGCGGCCGTAGGGGTCGAAGTTAGAGTTCAGCGCCGTACCCACCCAAGGAGCCGGTTGGGCGTTGCCGACGTTGGTGATGCCGAAGCGGAGGTCGAGGTCGTCCCGGATGCCGTAACGGAACTGCAGGTCGTGGCGGGCGAAGTTTCCGGTGTTGTAGTATTCCTTCGGACGCGCGTCGATATTGTTCACCTGATCCCGACTCTGCACGATGTCCTGAGCCGTTTGCCAGTCCATGCTCCAGGTCGCCGAGAAGTTGGCGGTCGGGCTGTAGCTCAACGACGTCGTCATGCGGACGCGCGGGAAGAAAAGCAGGCTCGACGACTCGGTGAAGTCGTTCGGGTTCGCGATGTTGTTGAAGTTCTTCTGTTCCAACAGCCAGCTGCCGCGAACCGAAGCGCTGATGCGACCCAGATCCCACGGGCTGATGTCAGCAAGATCGGCAGAGTAGGTAGCTGTGAAGTCCAGACCGCGGGTCGTACGCTTGGCGAAGTTGAACGAAGCCTGCAGGAAGTCCGTGATCTTGAACCGATCGTCGTTCGGTGCCGGCAGGTCAACCCGCGAGCGGGTAATCACGTTGCAGAATATGTCGTTCAGGGTCGGACCGTTGACACACAGGTTTGCCGAGGTCTGGCCCGTAACGGTCGCGAGCACGTCTTTGATCTCGATCTCATAGTAGTCGAGCGAAACGTTCAGGCCCGGGAAGATAGGCGGGCTGTAGACAGTGGAGAAGGTGAACGACTGCGAGGTCTCCGGCTTCAGTGCGAGGTTGCCCGCGAGGGCGCCCGAGACGCTTGAGCTGTAGATCGGGCGGAAAGCGTTGGTGGCGTTCGGATCCGTGAAGGTGAACACGCCGCCGAGGCCGAGCGCCGCCGCTTGCACGGTACAGTTGGCGATTCGTTGGTTCGCGATGGTGCGATCCGCCAGGTTGGCGATCTGTTGAGCGTCACAAGGGTCCGTAATCGTGGCGAACGTCTGCACGCGCGGGCCGAACTGCTCACCGAGGTCAGGCGTACGAACCGAAGTGTTGAAGCTGGTCTTGAAGGCCAGTTCCGGGATCGGACGGTAGACCAGGTTCACACCGTAGACGTCGTTGCCGCCCGTCGTCGAGAAGTCCGAGTAACGGTACGAGCCGCTCAACTCGGCGAAGGTGCCGAGCCAGCTGTCGCGGAACAGCGGGATGGCGATTTCGGCGAAGACCTCCCGGGTGTCGTACTTGGCGTTGCCGCCCCAGTCGTCGCCGATGTTGCTCAGCAGCCAGCGGCCTTGAGCAGTACGGGTACGACCGGTGCCCGTGGTTTCCTGACGGCGGTATTCGGCGCCGAACGCGACGCCGATCGGACCGGCGCCCCAGTAGTCGCCAACGGTGGCCGAGACCGACGCTATGGCGTTCTCCTGGGTATTGGTTTCGCTGACGCCCGTCTTGTGGGTGATGTAGTTGATCGACGCCGGACTGGCGGCGCCGTCACCGAAGATGTTGTAAGGTTGGCACTGGGCCACTTCCGGGCTGGTCGCGGTCAGCGCGCCAGCCGAACCGGCTGCGGCGCCGGTGTTCTGGTTGGCGATCGTCGCGCCGTTGGCCGTCAGAAGGCGCGCGCGGCATACGATGGCGTTGGGCGTACCCAGCACACCGGCCGTGTCGCGAACGGCGTCCAAGGCGAGGGCGTAGCGGAAGCCGTCGACCGGATATTCGGTGTTGTCGTTGTTAACTTCACCGCGGGTGTAGGCGATGTCCCAGTTGATGTCGCGGAGGAAGCCCATGTCGTCGACGGTGCCGTCGGCGCTAAGGACGTAGCGATTCAGTTCCCGCGTGTTCTCCTGGATCCGATCACGGCTCCAGGCTGTGTAACGTCCCCATGCCGCCGCGAATGGCGTCAGCGCCACGCTCGGGGTATCGCCAGACGGCTGGCCTGCGGTACCGGTTGGGTTGGCCCAAGGCTGGACGATGTTGGATTGCAGTTGGGCCAGGATGCTGGCCGGCAGGAAGGCGTTGTCGAGACGCGTCAGGAACGCCGTCGGGCTTGACGTGCGCGCGTTCAGAACCGGCGTTTGCTGCGAGGCAAGGGAGAGGGCGTTGGTGAAGTATACATCCGCGAAGGCGGGGCCGCCGTTCTGGAAGCTGTCCTCGATGACGTACTTGTATTCGGCGTGCAGGTTGATCCGGTCGGTCAGGGCGAAGTTTGCGCCGACCTGATAGCGCTGCGATTCCGACTGGGGGAAGATCGATTCACGGTTGAACAGAGCAGGGTTTTCGCCGTCACCGCCGACTTTCGTTCCCTGGAATCGGCCGGTGTTGGCGACGCGTTGGCCGAAATCGGCCAAGCGCGCCGTGCCGTCCGAGTTGAACACATAGGTCAGGCCGGGGCGCGGGTTGAAGCAGTCAGCGGTCAGCGGGCCGTTGGCCAGCGTACAGTTGTTAGCGACGGAAGGCACGTCCGGATCGTTCAGCGGACTCGGGCGCACGCCATTGGCGATCGTCAGTTGGCCTCCGCGCAGGATCTGAATCTGACGGAGGCCACGATACAGGAGAACGTCGATAACGCCATCAGATGACAGGCCCGCAGCGGTGGGATCGGCGTCGTTGCCGACCAAGCCCCAAGCGTTGGCCAAATACTCGATCGATTCGGCGTTGACGTCGTCCTGTTTGTCGTACTCGGCGAAGCCGTACAGGTTCAGACGGTCGTCAAACAGGTTCACGCCAGCCAGGACCGAGATGCGGCCCGTGGTCTCCTGACCGCCCTTGTTGATAATGCCGTAGTTGCTATCGATCTCCAGGCCTTCGAAGTCCTTGCGAAGGATGAAGTTCAGCACGCCGGACACGGCGTCGGCGCCATAGACCGACGATGCGCCGCCGGTGACAATCTCGATGTTCTCGATCAGCAGGCGGGGGATGGTGTCGACGTCGACAGCCAGCGAGCCGGTCGACGACCCGACATGGCGGCGGCCGTCAACCAGGGTCAGGGTCCGGCCGGCGCCCAGCGAGCGCAGATTTGGCAGCGACAGACCGAGCGCGCCGAGCGCGTTGCCGGTCGTGTCGGAAGGCACCTGCGAGTTCGACAGGGCCGGGATGGTGGCCAAGTAGTCGATGACCGTCGTCTGACCGGTGCTCAACAGGGTTTCGCGGCTGACCTGGATCAGCGGGGTCGCAGCGGTGGTCGGATCGCGACGGATACGCGACCCCGTGACGATGACTTCTTCAACCTGGACGGACTCTTCGTCCTGGGCCGGCTGGGTCGACTGAGCGAACGCCGGGGCGGCCAGCGTCAGAACGCCCGCGAGGATGGTGGTTCCGAAGAGATAATTGCGTGTGGATAGCATGGTGCTTGGCCCCGATGACTGAATGACGCGCGGCAGACTTCTGCGAGTTTGACCGTTCAGGGGCGTTGCTAGTCAGAGAATTGCGCCACGGCAACCATTGGGGCGCGACTGCGGCAATCGGAACTCGGATTTGTTACACTTCAGACACACCAAGGACACACAGGGTTTGAAGTCCGAATCTTCTACAGGTTGTCGCGTAACCAGCCGGCCGCCCGTGCTACGAGATTTCCGCCCTGGACACGCGGGGCGTCGGCAGCGGTAATCTGGCGCGACATCAGCTTTCTGGCGGAAACAGCCTCGCGAGGACCATAGGCGGCGCGCAACAGGACGCCGGCCGCCGCGCAGAAGGCCGGGCCTGCCGCCGAGTCCGCCAGGTGAGGCGCCCGCTGGGGACGGCCGAGCCTGACAGGACGGTCGAAAACGCGAACAGCGAGCTCTCGCACGCCGTTCAGCTGACTGGCTCCGCCCGCAAGCACGAGACCCGCGCCCGGTTCAAGGCCGACGCCGGCGTTCCTCAGGCGGTCGCGCAGCAGTTCGAGGGTCTCCTCAACACGCGGTGCGATCACCGTCTTCAGCATGGCCCGGGGCACGATGACCGGGCCAGACCCGGCGTCCTCGCCGCGCGGCGGGGCTTCGAGCATCTCGCGGTCCTCGTTGGCGCTGGCCATGGCCGAGCCGTGCAGGGTCTTCAGTCGCTCGGCGCCCGCCCTGGACGTCGACAGGCCGCGCGCGATGTCGGCCGTGACATGATCGCCGCCGACATTCAGTGATTCGATGTGCAGCAAGGACCTGCCGCCCCACACGGCGGCGGAGGTCGAACCGCCGCCCATGTCGATGCAGACGCAGCCGAGATCCATCTCGTCCTCTTCCAGCGAGGCGAGCGAGGAGACCACCGGCGCGGCGGCGACGCCCTGGAGGTCGAGGTGCGCCAGCTCCAGACAGTGGCTCAAGGACGCGAAGGCCCCCTCCGCCATCGACACGACCAGCAGGTCAAGGCCCAGCGAATGTCCGCGCATGGCGCGCGGGTCGTGGACTCCACGCGCGCCGTCCACCGACCAGGCGATGGGCAGGACGTGGATCGGCCTCCGGTTAGGCAGGCGTATCTGGGCCAAGGCCATGCCAATGGCCCGGGCCAGGTCAGCGTCGCTGACCGGGTTGGCGCCGAGAGAGACGCGGGCCTGCACCCGATGGCTGGCCATCTGGCCGATGGCCGTGGTGACGATGACGCCAGAGACCGGAGCGCCCGCGGTGCGCTCGGCGCGTTCGACGGCGTGACCGATGGCCTGTGCGGCCTCGTCCATGTTGACGATGGCCCCGCCGCGCACACCCTTGGACTGGACGTGGCTGGCCCCGGCGACGCGGATGGTCCGGTCGGCGTGACGCACGCCGTCCGGCTTCATGATGAAGCAGGCGACCTTGGACTGGCCCAGATCAAGCGCGGCGACCACGGGCGCGCGCGCCGCCGCACGGCCGTCGTTTCTGGCCGCTTCCGTCGTCGGATCCGCCTTCTTGCCCGCCATGATGCCTGCCGCCCTACTCGAAACTGTGTGTTGTTAGACGCCGGCGCCCGGCCGGACCGCGACCTGGCCCTCGGTTCGGAGGTCGATGCGGGAAAAGCCCAGCTCCAGCAGCCGCTCGCGCTGGTCCAGGGCGTCAAGCTGGATCAGGGCCGCCTCCTGTTTGACGGCCGGCAGCTGAATGATGCCGCCGTCCTTCAGTCGCAGGTCCCAGCGGCGCTCGTCGACACGCACCAGGGCGTCGATCCGGCTCATCAACCGGGGACGTTGCGTCAGCAGAGGCAGGATGTCGCCCGCCGCCTTGTCCGCTCCGACGCCGACGACCAGCGGCAAGCCCGGATAGCGTCCGGCGTCGGCGCCCGGGATGGCGCGGCCCTCGCCGTCGATGACGAAGACGCGCCCGCCGGTCTGCCACACAGCCAGGCGGTCATGTTCCCTGACCTCGACGATCAAGGTATCGGGCAACAGTCGCACCACGCGCGCCTCCTTGACCCAGCCGACAGCCTGGATGCTGGCCTGCAACGCATCGAGATCCAGGCTGGTGATCGGCTGGCCTGCCTCAACGTTCAGCGCGCGTTGGATCGCGGGGGTTGCCTCGGCCGAGGCGCCGGTGATGTGCACACGGCGGAGCTTCAACCCCATGCCGGTGGTGATCTGGTCCATGCCGTGTGTGACCGACTGGCCGATGCGCTCGGCCCGGGCGCCGGTGGCCAGCACCAGGGCCAGAACGCCGAATCCCGCGCAGATCGAGAGAACAACGGCGCGCGGAGTCAGATCCAGCTTGCCCAGCGCGGCCATCTTGCCGGGAACGCCGCCGGCGTTGCGAGGCGCGCCTCCGCGCGAGCGCCCGCCCTGCCCTTTCGGACCCCCGCTTCGCTTGGGCGCAGGCGCGACATTCGCGCGCCGACCGCCGCGAACTACCGCGGGCATGAGGCGTCCTCCACCATCCACCGGACCAGATCTTGATAACCCATCCCGACGTAGGCGGCCTGCTCCGGAACCAGAGAGGTCGGCGTCATGCCGGGCTGGGTATTGACCTCCAGAAGGACCAGTTCGTCCTTAACATCGTCATAACGGAAGTCGGTTCGCGACACGCCCCGACACCCCAGCGCGGCATGCGCCTGCTCGGATTCCCGAAGCGCAGCCTCGAAAACATGAGCGGGGAGATCGGCTGGAAGCTTGTGGACGGATCCGCCAGGCGCGTATTTGGCCTCGTAGTCGTAGAAGCCTTTCACCGGGGTGATGTCGGTGACGGTCAGCGCGCGCGGGCCGGTCACCTCGCCGATCACGGCGACGGCCAGCTCCTTGCCCGGAATGTAGGGCTCGACCATCACCCTCTCGCCATAGGTCCAGTCGTCGGCCCCGACCTCGGTCTGCGGGCCGTTCGCCCCGGCGAGCACCAGATAGACGCCGACCGACGACCCCTCGGCATTGGGCTTGATGATGTAAGGCGGCTCGATCACGTGGCGACGCGCCACCTCGCGCCGGTCGAACAGCCCGCCGCCCGGCACCTTGACCCCTGCCGCGCCCAGCACGGCCTTGGTCTTGTCCTTGTCCATCGTCAGGGCCGAGGCCAGTACGCCGGAATGGCTGTAGGGAATCTGGAGCGTCTCGAGGATGCCCTGGACGCAGCCGTCCTCGCCCCATTCGCCATGCAGCGCATTCAGGACGACGTCGGGCTTCAGATCGGCCAGCACCTGGGCCAGGTCGCGGCCGGCGTCGATGCGGGTGACGCGGGCCGCCTGCCCTTCCAGGGCCTTGGCGCACTGCTCGCCCGAGGACAGCGACACGTCCCTTTCGGAGGACAGTCCGCCCATCAGGACGGCGACGTGCAGTTCTGACAGGGGACGGGTCATCTGGGTTCTGGGAGCGTTCTGCGGTTACAGGGGTCGGCCGACCCTCTTGATCTCCCATTCGAGGTTTACGCCGAGTTTACTTTGAACGTCGGCGCGGACAGTTTCCCCCAATCCCTCGATGTCGGCGGCGGTCGCCTCACCCGGGTTGATCATGAAATTGGAGTGCAGCTCGCTGAACTTCGCGCCGCCACCGCTGACGGCGTGCAGCTTTCCGCGCCAGCCCGCCTCGTCGACCAGTTTCCACGACGAATGGCCGGGTGGATTTTTGAAGGTCGAGCCGCCGGTCTTTTCCCGGATCGGCTGGGTCTGTTCGCGGCGAGACGTGATCTCGGCGATGCGGGCGGCGACCGCCTCGGGCGCGTCCGGCGTGCCGCGATAGACAGCCTCGATCCAGATAATGTCGGCGGGCGCCTCGGAGTGGCGGTAGGTGTAGCCGAAGTCGGCCAGCGAATAGTCGACCCGCTCGCCCGACCGCGTCAGACCCCAGGCGGAGACGAGGATGTCCTTCGTCTCGGAACCATAGCAGCCGGCGTTCATGGTAAGGGCGCCGCCGATCGTGCCCGGGATGCCGGCGTAGAACTCCAGCCCCCCCAGCCCTGCCCTGGCCGAGGCCTTGGCGACCATGGCGTCCAGCGCGCCGGCTCCGGCCGTGATCGTGTCGCCTTCGGTCGTGATGCCGACGAAGGGACGGCCGGCCAGACGAATGACCACGCCCTCGATCCCGCCGTCCCTGACGATGACGTTCGAACCCACGCCGAGCACCGTGACAGGTACGGCCGGATCGATGGCCTTCAGGCATGCGGCCAGATCGTCGGCATCAGCCGGGATGAACAGGACTTCGGCGGCGCCGCCCACCCGGAACCATGTGAAGGGCGCCAGCGGCTCATCGACGAGGAGCTTGCCGCGTACGGCAGGAAGGGTGTCACGCCAGCTCATGCGTGCCCTCCCCTTTCGTCATCCTTCGGCGAAGCGCAGCGGAGACCGGGGGACCCAGCGGCGCCGAAGGCGATCTGTGCAGGCACGATGTTGGAAACAAGGGTGCAGGCGACAGGTTCGCGCTCTCGCACGCCGCTGGGTCCCCCGGTCGCTTCGCGCCGGAGGATGACGAAAGAAGAAGAGATCACTGGGCCAACGCTTCCAGCTGCGCCGGCAAGGCGTAGGCCCAGGCCGTGATGTCACCGGCGCCCAGCAGAACGACCACGTCACCCGCCTTGGCTTCCTCGGCGATCACGCGTGGCAGGACGGCGGCGTTCTCCAGCGCCGAGACCCGAAGGTGGCCGTAGCGACGGATGCCGTCCACCAGCGCCTGTTTGTCCACGCCCTCGATCGGCGCCTCACCCGCAGCGTAGACGTCGGCGACGATGACGCTGTCGGCATCCGAGAAGCTGGTCGAGAACTCATCCATCAGGTCGCGCAGCCGGGTGAAGCGATGCGGCTGGACCACGGCGATGACGCGTCCCTCGGCAACCTGGCGGGCGGCTTTCAGGACGGCGGCGATCTCGACCGGGTGATGCCCGTAGTCATCGACGATGCGCACGCCGCCCACCACGCCGGTGGTGGTGAAGCGCCGCTTCACACCCGCGAACGCCGCAAGACCTGACCGGATCGCGTCGTCCGAGACGTCCAGCTCCCGCGCCACGGCAATGGCGGCCAGGGCATTGGCGACATTGTGCCAGCCGGCCATCGGCAGGTGCAGGCCGGTGATCCGCACCGGCTCCTCCAGCGCGGCGAGGCCACGCCCCTGGATCACGACGTCGAACCGGCAGCCGTCCGGGCTCATCTGGCAGTTGTCGGCGCGGACCATGGCCTGAGGGTTCATGCCGTAGGTCACGATCCGGCGGTTATCGATCTGGGCGACCAGCCGCTGGACCTCGGGGTGGTCGAGACAGACGGCGGCGAAGCCGTAGAAGGGGATGTTTTCGACGAAGTCGCAGAACGCCTTCCGCACCGAGTCGAAGTCGCCGTAGTGGTCCAGGTGCTCCGGATCAATGTTGGTGACGATGGCCACGGTGGATTTCAGGCGGAGGAAGCTGCCGTCCGACTCGTCTGCCTCGACCACGATCCAGTCGCCGTCACCGACCTTGGCGTTGGTGCCATAGGCGTTAATGATGCCGCCATTGACCACGGTCGGGTCCAGACCCGCCGCGTCCAGCAGGGCTGCGACCATGGAGGTCGTCGTCGTCTTGCCGTGGGTGCCGCCCACAGCGATCGAGAACTGCAGCCGCATCAGCTCGGCCAACATCTCGGCCCGGCGGACCAGGGGGATGCGACGCTCGCGCGCGATCATCATCTCCGGGTTCGTCGCCTTGACCGCCGTGGAAAAGACGACGGCGGAAACGCCGTCGCCGACATGGGCGGCGTCGTGGCCGATGAAGATCCTGGCGCCCAGAGCTGCCAGCCGCTCGGTGTTCGCCGACGACTTTGCGTCCGAACCCTGAACCGAATAGCCGATCTTGAGCATGATCTCGGCGATGCCGCTCATCCCGATCCCGCCTATGCCGACGAAGTGGACGGGACCGAGGTCGAACGGAACGGGGCGAAGGCGAGCGATCATCCCTGCGTCATAGCGACGGCTTTTCGGGAATGCACGAGTGTGACGGAATCAACTCCGCCTTAACCGTAAGGATTCACTAGTTCAGGCTCCACTCCCCGGGAGCGTATCCGTGACTGACCTGAAGACCGACATTATCCACCGGGGCGACTGTATCGAGATCCTGCGGTCCCTGCCGGACAAGTCCGTCGACATGGTCTTCGCCGACCCGCCCTATAATCTCCAGCTGGGCGGCGACCTGCTTCGACCCGACAACTCCAAGGTCGATGCGGTCGATGACGACTGGGACAAGTTCGACAGCTTCGCCGCCTACGATTCCTTCTGCCGCGACTGGCTGAAGGAATGCCGCCGCGTCCTCAAGGACGAGGGCTCGATCTGGGTGATCGGCAGCTATCACAATGTCTTCCGCCTGGGCTCGGCGATCCAGGACCTCGGGTTCTGGGTGCTGAACGACATCATCTGGCGCAAGACCAACCCGATGCCGAATTTCAAGGGCACGCGTTTCACCAACGCCCACGAAACCCTGATCTGGGCCGCCAAGAGCCGTGAGCAGAAGCGCTATACCTTCAACTACGACGCGCTGAAGGCTTTCAACGAAGACACCCAGATGCGCTCGGACTGGACCTTTGCGCTCTGCACCGGCGAGGAGCGGATCAAGGGCGAGGACGGCAAGAAGGCGCATCCAACCCAGAAGCCCGAGGCCCTGTTGCACCGGGTGATCCTGGCCGCGACCCGGCCCGGCGATGTGATCCTGGACCCCTTCTTCGGCACGGGAACCACCGGCGCGGCCGCCAAGCGGCTGGGCCGTCACTACATCGGCATCGAACGCGATCCCGAATACGCCAAAGTCGCCGAGACGCGGATCAAGGCGGTCATCCCGGCCCGGCCGGAGGACCTCGTGGTCACGGGCTCCAAACGCGCCGAGGTCAAGGTTCCGTTCGGCGCCCTGGTCGAGGCCGGGCTGCTGTCGCCGGGCGATGTCCTCTACTGTCCCAAGGGCGAGCGCGAGGCTCGCGTCCGGGCCGACGGGTCGCTGGTATCAGGGGCCATGACAGGCTCGATCCACAAGCTGGGGGCGCTGTTCGAGAACGCGCCGGCCTGCAACGGCTGGACCTATTGGCGCTTCCGCACCGACACGGGCCTGCGCTCGATCGACGCCCTGCGCGCCGAGGTGCGGGCTGGGATGCAATAAGCCTCGACCAGGTCCTGCACCGGCTTGAGGCGGATCGCAGAAGTGTCGGAAAGCGGACCTTGGGTCCGCGCTAACGCACCGCAATCCTTGCTGAAATTCTTCGTTCCTCAGGGAACTGCGCCGTTGCGATATCATTGATGTCTACGGCCCGGCTGAGCGGGTCGGAGTAAGCCATCATGAAGATCGCCCAGGTCACTCCGCTTTACGAGGCCGTCCCTCCCAAGCTGTACGGAGGCACCGAACGGGTCGTCGCCCACCTGACCGACGCCCTGATCGATCTGGGCCATGAGGTGACCCTGTTCGCATCGGCAGAGGCCCAGACCCGGGCCAGGCTGGTGCCTGTCCGGGACCAGGCGATCCGGCTGGATCCGGCGCCGCTCAAGTCGGATCTGGCCTCGCACATGAGCATGCTGGCGGAGGTCCTGCGTCGCGCGGACGACTTCGATGTCATCCATTTCCACACTGACATGATCCATTTCCCGTTCTTCGAGCGGATCGCGAACAAGACCCTGACCACCCTGCACGGGCGGCTCGACATGAAGGACCTGCCCGAGGTCTATGAGCGCTGGCCGCAGTTCGGTCTGGTCTCGATCTCGGACGATCAGCGGCGCCCCCTGGCATTCGCCAACTGGAAGGCCACCGTTCACCACGGGATGCCGGCGGAGCAGTATGTCTTCTCGCCGAAGTCCAAGGGCTACCTCGCCTTCCTCGGTCGCATCTCGCCCGAGAAGCGTCCCGACCGGGCGATCGAGATCGCCACCAAGCTGGGCAAGCGGCTGAAGATGGCGGCCAAGGTCGATGCGGCGGACCGGGTCTACTACGAGACCAGGATCAAACCGATGATCGACGGCAACCCGTTGATCGAGTTCATCGGCGAGATCGGCGATCACCAGAAGTCGGAGTTCCTTGGGGGCGCCGAGGCCCTGCTTTTCCCGATCGACTGGCCCGAGCCCTTCGGCCTGGTGATGATCGAGGCGATGGCCTGTGGGACGCCGGTCGTCGCCTTCCGCTGCGGCTCGACCACCGAGATCATCGAGGACGGCGCGACAGGTTTCCTGGTCGATACCCTGGAGCAGGCCGTAGCCGCCGCCGATCGCGCACCCATGCTCGACCGCGAGGCCGTCAGGGCCTGTTTCGAGCTGCGGTTCTCGGCTGCGGCGATGGCCCGGCGCTATCTCGATGTCTACGGCGACCTGCTGGCGAAGAAGCCTTACGCCGAAGCGATCCTGGACGATGTGGTGGTTCCGCTTCACGAAGACCGGAGCTTTGCGGTTTCCGCCTGAACCTAACCTCGCCTCGGCCATTGTCCTATCGCATTCGCACGCCAGGCTGGTGCCAGGCGGGGGCGCCAGCGAGGTCCCATGGACGACGGCTATTCGGTTCAGCAGACGGCCGCAGAAAGCGCGGAGACCGGCGGCCTGGATACTCTGCAGGCTCTGAAGGACGGCGACACCTTCCTGGTGGCGGACAACTGGGGAGACCTGAGGGGCGGGGCCGACGGCCTGTTCGACCGCGACACCCGGATCCTCTCACGGTTCGTGATGACCGTGGGGCTGGCGAGGCCATCGCGGCTGAGTTCGGGCGTGTCGCGAGACAACGTCTTCTTCACGGCCCACACGACCAACAGGCCCCTGCCGCCAATGGGTGGTCGGTCGGCGCCGGCGGGGGTGCTGCATATCGAGCGGCGTCGGTTTGTCTGGGACCGGCGGCTGTTCGAGCGGGTCCGGATGGTGAACCACGGGATCGAGGACGTCCTGTTACCGCTGGCTTTCGAGTTCGGAGCCGATTTCGCCGACATCTTCCAGGTGCGTGGCACCCTGCGCGAGAAGCGCGGCGCAGGCGAGGTTCCGACCACCGACGGACGTCGGGTCACCTTCCGCTATACCGGGCTCGACGCGGTGGTGCGGACGAGTTGCCTGGCGTTTTCCGAACCGCCCGCCCGACTGAACGGCTCGCGAGCCGAGTTCATGCTCAGCCTGCCTATGGGCAAGGAACTGGATCTCTATATCGAGTGCGGTCCCGAGATGTGCCTGACGCCGGACGCCCAGCGCTGGCGTGAGAACGCGGTGCAGGCGCGGTTGGCGATGCGGCGCCGGCGTCGTCGGGGAGCCTCGCTGAGGGGCCCACGAAGCCCGCGCTTCAACGCCTGGCTGGACCAGTCGCGATCCGACATCGCCCTGCTGACCACCGACCTGCCGACAGGGCCGTATCCCTATGCAGGGACGCCGTGGTTCTCGACGCCGTTCGGGCGGGACGGGATCATCTCGGCCTGGCAGATGCTGTGGCTCGATCCGTCGCTGGCCAAGGGGGTGCTGACCTATCTGGCTGCGCGACAGGCGACAGAGGTCTCGCCCTTCCAGGACAGCCAGCCCGGCAAGATCATGCACGAGACCCGGGGCGGCGAGATGAGCGCGCTCGGGGAGGTGCCCTTCGGCCTCTATTACGGCGGGGTAGACACCACCTGTCTGTTCGTCGCCCTGGCCGGCGCCTGGTTCCGCCGAACCGGCGATCAGGAGACGATCCGGGCGCTGTGGCCCAATCTGGTCGCCGCGACGGAGTGGATGCGGGACTATGGCGACAGCAATGGCGACGGGCTGATCGACTACGCCCGGGCGGCCGAAACGGGCCTGTCAAACCAGGGCTGGAAGGATTCCGAGGACTCCATCTTCCATTCCGACGGCCGGTTCCCGAAGGGGCCGATCGCCCTTCTGGAGGTCCAAGGCTACGCCTTTGCGGCCTGGCGGGCGATGGCCGATCTGGGCGCACTGCTGGGCGACGCACGGGCCCCGGCCTGGAACCAGCAGGCCGAGGAGGTCCGGCTGCTCGTCGAGGACCGGTTCTGGATGGAGGATGAGCAGTTCTACGCCATCGCTTTGGACGGCGACGGGAACCCCTGCGAGGCCATCGGGTCGAACGCCGGCCATCTGATGTTCACCGGCCTGCCGTCTCCGGCGCGGGCCGCAGCTGTGACGAAGCGGCTGCTGGGCGCGGAGTTCCGCTCGGGCTGGGGCCTGCGGACGCTGGCGAGGGGGCAGGCCCGGTTCAATCCGATGAGCTATCACAACGGCTCGGTCTGGCCGCACGACACCTCGCTGGGGGTCGCCGGCATGGCCCGCTACGGCGAGAGGGACGCGGTCGGGATGATCCTGGGCGAGATCTACGCCGCAGCCAGCCATTTCCAGATGCGCCTGCCGGAGCTGTTCTGCGGCTTCGAGCGGGAGCCGGGCGAGGGACCGATCGCCTATCCGGTCGCCTGTCTGCCCCAGGCCTGGGCGGCAGGGTCGGTATTCCTGATGCTGCAGGCTTCGCTGGGGGTGTCGATTGACGCCCTGACGAAGACCGTGACCATCGACGCCCCCACACTGCCCGCCGGGATCGAGCGGCTGACCGTCAGCCGGCTCCAGGTCGGCGACGCCGTCCTCGACCTGGCCTTCGAGCGGCTGGGTGACCAGGTGGTGGTCATGCCGAGGAACCGCGTCGGCGAGGTCAGGATCGTGACGACGCGGTAGGCCGCCCTCCGTGCAACCGGGGAAGGCCGCAGGGCCAGATCACCGATGGGGATGGCCGGGATTGCGCAAAGGTTTGTGGGCCTTAGCAGCGAGTCTTCCATCTGGACCCCGGCCTTCGCCGGGATGCACGGAGGTGGGTTGCATTGCCAGAGCCCGTTCCAGCGCCTTGCGGAACACCGTCGGCAAGGCCGCCAGGGCCTCGGCTTCCGGCGTCCAGAGGAAGTCGCCCTGCCCCGTCGCGACGCGCACGGCCAGCGTCAGGGAAAAGTGGGTGAAGACGTGTTCGACGGCGCCCGCGTCTTTCCAGATCAGGGCGGGCCAGTCGGCGGCGACCGGCGGGAAGGCGTCCGGCGTGCCCCCGGTCCAGTCGCTGGTCGGGAGGCCGACCATGCCGCCGAGGAGACCCTTGTCCGGGCGGCGGACGAGGGCGATGCGGCCGCCGTCGTCGCGGAGGACCCAGGCGACGCCCTGACGATGCGGTCGGGCGGCCTTCTTCGTCCTGACCGGATAGTGTTCGGGCTCTCCGGTCGCGCGGCCGGCGCAGAAGCCTGAGATCGGGCACATCAGGCAGAGCGGGGACTTCGGGCGGCAGATGCCGGAGCCGAGGTCCATCAGGGCCTGGGCCCAATCCCCGGGGCGGTCATCGGCGACGAGGGCCGCGGCGAGGCGTTTCAGCTCGGGCCGGGCGGCGGGGACGGGCGTCTCGACGGCGAACAACCGGGCGACGACGCGCTCGACATTGCCGTCCACGACATTGGACGGCCGGTCGAAGGCGATGGCGGCGACGGCGGCGGCGGTGTAGGCGCCGACCCCCGGCAGGGCCAGAAGGGCGACCTCTGTGTCGGGGAAGACGCCGCCGTGATCGTTGGCCACGGCGCGGGCGCAGGCCAGCAGGTTGCGGGCGCGGGCATAGTAGCCGAGCCCCGCCCAGGCGGCCATCAGGTCTGAGTCCTCCACCGACGCCATATCTTTGACGGTCGGCCAGCGCGCGGTGAACCGCTCGAAATAGGGGGCGGCGTGAGGGACGGTGGTCTGCTGCAGCATCACCTCGGACAGCCAGACGCGGTAGGGGTCGGTCCGTTCGGCCGCACCCGGCGGCGCGCGCCACGGCAGGGTGCGGGCATGGGCGTCGTACCAGGCCAGCAGGGCGGCGCGCAGGGTGGCGATGTCGGCGGGAGGCATTGCCTGTTCTTATCCCGTCATCCTCCGACTTGTCCCCTCCCCGTGCACCCCGGCCCCCGGGTCCGGCTTCGCCGGCCCGAGGATAAACCAAGGGCCGGGGTCCAGATCACAGACAGGGACAGCAGGGATGTCTTATGAATTCCGCTGATCCCACCACCGCATCCGCCATCCGGATCCCGGCCTTCGCCGGGGTGCACGGTGATTGTTTCAACGGGTTGGGTTAGGGTGTGGTCATGGCGCGCGATCTGCCCACAGACGCTGAGACCCGCGAGATCCTGTCGCGGCGACGGACCCGGCCCATGCCGCGCCCGACGCCTCCGGCCGGTCGGGCCCTGGCCCCTCTGATCCGCGAACTGGACGAGAAGTTCGGGCGCGGCGCAGGCGCGCTGGAGCCCCGCTGGCGCGAGATCGTCGGCGACCAGCTGGCTCGCGTCACCCGACCGCAGAAACTGACCAAGGGGCGGGCCGGAACCGGCGGGACGCTGGAGCTGCGCGTCGCGGGCCCGGCGGCCCTGCTGGTCCAGCATCAGTCAGCCGACATCCTGGCGCGGGTGAACCTGTTCCTCGGCCCCGGAGCGGTGGACAAGCTACGCATCGCCCAGGGGCCGGTAAAGCCCCTGGCCCAGATCGCCGCCTCGACGAAGGGCGCGCGGCGGCGGATCGACCCGCTGGACGCGGCGGCGGAGGCGGAGCTGACGAAGTCGGTCGAGGCCGCGCCGGACGCGTTGAAGGCGGCGCTGGCGAACCTGGGCCGGGCCGTGCTGTCGGATGCGGCGAAGGGGCGCGGGCGGTAGGGGTCAAGCCCCCTCTCAACGACCATCGTTCTTTCTGGTTGTCAGAAATAGACAGGGTCAAGCGTCTGACTTGGTTCGAAAAACCAGCATTACGGAAAGCGTATGGTCGGACCCATGCCGTCTTCACGCGCAGGGGGAAAACCAGTGCATCCATCGCCCGTTTCGGGGGCGTTTCGCCCCGCCTTTTCGGTCCGCCGTCTGTTCGGCTGGCTCGCCCTAGCGGCGGCTTGCGCCGCCACGCCCGTGTCGGCCCAGACCGCCTGGATCGGCCATCGCGGCCCGGAAAACGTGCTGCGCATCAACACGGCGACGGACACGGTCGTGGCGGGGACAGCGCCAGTGGGCAATAACCCCTACGGTCTCCTGGCGACCCCGACCCGCGTCTATGTCACAAACCTGGGTTCAGACACCGTCACGGTGATCGATGCGGCCACGGCCACGGTCATCACCACCGTGAACGTCGGAGTCCAGCCTTTCGGTCTGGCGATATCGCCCGACGGAACGCGCCTGTTCGTCGCCAATCAGGCGTCGCAAACCGTATCGGTCATCAATACCGCGACCAACGCCGTGGTCTCGACTCTCACCGGAGGAAACCGTGCTGCGGGCGTGGTAGTGAGTTCGGATGGCGCGACCCTCTATATCGCCAACGAGCTCGGCAATACGGTCACGGCGCGGACCATCGCCACCAACGCTCTTGTCGCGACCTACACAGGCTTTTCGGGACCCAAGCAGATCGCCCTTTCGCCCGACGGGCTGACGGCCTACGTGCCGAACTACAGCGCCAATACAGTCAGCGTCCTGACCTTGGCGGGGGGCGCGGTGACTACGGTCCCGGTCGGTACGGGCCCTTGGGGGATCACCCGCTCGCCCGATGGGTCGGCAATCTATGTGTCGAACTTCTCGGCAGGCACTGTCTCGCGCATCGCGACGGCCAACAACGCCGTCACCACCGTGGCGGCCGGAACCGGCCCCATCGGCGTCTCGACGACGCCCGATGGAAGCAAGCTCTATGTCGCCAATCAGAACAGCAGCAACGTCAGCGTCTTCAATGCGACGACGATGGCGCTGATCACGACCATCGGCGTGAGCCCCGGGCCCGTGTCGATGGGCCAGTTCATCGCGCCGGCTGCGGCGCCGGCGCCTGTGCCGACGATGTCGGAATGGGCGATGATCTTGTTCGGACTGATTCTGGCGGGTGGCGCTGCGCTCTACATCCAGCGGCGGCGGCTCGCGGCCTGACCTTCGCCTGACTCAGGACGGCCCCTCTGGATGCGGCGGCGGAGGCGGAGTTGGCCAAGTCGGTCGAGGCCGCGCCGGACGGGCTGAAGGCGGCGCTGGCGAACCTGGGCCGGGCCGTGCTGTCGGATGCGGCGAAGAGGCGCGGGCGGTAGGGGGCGCGTGAGCCTTTTGAGGCCGGTGGGCGTCCGCTTCTGGCAGCGGAGCGAATGTGAGCCCACCGCCGGTGCATGAATGTCCGGTTCTGGCGCCGAGCCGACAGGATCAAGCGTGCCGGCCAGTTTTCGCTGCCGCGCGAGCTCACTCCCAACTGCCGGCAGCTGTCGCCTGGTCGACGGGTCTTACCGGTTCAGACTCGCAGATCGGCCAGGGCCGCCAACTCATCGTAGATTGCGTCGCCCGTACGACTCCTGGCGTTCCCCCAACTGGTTGCCGTCGTTGGGTTCACCAGAACGCCGTCACCTGTAAGCACCAGCACATTCGGCAGACCCGGTAACTCCTGAATGCCGAACCGAGTGGCGATGCCCAGATTGTGTCCGTCACCGCTGCTTGGCATTCCGATGTTCACGAAGACCAGTTCGTACTTGCGTTCGATCAGTTCGGCGAAGCGATCGGTCGCCAGCCAACCCGCGAGGGCGCGGCTGTCGCCGCACCAGTTGGCTCCCATCACCAACAGGACCCGTTTGCCCGACTGCCTGGCCCGCGCCAACGCAGCGTCCACGTCGGCCGACGCGTTCTCGCTCACGTGGTAGGAGCGGGCTTCTGGCTTGGGCGCAGTCGCCGGCGCGGACGCGCAAGCCGCCACGGCCAACGCCGCCGAGAGGATCAGCGTAACTCGTTTCACCGGGCAATCTCCCATGGACGGCGCGTTCAGCGGTGATCAGTCCCGCGATGTCGCCGTGCAGAAGCCCCGCTTCGACACGAATTCGAGGATGGGTCAAGCTGCGGCCGCGTCCCGGGTCACCCGTCCGCTACCGATCGGCTGGTCGGTGTGCCGTGGAGCCGCTCCGTCTTCGCATGACCCGCCATCGTAGTTTGGTCGAATGTCCGTTTTCCGGCAGCATCCTGTGTCCGCTCGTGGCGCAAATCAGACGTCTACCGAGAGGAGACTGAAGATCCGCTTCCGGCGGCATGACCTCCACAATGCGTCGCTACCCCGTCGCCGCCCAATCAGATTCCGACGGCTGGCTCTTGACCTTTTTCCGCCGCACCTGTTCTCGACAACCATGGAATTCGCGCAGCCGTCGGGGAATCGCGCGATCATCCGGAACTTGAGTTCTTAAGGAAGACGCCATGCGCGCCAGCGGCCCGTTCAAATACGCCTCCATGAGCCGCCGCGCGGCCGTGACCGGAGCCGCCCTGGCGGCCATGACGATGCTGGCGGCCTGTTCCGGCGCCCAGACCGGCGCCCCGGCCGAGGGCGACATGGCGCTGGGGGCCCCGGAAGGCGCCAAGGTCACTGTGGTCGAATACGCCTCGGTCACCTGCAGCCACTGCGCCGCCTGGCAGGATCAGGTCTGGCCGGAGTTCAAGACCAAATACGTCGACACCAACCAGGTCCGCTACATCTTCCGCGAATTCCCGACCGCGCCTGAATCCGTGGCCGTCGCCGGCTTCCTGATCGCGCGCTGCGCCGGGCCGGACAAATATTTCCCGGTGATCCACGAGATCATGGCCAGCCAGAACGAGATTTTCGGCGGCGTCCCGCCCCGCTCCGTCCTGCTGCGCATCGCCAACGGCGCGGGCCTGTCGGAAGAGCAGTTCCAGGCCTGCGTCACCGACGCCGATGCGATCAAGGCGATGGACACGCGCATCAAGTCGGCGCTCGACGCCGGCGTGACGGGCACCCCCTATTTCATGGTCAATGGCGAACATGTCGCCGACAGCTCGCTGAGCGGGCTGTCGGAAAAGATCGACGCCGCCATAGCTGCGAGCTGATCCGATGATCCTGTTCCGCAACCTGTTCCTCGCCCTTTCCGCCCTGGCCCTCGCCTCGTGCGGGGGGTCGAAGGCGGTCGTCGACGGCGACATGGCCTTGGGCGCCGCCGAAGGCGCCAAGGTCACCGTGGTCGAATACGCCTCGCCCACCTGCCCGCACTGCGCCCTGTGGCAGCAGAACACCTGGCCGGCATTCAAGGCCGCCTATGTCGACACCAACAAGGTCCGCTACGTCTTCCGAGAACTGCCGACGCCGCCGGCCGAGGTCGCCGCAGCCGGCTTCCTGCTGGCCCGCTGCGCCGGACCGGACAAGTATTTCGACGTCATCCACGCCATCATGGAGAGCCAGACGGAATGGCGCACGGGGACCAACCCGCGCGACAGCCTGATCCGCATCGCCGGCGGCGTGGGCATCGACGAGGCGGCGTTCACCCGTTGCGTCACCAACCCGGAAGCCATCGCCGCGCTCGAGACCCGGGTGAAAGCGGCGACGGACGCGGGCGTGATCAACACCCCGACCTTCTTCGTCAACGGCCGCCAGGTGTCCTCGCCCGGCGGCGAGGGCACGGTCATGGCCGACCTGGCCCCAGCCATCGAAGCAGAGTTGGCCAAATGATCCGTTCGCTGGTCCTGATGCTGGCGCTGGTCGCCACCCCGATGGCGGCGTCCGCCCAGACGCCCGCACCGCCCGCCGTGACGAGCGCCGACCGGGTGCTGGGCCGCGCCGACGCCCCGGTGACGGTGATCGAATACGCCTCGTTCGTCTGCTCGCACTGCGCCCACTGGCACACGACCGTCCTGCCGGCCTTCAAGGCGCGGTTCATCGACACCGGCCAGGTTCGGCTGGTTTACCGTAACCTGCCGACCGCGCCGGGCCAGGTCGCGGCGCGCGCCGCCGGCATCGCCCGCTGCGCGGCTTCGGCGCGATTCTACGAGGTGGCCTCGTCCTTCATGACCGGTCAGGCTGCGATCATCGACGGCGCGCCGCTGGCCGACTGGTATGCCGCAGGGGTCGCCGCCAGCGGCCGGACCCAGGCCGAGATCGACGCCTGTCTGGCCGATCCGGCGACGCTGAACGGCATCCGCGCCGAGATCGCGGGCGCCACGGCTGCCGGGGTCCAGGGCACGCCGAGCTTCTTCGTCAACGGGCGCGCCGTGTCGGACACCTCGCTGGACGGTCTGTCCGCTGCGATCCGGCCCCTGCTGCCCCGCAGCTGACGAAGGCATGCAGTTCCAGCGCCTCCGGCTCGTCGGCTTCAAGTCGTTCGTCGACCCGGCGGAGGTCTGGATCGAGCCGGGCCTGACGGGGATCGTGGGACCGAACGGCTGCGGCAAGTCGAACGTGCTGGAGAGCATGCGCTGGGTCATGGGCGCGAACTCGGCCAAGGCCATGCGCGGCACGGGCATGGACGACGTGATCTTCTCCGGGGCCTCGAACCGCCCGCCCCGGAACCACGCCGAGGTCCAGCTGACCATCGACAACGCCCAGAGGCGCGCGCCCCAGCCCTTCACCGACAGCGCCATCATCGAGGTGTCGCGCCGGATCGACCGGGGCCAGGGCTCGACCTATCGCATCAATGGCAAGGAGGTGCGGGCGCGGGACGTCCAGCTGCTGTTCGCCGACGCCTCGACGGGGGCGAACTCTCCGGCCCTGGTGCGTCAGGGGCAGATCAGCGAGCTGATCGCGGCCAAGCCGCAGAACCGGCGGCGGATCCTCGAGGAGGCCGGCGGGGTGGCGGGCCTGCACACTCGGCGGCACGAGGCGGAGCTAAGGCTGAAGGCGGCCGAGGCCAATATGGAACGGCTGGACGACATCGGGCGCGAGCTGGAGACGGCCCTGACGCGGCTCAAGCGCGAGGCGCGGCAGGCGGAGAAGTACAAGAAGATCTCGGCCGAGATCCGGGCCCTGCAGGCGGCCCTGCTGTTCGTGCGCTGGAACGACGCGCGGCTGGCGGCGGAGGCGGCGGCGTCGGAACTGGCGGCGGCGGACCGGGCGGTCGCCGAGGCGACGGCGAACGCGGCGAAGGCCCAGACGGCGGCCCTGTCGGCGCAGGAGGGGCTGAAGCCTGCGCGGGAAGAGGATGCGGTGGCGGCAGCCCTGCTGCACCGGGCCTCGCTGGAGCGCGACCGGCTGGACATGGCCGAGCAGTCGGCGCGGGCGGAGGTCGACCGTCTGACCGCCGAGGCGCAGCGGATCGCCAATGACACCGAACGCGAGATCGCCATGTCGGGCGACGCCGAGTCGGAATTGACCCGGCTGGGCGCCCAGCTGGAGGTGCTGACGGCCGAGATCGCGGCGGCGCCCGGGCGCGGGCCGGAGCTGGAGCGGGCGCTGGAGGCGGCGGAAGAGAGTCGGCGCGCGGCCGACGCCGAGGTCGAACGGCTGGCGGGCTCGCTGGCGGCGGTCGAGGCGCGCGCGAATGCCGAGACGGCGCGGAAGCGGGACGCCGAGGCGCGGGTGGCGCGGGCGGTCGCGGCCCTGAACGGCGCCAGACGGGAGCGCGAGGCGCTGGGGCCGCTGGAGACGCCGGAACTGGCCGCCGCGCGCGAGGCGCTGGAGACGGCGACGGCGGCGCTGACCGAGGCACGGGCGGGTGTGGAAGCCGCCGAGGCCGATCGGGCGGAACGCGCGCGGGCCGAGCAGGAGGCGCGGACGACGGCGCGGGCGGCCGAGGATCGGATGGGGCGGTTGCAGACCGAGGCGCGGGGGCTGGCGTCGCTGCTGGTCTCGGGGCGGCGGGACCATCCTCCGGCGCTCGACCAGGTCGGGGCGGACAAGGGATACGAGGCCGCTCTGGCGGCGGCCTTGGGCGACGACCTGGACGCGGCGCTGGATGCGAAGGCGGCGGCTTATTGGGGCGGGGCGGACGTGCCGGAGCCCTTGTGGCCTGTCGGGATCGACCCGCTGGGCAAGCATGTGACGGCGCCGGCGGCGCTGGCGGCGCGGCTGGCCCTTTGCGGGGTGGCGGCGAAGGCGGAGGCGGCGGGTCTGGCAAAGTCGCTGCCGGTCGGGGCGCGGCTGGTGACGCGCGAGGGCGACCTCTACCGCTGGGATGGGTTCGTCAGCCGGGCCGATGCGCCACGGCCGGCGGCCGTAAGGCTGGCCCAGCGCACGCGGCTGGCCGAACTGGAAGCGGACATCGATGCGGGCAAGCCGGCGCTGGAGACGGCGCAGGCGGCTTTGAAGGCGGCGACCGAGGCGTTCCGCGTTTCGGAAGAGGCGGTCAAGGCGGCGCGGCTGCTGCCCTTCGCGGCCGACAAGGCCGTGACCACGGCGCGGGACGCGGTGCAGCGGCTGACCAATGAACAGGCGCGGCGCGAGGCGCGGGCGACGGCGCTGGACGAGACGCTGGAGCGGCTGGCGGTCGAGCATGAGGCGGCGGAGGCGGCGCTGGCCGAGGCGCTGGCGACCGACGCGCCATCCGAGACGCTGGCGGGACTGAAGGCCGAGCTGGCGACGGCGCGCACGGCGGCGGATGCGGCGCGTGGCGCTGCGGCCGGGGCGCGGGCGGACCGGGATGCAGAGGCGCGGGACCGGGCCGGACGCGAGCACCGGCTGGGCTCCCTGACGCGGGAGCGCGACAGCTGGGCGGCGCGGGCCAAGGATTCGACGGCGCGGATCACGGTGCTGGAGGGCGACACGGACAAGACGGCCGCGTTGCTGTTGCAGGCCGAACGGGCGCCGGAAGCGTTGGCTGCACAGCGATCGAAGCTGATGGACATGCTGACCTCGGCCGAGACGCGGCGGAAGTCGGCGGCGGATTCTCTGGCGGTGGCGGAGGCGCAGGCCGGCGAGGCGGATCGCACCAGCCGGGCGGCCGATGCGACGGCGGCGAGCGCGCGCGAGGCCCGGGCCGGTCTGGCGGCGCGGTCGGAGGCGGCAGCCGAACGGCTGCTGGACGCCGGGAACAACGTCCGCGAGACGGCACAGATGTCGCCGGAAGAGCTGGGCCAGAAATTGACCGACGACGCCATCGCCCGGCCACCGGACGCGGCGGGGGCGGAGAGCCTGCTGTTCGGTCTGGAGCGCGAGCGGGAGATGCTCGGCGCGGTCAATCTGTTGGCCGAGGACGAGGCCGAGGAGTACGGCGAGCGGCTGCAGACCATGCGGCTGGAGCGGTCGGACCTGACCGGCGCCATTGCGAAGCTGCGCGACGGCATTGACGAACTGAACGCCGAGGGGCGTGAGCGGCTGGTGGCGGCGTTCGACGTCATCAACGACAACTTCAAGAGCCTGTTCGAGGCCCTGTTCGGCGGCGGGCAGGCGGAGCTGAAACTGGTCGAGTCCGACGATCCTCTGGAGGCCGGACTGGAGATCTTCGCCTGTCCGCCGGGCAAGCGACTGTCGGTCATGTCGTTGATGAGCGGCGGCGAGCAGGCCTTGACGGCGGCGGCGCTGATCTTTGCGGTCTTCCTGGCCAATCCGGCGCCGGTCTGCGTGCTGGACGAGGTGGATGCGCCGCTGGACGACGCCAATGTCGATCGCTTCTGCCGGATGCTGAACGAGATGCGGAACCGGACGGACACGCGGTTCATCGTCATCACCCACAACCCGGTGACCATGAGCCGGATGGATCGGCTGTACGGCGTGACCATGCCCGAGCGCGGCGTGTCGCAGCTGGTCAGCGTGGACCTGACCCAGGCCGAGACGCTGGTCGCGTGATCCAGGACGCTGCGCCTCTCCCGCCCGAGGCGCATGCGCTGGTCCTGACCGGGATCGGGCGGTTCGTCGTGTTCGCGGATGCGGCCACGATCCGGCGGGAGCCGGACGGGGTGCGGATGCGGTCGCTGCAGGTCGTGGAGGAGGACTTCACGGTCGGGACGACACGGTATCTGGGGGGCTGGTCCTGGTGGCGGTTCGGCTGTGATGTCGGGACGGCGGACCGGCTGGACTTCGCCTCGGTGGCGGTCGGCGGAGCCGAGGGACCGAGCACGCCGGAAGGGCAGCCGGCCTATCCGGCGGCGCCCGGCGGGGATGCGGCGGAGTTGCTGGCGGTGGCGTGTGGGACCGTGGAGCAGAAGGTTGTGGCGACGACGGTGGAGGCTGCGGTCAGGATCGGGCGGGCGGCGATGGCGGAGTAATCCCTCTCCCGGTGGGAGAGGGCTTGAGCGCCTGGGAGCCGCAGGCGATCAGACTTGCGCGAAAGGGTGAGGGTCGAACCCCACCGGAAACGCACGGCCCTCACCCTTTCGGCCAAGGCGCATCGCTATCGCTCTGCGGGCCTCAAGCCCTCTCCCACCGGGAGAGGAGAGGGGTTTCGCTCGATGGCGATGCGATCTTGAGGCAAGGCTTCCGGGCATTCGTCCCGCATGAAGGCCAGCATCTTCTCCCTGATCTCGCAGCGCAGGTCGAAGGCCACCGGGGCCGAGCGGGCGCTGGCGAGGCAGCGGACCTGGGCGACGCGGTCGGTGATGTCGGTGACCTGGAGGTTTACGATATCGCCGTCCCACAGCGGAGACGCCTTGCAGATGCGTTCCAGCTCGGCGCGGAGGCGGTCCATCGGGGCCTCGTAATCGACGCAGAGCATGGCCGTGCCGATCAGGCGTGACGTCTCTCGTGTCCAGTTCTGGAACGGCTTCTCGATGAAATAGCTGAGCGGCAGGATCATCCGCCGCCAGTCCCACAGCTTGATCACGACATAGGTGGAGGTGATCTCCTCGACCGTGCCCCACTCCCCTTCCACGATGACGGCGTCGTCGATGCGGATGGGCTGGGCGGTGGCGATCTGGATGCCGGCGATCAGGTTGGTCAGATAGGGCTGGAGCGCGAGGCCGGCGATGATGCCGACCACGCCGGCCGAGGCCAGCAGCGAGACGCCCCACTGACGCACGGCCCCAATGGTCATCAGGGCCAGGGCCACGGTGATCAGGCCGATGAGGATGACGGCGGCGCGTTGCAGGATGCGCGTCTGGGTGACGTGCTTGCGTGCGACCAGGTTGTCCTCGGTCTGCATGTTGAACTTACGGAGATGGACCACGGCCCACATGTCGACGGCGCCGGCGACGATCCAGCCGAGGACGAGGATGGTCAGGAACAGGATGACGGCGCGGACGCTCTGGGACGGCTCCGGGTCCAGCGGCGAGACGGTGATCGAGAAGCCGATGGCGATCAGGATAATCAGGATGCGCAGTTTCTTGCGGACCCGTTCGAGCACCCCGCGCCAGTACAGGTCGCGGTTCTTCACGACGCGGCGAAGAATGGAGAAGACGATGCGGTGGATGATCCAGCCGGCGCCGACGAAGACGGTCACCACGATGGCGACCACGAGCCACTCCGGCAGCCAGTAGAACTGGCGCCACAGGGTGACGATCTGGCGGGTCAGGTTGGTGATTTCGGGGGGCATGGACGCAAACAGCGTGTCAACGGCGTCTTCCGTTCCCACCGGCGGCAGGGCCGCGCCGGTCATCCGGCCGTAGCCTCGGCGAGGTCCGCGAGGCGTTGGGCCGCGTCGGGTATGGCCACGGAGCGGGCCGCGGCGCTCATGGAGGCAAGGCGCGCGGGGTCTGCGAGGACGCCCGCGACGGCGGCGGCCATGGCGGCGACGGTGACGTCGTCCTCGAGGATGACCTCGGCGGCGGCGACGTCGGTCAGCAGTCTGGCGTTGAGACGCTGGTGGTCGTCGGTGGCGATCTTCAGCGGGATCAGGATCGACGGCATGGCCGCGACCGCCAGCTCGGCGCAGGTCGAGGCGCCGGCGCGGCCGATGACCAGGTGGGCGGCGGACAGGCGGGAGGCCATGTCGCGGAAGAAGGGGGCGACCTCGGCCTCGATCCCGGCATCGAGGTAGATCTGGCGCGAGGTCTCCAGGGTTTCGGGGCGGGACTGCTGCTGAACCTTGAGGCGGCGTTTGATGGCGTCCGGCAGGGCGGCGAGCGCTCGAGGCGTGGTCTCGGAAAGAAGGCGGGCGCCCTGGCTGCCGCCGGTGACGAGGATGCGGATGAGGCCGTCGCCCGGAGGCGCCCAGGCGCGGTCGAACAGGGCGCGGATGTCGGCGCGGACCGGGGCGCCGACGACCTGGGCGCGGGCCTTCACGGCCGGCGAGGCGCGCTCCAGCGTCGGGAAGGACGAGGCCACGGCGCGGACGTGGGGGGCGAGGGCGCGGTTGGTGCGGCCGAGGACGGCGTTCTGTTCATGGATCAGGGTCGGGCGCTTCTGCAGGATGGCGGCGACCAGGGCGGGGGCGGACGGATAGCCGCCGAAGCCGACGACGACACTGGCGTCCAGGCGGTTGAAGGCGGTCTGGGCCTGACCGATGCCGCGCACGATGGCGACGCCGGCCTTGATCAGGCCGATGGGACCGGCGCCGGTGGCGGCGTCGAGGGCGAGACGCTCCTCGGCCGGGAAGGCCTGGGCATACTGTTCGCCGCGATGGTCAGTGGCCAGGACCACGCGCCAGCCGCGCGAGGCCATCTCGCGGGCGAGGGCCTCGGCCGGGAACATGTGGCCGCCGGTTCCGCCGGCGGCGACGACGCAGAGTTTGGTCATGGAGGTGGCTTAACCGACGCGCCGCCAGTCGTCATCCTCTCCCTCCCCCTCGGGGGAGGGTGGTCGGAGCGAAGCGGAGACCGGGTGGGGGCGACCCCGCGATCCGGACACGCCTCCGGGAACTTGCCTTGCCGCCCCCACCCGGTCGCTACGCGACCTGCCCTCCCCCAAGGGGAGAAGGGAAAAGGCGTTTACGGCATCAACAACCGGCGCGGCCGCTGGAGGCTTGCTCCGGGCTCGTAGGCGCCGGGACGACGGCGCGTCAACGCCAGGGCGAAGCCCATGGTCAGGCCCATGGCCATCATCGAGGAGCCGCCGTAGCTGATGAAGGGCAGGGTCATCCCCTTGGTCGGGATCAGGTTCAGGTTCACCGCGACATTGATGGACGCCTGCAGGCCGATCAGCATGAACAGGCCGGCCGCCGCCGTCTGTTCGAATGGATCGTTCAGCTTCATCGCCCGGCCCATGCCGCGGAAGACGATGAAGGCGTAGAGGCCGATCATGACGAGGCTGAGGACCAGGCCGAACTCCTCGGCGCCGACGGAGTAGATGAAGTCGGTGTGCAGGTCGGGGACGGAGCGTTTCATGACCCCCTCGCCCACGCCGCGTCCGACCAGGCCGCCGGCGCGGATGGCCTCGGAGGCGCGGTCGATCTGGTGGGTGTCCTCGACGCCGGGCGAGACGAACTTGGCGACGCGCGCCTGGACGTGGGGAAACAGCAGATAGATGGCGGTCATGCCGGCGACGAACATCCCGCCCAGCACCGCGACCCAGCGCAGGGGTACGCCGGCCATGAAGAAGACGGCCATGAAGGTGGTGGTGATCAGAAGCGTCTGGCCGATGTCCGGCTGGATCAGCAGCAGGGCCACGGTCACGACGTAGAAGCCGAAGGCGATGGAGACGCCGGGCACGCCCTGCCCCTTCTGGCCTTCGGCGAACATCCAGGCGGCGAAGACGATCAGGCTGGGCTTGGCAAACTCGGAGGGCTGGAGGCTGAACGGGCCGAGGTTCACCCAGCGGGCCGCGCCCTTCACCGTGTCGCCGATGAAGGGCAGCATGGCCATGACGACAATGGAGCCGAGCAGGCCCAGGACCGCGATCCGTCGCACGCCGCGGGGCGACAGCAGCGACATGGTCAGCATCAGGCCGATGCCGCCGCTGGCCCAGACGATCATGCGCCAGGCATAGTGGAAGGGGTCGGTGATCGACTCGTCGGCCAGGATGGCGGCCGGGGACGAGGCGAACGACAGCATGACGCCGAGGCCCATGAGGGCGAGCGCCGCGCCGAGCAGGCCGCGATCCACCGTCCAGAACCACTGGGCGATCGGGCTCTGGTCGTTGCGCGAGAAGGGGTGGGAGTAGACAGCCTGGGTCATGGTTTCTCAACCCTGAACGAAAGGCGTAGCCCCGAGGTTAAGAACGGCGGCCCGGAACGCCTCTCCGCGCGCCTCGAAGTCGGGGAACTGGTCGAAGCTGGCGCAGGCGGGGCTGAGGAGGACGACGGGGTCGCCGCCGGCTTTCGCGGCGTCCTCGGACGCGAGGGCGACGGCCGTGGCCATGTCCCTGGCGATGACGTGGGGGATGTCGCCGAGGGTGGCGGCGAAATCCTCGGCCGCCTCGCCGATGAGGTAGGCCTTGGCGACGCGGGGGAAGAGGTCGGCCAGTTCGGCGATGCCGCCGTCCTTGGCCCGCCCGCCGGCGATCCAGAAGCTGGTCGGGTAAGACATGAGGGCCTGACGCGCGGCGTCGGCGTTGGTGGCCTTGGAGTCGTTGACGAAGCGGACGGCGCCGAGCTGGCCGACAGTCTCCATGCGATGGGCGAGGCCGGGAAAGGTCATCAGGCCTGCGACGGCGGCCTCATGCGACACGCCGATGGCGCGGGCGGCAGCGTAGGCGAAGGCGGCGTTCTGGGCGTTGTGACGACCGGGGAGCGAGCAGGCTGCGGAGACGTCGATGATCTGGCCCCCCGAGAGCACCAGACACCCTGGGTGCGCGACAATTCCTTCTCCCCTTGCGAGAGAAGTTGGCTCGCGCAGCGAGACGGATGAGGGGTCACGCTGACCGCCGAAGTTGGGGGCTTGATCGATCCGCTCCACCGGCCGGTGTGACCCCTCATCCGTCAGCCTTCGGCTGCCACCTTCTCCCGCAAGGGGAGAAGGGCGTGTGGACACGCTCAGGGCGACCCAACCAAAGGATTGGAGTTCACGGAGGATTTCCAGTCCGGGCTCTTCGTCGATCCCGATAACCGCAAGCTTCTTATCATCCGCCGGAGAGTCACATGCCCCGCTCATATGCTGGAATAACCGTCGCTTCGCCGAAACATAACCCTCCATCCCGCCGTGGCGGTCGAGGTGGTCGGGGCTGATGTTGGTCAGGATGGCGACGTCGGGGGCGAAGCTGGTGGTCAGGTCGAGCTGGTAGCTGGAGACCTCGATCACATAGGCCTGGACCTCGGCGGGGGGCGGCAGGGCGAGGACGCCGATGCCGATGTTGCCGCCGACGGCGATCTTCATGCCTGCCTGTTTCAGCACCCAGCCGATCAGGGCCGTGGTCGTCGACTTGCCGTTGGTGCCGGTGATGGCGATTACCTTGGGCCGCAGGGAGGCCGGGGTGGCGGCGATGGCCCGGGCGAACAGTTCGATGTCGCCGATGACCGGGACATTGGCAGCCTTCGCCCTGTCGACGGTCCAGTGGGGCTTCGGGTGGGTCAGTGGCGCGCCGGGCGACAGGACGAGGGCCGCGAAGTCCGACCAGTCGGCCGTGGTCAGGTCCTCGACCTCGAACCCTTCGGCCCCGGCCTGCATGCGGCCGGAGACGCCGTCGTCCCACAGGATGGGCTCTGCGCCGCCGGCCTTGAGGGCGCGGGCGGCGGTGATGCCCGAGCGGCCGAGGCCGAACACCGCGACGCGACGGCCTTCGAAGCCGGGGACCGGGGTCATGCTTCCCTCTCCCGGTGGGAGAGGGCTTGAGCGCCCGAGAGCCGCAGGCGATCGGACTTGCGCGAAAGGGTGAGGGTTCGACCTCGCCTCATTCGCACCATCCGCCCCTCACCCTTTCGGCTTGCGGATCGCTGCGCTCTCCGAGCCTCAAGCCCTCTCCCAACGGGAGAGGGAGCAGCAATGCGCGCCCTCACCGGAGTTTCAGCGTGCTGAGCCCCACCAGCGCCAGCATGGCGGCGACGATCCAGAAGCGGATGACGACGGTCGATTCCGGCCAGCCCATCTTCTCGAAATGGTGGTGGATCGGGGCCATCAGGAAGATGCGCTTCCTGGTGGCCTTGAAATAGGCGACCTGGATCATGACCGAGGCGGCCTCGATGACGAACAGGCCGCCGACGATGCCCAGGACCAGCTCGTGCTTGGTGGCGACGGCGATCGAGCCGAGCGCGCCGCCCAGAGCCAGCGAACCCGTGTCGCCCATGAAGATCTTGGCCGGCGGGGCGTTGTACCAGAGGAAGCCCACGCCGCCGCCGATGATGGCGGCGCAGAAGATGGCCAGCTCGCCCGAGCCCGGCACGTGGTGGACGCCCAGATACTCCGAAAAGATGAAGTTGCCGACGAGGTAGGAGATGATGCCGAAGGCCGCCGCCGACATCATCACCGGCACGATCGCGAGGCCGTCGAGTCCGTCGGTCAGGTTCACTGCATTGGAGAAGCCGACCATCGTGAAGGCGGCGAAGGCGACGTAGAACCAGCCGACGTTGAGCAGCACGTCCTTGAAGAACGGGAAGGCGATCGAGGTCTCCAGTCCCGGAGAGGTGGGAGACTGGGTCATCCAGAGCACCACCAGCACCCCGGCGATCACCGAGACGACGACCTGGGCCAGCAGCTTCTGTTTCGAGGTCAGGCCGGCCGAGGTCTGTTTCGTCACCTTGGCGTAGTCGTCGATGAAGCCCAGTACGCCGAAGGCCGCCGTTACGCCGGAGACGATCCAGATATAAGGATTGGTCAGGTCGCCCCACAGGAAGACGGCGACGGCGATGCCCGCCAGGATCATCAGTCCGCCCATCGTGGGGGTGCCGACCTTGGAAAGGTGCGAGACCGGCCCGTCGGCGCGGATCGGCTGACCCTTGCCCTGTTTGACCCGCATGAAGGAGATGAACCGGCTGCCCATCGCCACCGCGACGATCATGGCCGTGGCCATGGCCAGGGCGACGCGCACCGTCTGGTACTGAACCAGGTTCAGCAGCGGATACTCGTTCGCGACGTCGGCGTAGTAGAGATACAACAGATAGAACATCGACGGCCCCCGGGTGTCCCTAGCGCTCTAGCGCCGCAAGGGCGGCGGCCACAAGCGACGCTTTCGACCCGTTCGAGCCCTTGACCATAACGATGTCCGTCGGCCCGACCAGATCGGCGGCCTGGGCCGCGAGACCGGCGGCGCTTTCGGCCCACACGCCGCGACGGGCGGGCGGCAGGGCGTCATAGAGGTGGCGCATCTCCGACCCTGCGGCGTGGACGATATCGAGGCCCGCCTGGTCGATCGGGGCGGCAAGGCCGGCGTGAAGCGTTTCGGACTGGTCGCCGAGTTCCAGCATGTCGGTCAGGACGACGATGCGACGCCCACCCTCGGCGACAGGCTTGACGCCCAGCGAGCGGAAGCCGGCCGTCATGGACAGCGGATTGGCGTTGTAGCTCTCGTCGATCAGGGTGAAGGCGCCGCCGGGGATGCGGACCGTGCGGGTCTCGCCCCGGCCCTTCAGCGGTTCGAAATCAGCCAAGGCGGCGAGCGCCGTCTCGACCGGCACATCAAGCGCGTCGAGCATCAGGATGACCGCCAGGCTGTTGAGGCCCCAGTGGAGGCCGGACTGTTTCAGCGGGAAGACGTGGCGGTGACCGTAGACCTCGGCGGTGACGACGGCGCCGAAGGCATTGGGGATGAAGTAGATCAGGCGGGCGTCGTGGGCGGGCTCGGAACCGAACGCAGCCACCCGGGCGCCGACATGCAGCGCCGCCTGACGCAGCATCGGCTCCCAGACGTTGTCACCGTTGATGACCGCCAGACCGCCCGGGCCCAGGCCCTGAAAGATGGCGGCCTTCTCGCGGGCGACCCCCGCCTCGCCGTCGGCGAAGGCCTCGATGTGGACCGGGCCGACGGTGGTGACGCAGGCGGCATGCGGCTGGACCATCCTGGCCAGAGGCGCGATCTCGCCGGGCGCGTTCATGCCGATCTCGAAGACGGCGCGTTCGACCGAGGGGTACATGCGGGCCAGCGTCAGGGGCACGCCGATGTGGTTGTTGTAGCTCTTGATCGAGGCATGGGCCGGACCGGCCAGATCGAGGCCGGCCTTGATCGCCTGGGTGACGCTGGTCTTGCCGACGCTGCCGGTGACGGCGCCGCGACGGACATGGGGGGCGCGGTCGCGGGCGGCGGCGCCCAGGGCCTCCAGCGCATGGAGAGTGTCGGGAACGACGATGCAGGGGCCGCCCTCGACCGGGTGTTCGACGAGCGCGCCGGAGGCTCCGGCGGCGAAGGCCGAGGCGGCGAAGTCATGGCCGTCGCGTGCGCCCTTCAGCGCGAGGAACAGCTCGCCCGGTCCGATCTCGCGGCTGTTGTAGGTCAGGCCGTTGGCATCGAAGTCGCCGCCCTCGATCCGTCCGCCGGTGGCCGCCGCGATTTCCTGCGCGGTCCAGAGGGGCGGTGTCGTGTCAGGCATTTACGCAGCTTCTCCTGGAGCATGATCTTATCCGAAAACCGCCGACACTTTTCGGGATCACGCTCGTAGGGCCTCGGCGAGTTCGGTGGCGTCGTCGAAGGGATGAGTCGTCCCGCCCACGATCTGACCCTGTTCATGCCCTTTTCCGGCGACGACGACCACATCTCCGTCGCCCATCATGGCCGTGGCCTCGCGAATGGCGGTGCGGCGGTCGCCGATCTCCATGGCGTCGGGGCAGCCCGCGCGGACCTCGGCGCGGATGACGGCAGGGTCCTCGGACCGGGGATTGTCGTCAGTGACGATGGCGACGTCGGCAAGGCGGCCGGCGATCTCGCCCATCTGGGGACGCTTGCCCTTGTCGCGGTCGCCCCCGGCGCCGAAGACGACGATCAGGCGGCCGGTCGCGTGGGGACGAAGCGCCTTGAGCACGGTCTCGAGTCCGTCGGGCGTGTGGGCGTAGTCGACATAGGCCTCGCCCCCTCTCACGCTATCTGGCCCGCCCGAGACGCGTTGCAGGCGGCCAGCCGCGCCGGTGATCTTTTCGAGGGCGTGCAACACCCTGGCGGCCTCTTCGCCGGCGGCGATGCACAGGCCCGCCGCGACCAGGGCGTTGGAGGCCTGGAAGGCGCCGGCCAGCGGCAGCAGGACGTCGTGGCGGTCGCCGCGCACATCGAGGATCAGGCGCTGGCCCTCCGGCACGGCGCGACGTTCAATGAGGCTGAGGTCCCTGCCCCGCTCGCCTACGCCCATGACGGCCAGGCCGGACATGATCGAGGCGGCGGCAAAGGCGTTGTAGGCGTCGGAATCGGCGTTCAGGACGGCAGTGCGGCCGCGCGGCAGCAGGGTCTCGAACAGACGCATCTTGGCCGCTCGATAGGCTTGCATGTCGCCGTGATAGTCGAGGTGGTCCTGGGTCAGGTTGGTGAAGGCGGCCGCCTTCAGCGTCACGCCGTCGAGGCGACGCTGGTCAATGCCGTGGGACGAGGCTTCGAGCGCCAGGTGGGTCACGCCGCCCTCGGCCAAGGTGGCCAGAAGACGGGCGGCGTCGCCGGCGTCCGGGCTGGTCAGGCCGGGCGGGGTCAGGATCTCGGTGGTCGCACCCACCTGGGCGACGACGCCCAGGGTGCCCATGCTGGCGGCCTTGATGCCCAGGGCGGCCCAGATCTGACGGCAGAAGGCGGCGACCGAGGTCTTGCCGTTGGTGCCGGTGACGGCGACGCAGGTGGCGGGCTGGGCGCCGTAGAAGCCGCGCGCCGCGAGCGCATAGGCGCGGCGGACGTCACCGGAACGGACCAGCAGGGGCGCCAGGCCTTCCGGCGTGTCCTGGGGTGCGAGGACGGCGGCCGCGCCTTGCGACAGGGCCTGGGGGATGAAGGCGCGGCCGTCGGCGGCGCTGCCCGGCAGGGCCACGAACAGGGAGCCGGGGGCGACCTTGCGGCTATCGGCCGTCACACCCGTGATCATCGGGTCGGTCGCGACGTCGCGGCGCAACAGGTCGGAGAGGCGAACGGCGCTCATCGAGCGACCTCGGCCGCGACGGGCGGATCGATGCGGCGCTGGAGGCCCAGGAAGCCGGCGATGCGGTCTGCGACCCGACCGACGACGGGGGCGGCAATAGCCCCGCCGAGGCGCGACCCCTGGCTGGGCTCGTCGATCAGGACGAAGATGACGTAGCGCTGCGCATCCTCCGGGCCGTCGGCCGGGAAGACGGCGGCAAAGGAGCCGACGCCGTGGCTGGCGTCATAGCGGCCGTTGACCAGCTTGTTGGCCGAGCCGGTCTTGCCGCCGACGCGCAGCCCCGTCGCGTCGGCCTGACCGCCCGAGCCGCGCAGGACGTTGGCGCGCATCAACTGGCGGATGGCGGCGGAGGTCTCGACGCTGACCACGCGATGGCCTTCCGAGCCCGCGCCGCCGCGGCGCAGCGATAGCGGGCGGTAAATCCCGCCATTGACGAGGGCGACCGTGGCCGCCGTCATCTGCAGCGGGGTGATCATGATGCCGTAGCCGAACGACATGGAGGCGCGGGTCGTGTCGCTCCAGTCCTGAGGACGGCGCGGACGGGCGCTCTCGCGCAGCTCGATCGGGGCAGCGTCGAGCAGGCCCAGCTTGGTGAAATAGGAACGCATCGTGTCGGCGCCCATTTCGACGGCCAGACGCGAGGTGCCGATGTTGGAGGAGTGCAGATAGACCTCCTCCAGCGACAGGATCTTGTTGGTCGCGTGGAAGTCCGAGATGCGGCGGTTGCCGATCATATAGGCCTGGGACGCGTCGATCATGGTGTCGAGATCGGCCAGGCCTGTGTCGATGGCGGTGGCGATGGTGAAGGTCTTGAACACCGATCCCATCTCATAGTGGGCCGAGGTGACGCGGTTCAGGGCGGCGTCGTCGGAGGCCTGGCCCCGGCGGTTGGCGTTGTAGGTCGGCCATGAGGCCATGCCGAGGATCTCGCCGGTCCGGGCGTCGGCGACGACCCCGACCGCGCCCTTGGCGCCGGCTTCCGCAGCCGTGGCGGCCAGTTCGTTCTCGAGCACGCCCTGAACGCGAAGGTCGATAGACAGGGCGAAATCCGCGCCCGCCGCGCCTGCCTGGCGGATGGCGTCGTTGAAGGCCAGTTCGGCGCCGGAGACGCCCTGACCGCCGGTATCGGCGGCGCCGATCAGGTGAGCGGCGGAGCTGTTCAAGGGATAGACGCGGCGATCCTCGGGCTCGAACGAGAGACCTCCCAAGGCCAGGGCATGCACCGCCTGGCGCTCGGCCGGGGTCAGGCCGGGCTGGGCGATCAGGCGACGGTCGCCGGCCAGGACGCGGCGCAGGCGGGTCGCCGAGATCCCCGGCAGGGCGCGGCGGATCTGGCGGAAGGCGGCGTCCTTGTCCCAGACCTCGGACGGATCGATGTAGAGGCCGTAGTGGGTGATGTTGGTGGCCAGCAGGGCCCCGTTGCGGTCGGTCAGGTCCGCACGCTGCAGGGCGCCCGCGACGTGGGCGGCGCCGGACCCGCCCCTGGGCGCCAGCAGGGCCGCGCGGGCAGCGCCCAGGGCCAGCAGGCTGAATACCGCGACAAAGACCATGCGGATCAGGAAGATGCGGACGCGGGTGTCCTCCTCCGGCCGGGCATCGGCGCGAGCGCGTTCGAAGGCGTGTTCGATAAACCAGACCGCCTCGCCCATCCAGCGCAGCCAGGGCGAGACGGTCGAGGTCAGGGGGCGACTGGCGCCGGGAGCCGGACGGTAGGCGCGGGGATCCTGAACCGTCATCGCCCAGCCCCGGCGACGGTGGCGGCGGCAGCGGGGGGAGCGGGGGGAGCGGGGGGAGCGGGGGGAGCGGGGGGAGCGGGCGCGTCCCCGGCGGGTTCGGCGACGGCCGGAGCGGGAGCGGCCGGTACCGACGCGACGACCGGGACGTGGACGGGTTTCAGGGTTGGCAGAACATTCTCTTCGACCTGCCGCTCGGCCTTGACCGGAGCCAGGGCGGCGCCGCGTGACAGGGTCTCCAGACGGCCAGGCTGTTCCAGCCGCGCAGCCTCGGCGCGGAGAAGGCGAACACGCTGGGAGTTCTCGGCGATCTGGCGTTCCAGCTGGCCGATGGCGGCGCTTTCGCGTGCGGCGGCGGCCTTGGCGACATAGACCGAGAAGACCATGGCGGCGACGCACATGACGCCGACGATCTCGATCCAGCGGATGCCGCGGATCTTCCAGTCGAACAGGCGCTGGACTGGATTGCGGTTCATGCAGCCGCCTTCCAGGCCGGAGCCCCGGTGCGGACGGCGGCGCGCAGCTTGGCCGAGCGCGAACGCGGATTGACGGCCAGTTCGGCCTCGCCCGCCTCGCGCGCGCCTTTAAACTGGAGCGTGAAGCTGGGCTTGCGGGTCTCGATGGCGACCGGGGCGTGGCGCGAACCGCCGGGCGCATTGCCGCTGCGCTCGGTCAGGAAGGCCTTCACGATCCGGTCTTCCAGCGAATGGAAGGTCACAACGGCCAGACGCCCGCCCGGCGACAGGGTGCGTTCGGCGGCCTCCAGCCCCTTGGTCAGCTCGCCCAGCTCATCGTTGACGGCGATGCGCAGGGCCTGGAAGGTGCGGGTCGCCGGATGGGTCGGGGCGCCGCGACGGCCGCCGAGCGCCTTCTCGACGACGTCGGCGAGATCAAGGGTGCGGGCGAACGGTTGAGCGATACGGCGGCGCAGGATGGCGGTGGCGATACGGCCGGACTGACGCTCGTCACCGTATTGCTTCAGAATATGGGCCAGCGGGCCGTGGTCCCAGCCGTTGACGATGTCGGCGGCGCTCTCGCCCTCGCTCGACATGCGCATGTCCAGCGGGCCGTCACGCATGAAGGAGAAGCCGCGCTCGGCCTCGTCCAGCTGCATCGAGGAGACGCCGATGTCGAAGACGGCCCCATCGAGCTTCGTCTCACCGGCATCAACAAAGGCGTCGGCGAGGCCCGAGAAGGCGGTGCGGATCAGCTGGAACTGGCCCGGGAAGTCGTTGGCCACGGCGTCGGCGTGACGCTGGACCGTCGGGTCGCGGTCCAGAGCGATGACCCGGGCGCCAGTGGCGAGGATCGCGCGGGTGTAGCCGCCGGCGCCGAAGGTCGCATCGATGATCACGTCGCCCGGCTTCGGGGCCAGGGCCTCGATGACTTCATCCAGCAGGACGGGGGCGTGCGGGCCGGTCACGTGTCGTTGCCCGGCATGCGGCGGCGAGCGACGTCGCCACGTTCGCGCATGGCCTTCCTCGCCAGCACGCGGCGCTCGTCCTTGCGGGCGTTCCAGCGGGCGCGATCCCAGATCTGGAAGCGGGGGCCGAGACCGACGATGACCACGTCCTCGCCGAGGCCCGCTTCCTGGCACAGGCTTTCCGGCAGGGTAATGCGGCCGCCGCCGTCATAGGCGAGCTGTTTCTGGCCGCCGTAGACGGTCTCTTCCAGGGCTGTGCGCCAGTCATCGCCGAACGGCAGGGCCTCGATCATGGCGACATACTCGGCCATCAGCTTGTCGCCGCCGGCCTCGAGGCAGTCGGACTCGACCGAGAAGAAGCAGAAGACGCCCAGGTCGGCGCCGTTTTCGGAGGTGCGGAACTCCTGCGGGATCAGGAGACGGCGCTTGCCATCCAGCTGCTTCTCACTGGTTCCGAGAAACACGCCCGTCCCAATCGAGCCTGTCGGCCCGCCCCTGAGTTCATCCCCGCGCCTGAATCGCCGGCGCCGCCAATCCCCGCGTAGTTGTTATGGGATAGCATGGGATGAACTGGGTCTCAATGGGAATGGTTGACGATATTTAACCAAGTTGCCGATGTTGCAGGATCGCGACAGCACAAATCAGAACATACACAGAACACGACAAGTATTAACAGGCTGGGGAGTGTGTGCCGTGGTTTGGTCCCAGGGGTTAATGCGGCGTGGCCAGAACCCCTCCGTCACGACGCGAAGATGCGCCGCGCCACCTCCCCATCCGCCAGGCGGCGGACAGGGAGGAGACTGCCCTCATCGGGCTAAAGCAGCGAGCGACCGCGTCGCGAGCGGCAGCCCCCAACAAGGATCAAAATGCCAGACGGCCTGTAAGCCGGGTTCTGTTCCGCCCGAAAGCGGTGACGATCATTCCTCTGGACCGCCCGTTGCCGGACGGTTCTCGCGACCTACCCGGACGCCTCGGGCGGTGAACCCTGCGACCGAAGTCGCGCGACGTCCCTATTCGGTCTTGCTCCAGGCGGGGCTTGCCATGCCGTCGCTGTTACCAGCAACGCGGTGGGCTCTTACCCCACCCTTTCACCCTTACCCGCGTCGAAACGCAGGAGGTTTGCTTTCTGTGGCGCTGTCCCTCGGGTCGCCCCGGGCGGGCATTACCCGCCGCCTTTTCACCGTGGAGCCCGGACTTTCCTCGACGGGAGCAAGTCCCGCCGCGACCGCCCGGCCGTCTGGCGGGGGTTCAGTGCGCGCTCAGGCGGCGAAGGTCAACGCCGGGCGTCAGTTCAGCACGCCGGTCACACTATCGGCCGTCGCCAGCTGCAGCACGCCCATCAGCGTCGCGCGGGTCTCGCCGTCGGCGATGCCGTCGACCTTCGACGGACGCCAGTGGCGTTGGAAGGCCTCGACAATGATGCGTGTCTCGTCGGTGTATTTGCCGTCTGGCAGAGGCTCGTAGCCCAGGCGGTGCAGTCCGGCCTGCAGGACGTGGACGCCGAGGCCTTCGTCGCCGATCGTCAGGGGCGGGCCAAGGGCGGCGATGCGCTCGGGGGCGGGTTCGAACCACAGGCCCTGGCGATGGGCGGCGAGGGTCTTCCACGGGAAGCGTTCGCCGGGATCCTGTTTCCGGGCCGGCGCGACGTCAGAGTGGCCGAGGATGCGGGCGTCCTCAATGGCCCAGCGAGCGCGGATCCCGTCGATCAGTTCGATGACGGAGGCGACCTGGGCATCTGGAAAATCGCGATAGCCAAACTCATGGCCCGGATTGACGATCTCGATGCCGATGGAGACGGCGTTGATGTCGGTCTCGCCCTTCCACCAGGACTTGCCGGCGTGCCAGGCGCGGCGCTGCTCGGGCACGAGACACAGGATGCGGCCGTCCTCGTCCACGACATAGTGGGCCGAGACCCTGGCCTCCGGATCGCGCAGGCGCGCGACGGCGGCCTCAGCGGTCTGCATGCCGGTGTAGTGGAGCAGGACCATGTCGGGCGGACCGCGACGCTGGTCGAAATTGGGCGAAGGCGCTTCGGCGATAGTCGGCATGGGCTTAGCGCCGATGCCTAGCGATGGGGACGTTCCCAGCCGTAGGCGACCCAGGTGTCGCCGACCTTCTCGGCCTCGATCACATCGTCATTGCGCCGGGCGCGGACGGTGACGCGACGACGGGCCCGCATGGCCAGTCCGGCGAAGAAGATCAGGATACTGGCGCAGAGGGCGATCACGGCGACGGCGGCGGCCGTGAAGACCGCCAGCAGCGCCCCTACGGTCAGAGCCGCCACGGTCGCGATCAGGCCGCACAGCCACATGATCGGCGCGAGCAGCCCTTGGGGCCGACGGCGATTCTGAAAACCGAGGGTGGCGAACGGATCCTGCGTCATCTCTATTCCTTGTCGAGCGTCCCGCAGAACGCCTGAACACCAATGTCGGTCCACAGAGGCGAACGGTCAATGACCGGCCGCTTCACAGGCGAGTGTTAATCGCCGCACCCCGACGGGGGAGGATTACAGAGGCTGGTCGGCGAGGACCGAGGCCCCCTGCCCACGCATCCGCTCGGTCTCGACGCGCGACAGGACGGCCTGGGCGCGCGGGTCGGCCATGACGCCGCCGAGGGCGACGAGGCTCCGGGCGGCCTCGGACTGGACGCCAAAGGCCGACGACAGCGCTTCCCACGGCGACTGGGGCGTGGGGAAGCGTTTGAAGCGGACCGACTGCGACTCGGGAATCCCGGCCAATTCCCTCGCCTTGCCGATGGCCTCGGTCAGACCGCCCAGTTGATCGACGAGGCCCAGGGTCTTGCCCTGGGCTCCCGTCCAGACGCGGCCGCGGGCGATTTCGCGCACGCGGGCGATCGGGATGCGGCGGCCGGTGGAAACGCGCTGGACGAACTCCTCGTAGGTGCGATCCATCGAGGTGGAGAAGGCCGCACGCTGCGATTCGGAGAAGCCGGACGAGGGGCTGAAGGCGTTGGAGTATTCGCCGCCGACCGACAGGCCGCGCAGGTCGACGCCGAAGCGGCCGAGCGCCTCGGACACCACGAACTTGCCGCCGAAGACGCCGATCGAACCCGTCAGGGTCGAGGGCTGGGCCACGATCCAGTTCGCCTCCGACGAAATCCAGTAGCCGCCCGAAGCCGCATAGTCGCCCATCGAGACCACGACCGGCTTGCCCGCCGCCTTGGCCGCGCGGACGGCGGCCAGGATCTGTTCGGAGGCCTCCGGCGAGCCGCCCGGCGAGGAGACGCGGAATACGATGGCCTTCACCGACCGGTCCTCGATGGCGTCGTAGATAGCCTCGGCCGTAACGTCGGAATGGATCGAGGATCCGCCGCCGAAGCCGCCGCTTCCGCCCGTCCCGGTCATGATCGCGCCCTCACCGCCAACGATGGCGATGGCGTCGCGGCCGGAGCCCATGCGCTCGCCCTGGGACGAAGCGTAGTCGGAGAATTCGATGATGTCGGCGCCCTTGCCCGCGCGACGCCTGGCCTCGGCCTCGGCCTCCTCGACCTGACCGATCTTGTCGATCAGCTTCAGCTGGAGCGCCTGGGTTGCGGAATAGGGGCCGGCTTCGATCGTGGTCTTCAGCGCCGGCGCCTCGACCCTGCGGTCGACGGCGGCGTTGGCGAGGGCGGAGTCGTAGATCGATGTCATCCAGGCCGTCATCGCCTCGCGGTGGGGGCCGGTGTAGTCGGACTGGGTGAACTCGTTGACGGCATTCTTGTACTCGTAGCGCTGCTCGAACTCGGCGCGGACGCCGTAGCGTTCAAAGGCGCGCCCCAGGAAGACGCTGTCGGCCGAAAAACCCGTCGCCTGGAAGTTGGCGGTGTTCTGCATCCACAGCTCGGAGGCGGCGGCCCCGACCATATAGCTGGAGATCACCGTGCCGACGGGCATGAAGCCCTGGGAGTGGGCTATGACCGGCTTGCCCGAGGCGCGGAAGCGGCGGACGGCCTGACGGATCTCGTCGGCGGCGGCCGGGGCGAGGCCCGCTTCCGGCAAGCGGATCAGCAGAACTTTGACGTGGGTGTCCTTTTCCGCCTGGGCCAGGGTGTCGACAATGCCGACGACGGAGAGGCCCGAGCCGCCGAAGGCGGCGAAGGGATTGGTCGAGACCTGGTCGGTGAGGCCTTCGCGCAGGTCCAGCTCGAGGACGGCGTTGGCGGGCGTGGCCGGCTCGCTCGACGAGGCCGCAGCCGCGATGATCAGCACGATCGGCAGAACGACGAGGAACAGGATCAGGCCGGTGAAGACACCAAGCACCGTCAGGAAGAATTGTTTCATGGGCGAGGGGGCGTCCGGTCCGGCGGCCAGGGTCGGCCTGGGCCTGAACATAGGGACCGCGGCGTTGCGGTCAAATGAACGTGGTGCAACAGGGGAATCCGTAAGGGCAGGTCATTCTGCAATCGCAGCATTGCGATTGATGGCGGGCCGGGAAATCCCATATCAGCGACCTGCGAGCGGGGGCCTATGCCCCGCGTCATGACTGGACCGCACCTCCCATGCTGGTCACCCTGATGAAGGCCAAGCTGCACCGCGCGACGGTGACCCAGGCCGATCTCGACTACGAAGGCTCCATCGCCATTGACGGCGACCTGCTGGATGCGGCCGGGATCTTCCCCAACGAGCAGGTCGATGTGCTGAACATCACCAACGGCGCGCGCTTCACGACCTATGCGATCGAGGCCCCCCGCGGGTCGAGGGTCATCGGCGTCAACGGCGCCGCCGCGCGCTTGGTGCAGAAGAACGACAAGATCATCGTGGTGACCTATGGCCAGTTGCCGGCCGAAGAAGCGCGCCAGTGGTCGCCAAACGTAGTGCTGCTGGACGAAGGCAATGCGATCAAGAACGCCGCCTAGTTTCCTTCTCCCCTTGCGGGAGAAGGTGGCAGCCGAAGGCTGACGGATGAGGGTCACGCGGACCTCACCGATCATCTCTCCTGAACCTTGACCACCGGCCGGTCTGACCCCTCACCCGACCGCGCAAGAACGACGGCTGACGCCGTCGTGCGCAGGCTCCCTCTCCCGCAAGGGGAGAGGGGCTAGGCCCTCACCGCCCCGCGCGCGGCGGCCACCCCCAGCGCCTTCAGCGCCGACGCCGCGATATGCTCCGCGTCCAGTCCCGCCTCGGCGTACTGCGCCGCCGGGCTGTCCTGGTCCTGGAAGACGTCGGGCAGGTGCAGCGTCCGTATCTTGAGGCCCGCATCCAGGGCGCCTGCCCCGGCCAGATACTGAAGCACGAAGGCGCCGAAGCCGCCCATTGCGCCCTCCTCCACCGTGATCAGGGCTTCGTGCTCACGCGCCAGGCGGGTGATCAGGTCGTGGTCGAGGGGCTTGGCGAAGCGGGCGTCGGCGACGGTGGCCGAGACCCCGTGGGCGGCCAGGATATCGGCGGCCTTGAGCGATTCCTGCAGGCGGGTGCCGAAGGACAGGATGGCGACGGCCGTGCCTTCGCGGACGATCCGGCCGCGACCGATCTCCAGCGGGGCGGACAGTTCGGGAATTTCCACGCCGACGCCGTCGCCACGCGGATAGCGGAAGGCGGACGGGCGGTCGTCGATCTCGCAGGCTGTCGCGATCATGGCGGCGAGGTCGGCTTCGTCCGCCGCGGCCATCAGCACCATGCCCGGAAGCGCGCCCATGTAGCCGATGTCGAAACTGCCCGCGTGGGTGCAGCCGTCGGCGCCGACCAGACCGGCGCGGTCCATGGCGAAACGGACCGGCAGCTTCTGGATCGCCACATCGTGGACGACCTGGTCGTAGCCGCGCTGAAGGAAGGTCGAATAGATGGCGCAGAACGGCTTCATCCCGTCGGCGGCGAGGCCAGCGGCGAAGGTGACCGCATGCTGCTCGGCGATGCCGACGTCATAGGTGCGGTCCGGGAAGGCCTGGCCGAACAGGTCGAGGCCGGTGCCCGATGGCATGGCGGCGGTGATGGCGACGATCGCAGGATCGTGAGCGGCTCGCTTGATCAGTTCGGCGCCGAACACCTTTGTGTAGCTGGGAGCGTTGGACACGGACTTGTTCTGCTTGCCCGAGACCACGTCGAACTTGACCACCGCATGCAGCTTGTCGGCGCTGCTTTCGGCCGGGGCGTAGCCCTTGCCCTTCTGTGTCACGACGTGGACCAGGACCGGGCGGTCGGTGATGGCGGCGGCGTTTTTCAGGATCGGAACGAGGTTGTCCATGTCGTGCCCGTCGACCGGGCCGATGTAGTAGAAGCCGAGCTCCTCGAAGAAGGTGCCGCCGACGATCATGCCGCGCGCATATTCCTCGGCCTTGCGCGCCGCATTGCGGAACGGGCGTGGCATGTGTTCGGCGACCTTCTTGCCGAACTCGCGCAGGTTCCTGTAGGCGCCGCCAGAAACCTGTTTGGCGAGATAGGCGCTCATCCCGCCGACCGGAGGGGCGATCGACATGTCGTTGTCGTTGAGGATGACGGTCAACTGGCCGGTCGTCTCGGCCGCGTTGTTCATCGCCTCGTAGGCCATACCTGCAGACAAGGAGCCGTCGCCGATGACGGCCACGACCTTGTTCTTCTCGCCCTTCTGGTCGCGGGCGGCGGCGAAGCCGAGGGCGGCGCTGATCGAGGTGGAGGCGTGGGCCGCACCGAACGGGTCGTATTCGCTCTCGCTGCGCTTGGTAAAGCCGCTGAGGCCGCCGGGCTGGCGGAGGGTGCGGATGCGGTCGCGGCGGCCGGTCAGGATCTTGTGCGGATAGCACTGGTGACCGACGTCCCAGATGAGGATGTCCTTCGGCGTCTCGAACACATGGTGCAGGGCGACGGTCAGCTCGACTACGCCGAGGCCGGCGCCGAGGTGACCGCCGGTCGTGGAGACCGCGTCGATCGTCTCGGCCCGCAACTCGTCCGCCAGCTGACGCAACTGCGCAGCGTCGAAGCCGCGCATGTCAGCGGGGGTGTGGACCTTGTCGAGCAGGGGGGTGTCAGACATCAATAACTCTAACGCGCGTCAAGACCGACGGTTTAGCACGAAGTCCACGCTCGCCTTGAGATTTTCAGCGTCGGAACCGAACACGTCGAGGTGGCTGCGGGCCTGATCGGCGAGGTGCGCGACGCGATGTCGCGCCGCGTCGACGCCCAGCAGGGTGACGAAATTGGTCTTGCCCTGGGCGGCGTCCTTGCCATTGGCGGCCTTGCCCAGGATGTCCTCGTCGCCGTCCACGTCCAGCAGGTCGTCGACGATCTGATACGCCAGGCCGATGTCGTGGGCGAAGCTGGTCAGAGCCTGGCACTGGTTGTCGCGCGCGCCGGCGATGATCAGCGGGATCTCAAAGGCGTAGGTAAACAGGGCGCCGGTCTTCAGCCGCTGCATCCGGGCGACGCCGCCCAGGTCGTCGCGGACTCCGAGCAGGTCGATCATCTGGCCGCCGGCCATGCCGCGTGCGCCGGAGGCCAGCGACAGCCGGGCCGCGAGGGCGCAGCGGATGGCGGCGTCCTCATGGGTGTCGGGGTGCAGGATGATGTCGAAGGCGGCGGTCTGGAGCGCGTCGCCAGCGAGAATGGCCGTCGCCTCGTCATAGGCGATGTGCAGCGTCGGCCGGCCGCGACGCATGTCGTCATTGTCCATCGCCGGCAGGTCGTCGTGGACCAGCGAATAGGCGTGGACGCATTCCAGGGCGCAAGCGGCGCGCAGCACCGGACGCTCCTCGATGTCGAACAGCCGGGCCGCCTCCATCGCGAAATAGGGACGCAGCCGCTTGCCGGGCCCGAGCGCCGCATAGCGCATGGCCTCGGTCAGGCGGGACTCCGGCCCGTCGGCGCGGGGCAGAAGCTCGTCCAGCGCCACGGTGACGAGGTCTGCGACCTCGGCGACACGGTCGATGACGGACTGCTCCGGAGAGTTGGCGGCGTGGGGTTTCGCGAGAGGCGGCTGGGTCAAAACAGCCTCCCGCCTATCACCGCATCGCGATCGACGCCGGCCAGCACGACCTCGCCGTCCGCGTCCGGGAAGCCGAGCGTCAGGACCTCTGACATGAAGGGACCGATCTGGCGCGGCACGAAGTTCACCACTGCCGCCACCTTGCGGCCGGTCAGTTGGTCCAGGGTGTAGTGGCGGGTGATCTGGGCCGATGAGCGCTTCACCCCGATGTCGGGTCCGAAGTCGATGGTCAGCCTGTAGGCGGGCTTCCGCGCCTCCGGGAACGGCTCGGCGCGGAGGACTTCGCCGATGCGGATATCGACCTTCATGAAGTCGTCGAAGGCGATGCGGTCGGCGACAGGGCTGGCGGCGACGGCATTGGTCATCAGCTGAACTCGGCCGGTTCGACGCCCTTGGCGGAGCCGTCCGCGCCGACGACGATCTTGTCGACCCGCAGCTGGGCAGCCTTCAGACGGGCCTCACAATGCTGCTTCAGCTTCGCGCCCTGCTCGTAGAGGCTGATGGATTCCTCCAGCGGTGCCTGGCCGGACTCCAGGCGCGAGACGATGGTCTCCAGACGCGACAGGGCGTCCTCGAAGCTGAGATCGGCGGGAATGGAGGGCGCTGCGTCTGACATTGGAGCGACCCTAGAGGCGAGCCGCTTTCGCTTCAACGGGGAACAGGCCTCGCGGGGTAAACGGCTTTCAGCCGCGCTCGTAGCGACGCTGGGACCAGTATTTGAAACCCTGGTTGTGAACCAGCTTCCAGCCGTCAGCCTTCAGTCGTCCGCCGACCATGTGGTTGAAATAGCCGTGGGCCAGGACCAGCACGTCCTCGCCGGCCTCGGAGCGGGCGATCAGCCGCTGCGCCGCCTGTTCGGCCCGAACCTCGGCCTGGGCCCGGGTTTCCTGTCCATCGTGGTGGTCGAAGGCGTGCCACCAGAAGCGGGCCACCGCGCCCCAGTATTTCGGCGGCAGCTTGAACCACGACGGGAAGTGCGGCGGCGGCAGGGGCGCCTCGATGAACATGACGTCCGAGGTGATCTCGCGGCCCGCCGAGATCGCGAGCGCGGTTTCCTGGGCGCGCTGGCGGGTCGAGGCGAAGATGACGCCGGCACCGGCCGCTGTGGTCAGCAGTTCCGGCGGGGGAGTCTGGCCGGCCAGGAGGCCGCCGAGCTCATACTTCGCCCACCAGTCGCGGTACTGGTCGGACGTCAACATGCACTTTCGCGACAGGGCCGGCTCGCCATGACGGGCGAGGGTGATCGAGCCGGGGCGCGAAGGCTTCAGCATCTGGCCGGCATCTTGTTCGACACTGTCTGACGTCATGCTGCGGATGAAAGGGAAGACGGCCCAGGATAACCGGGTGCCGACATGGACCTTCCTTACGCCTCCCCCAGGGCCCGCACATGGGCGAGGGCCGATTGGCCCAGTCCTTCGAGGTCGTAACCGCCCTCCAGCGAAGAGACAACCTTGCCGCCGCAATGCCGCCGCGCGACCTCCAGCACTGCGCGGGTCGCCCAGGCGAAATCTTCAGCCTCAAGGCTCTGGTGGGCGAGCGGATCCCGCCGGTGGGCGTCGAAACCGGCGGAAATGATCACAAGACCCGGAGCGAAGGCGTCGAGCGCCGATATCAGTCCCCCGGAGAAAGTGGCGCGCCATGATTCGCGGGCGGCGTGCGGCTCGACGGGCGCATTGACGATATTGCCGACCCCCGTCTCCGAGGGCGCGCCGGTGCCTGGATAGAGGGGCATCTGGTGGATGGAGGCTAGGAACAGGGTCGGGTCGGCCTCGAACGCCGCCTGGGTGCCATTGCCGTGGTGGACGTCGAAATCGACGACCGCGACCCGGGCCAGGCCGAGAGACTGAGCCACACGGGCGGCGACAGCGACGTTGGAGAAGAGGCAGAAGCCCATGGCCTGGTCCGGTTCGGCATGGTGGCCGGGTGGGCGGACGGCGGCGAAGGCGCGTTGGGTCTGGCCGGCGGCGATGGCCCGAACAGCGTCGATGGCGGCGCCGGCGGCGAGACGGGCGGCGCGGACGCTGCCCGGCGACAGGATGGTGTCGGCGTCGAGCTGGGCCCGGCCGGTCGAGGGCGAGGCCTCGATCATGCGGGCGACGTAGGCGGCGGGGTGGATGCGCTCGAGATCAGCGACGGCGGCCTCGGTGGCCTCGCGGCGATCCAGCTTCAAGTCGGCGTCCTCCAGGGCGGCGAGGACGGCGGCGAGGCGCTCGGGCCGTTCGGGGTGACCCGCGCCGGGGGCGTGGGCGATCATGTCGGTGTGGGTGAACAGGGCGACGGACATCGCGTCAGCTTACAAGCGCATCGGGATGCACGGAATAAAATGTTGAGCGATCGCGTCGACCAAGCGAAACCCTCCAGATGACAGACGCCGTGATCCGCCCCCCTCGCCCCGAAGACGCCGCAGCGCTCGGCGCGCTGGGACGCCAGACTTTCATCGACACCTTCGTGGCCGAAGACGGATTCGCCATCCCCTACCCTGCCGACGACCTGGCGGCCTTCCTTGACGCCAGCTTCAGCGCCGAGGCCACCGCCAGGAAACTCGCCGAACCGGACGCAGCCTGGTGGGTGGCGGAGCGCGGCGGCGACCTGCTGGCCTTCGCCAATGCGGGGCCCAACACCCTGCCCCACCCCGAAAGCGCGCCGAGCCAGATGGAACTGAGAAGGCTCTACGTCGGAAAACCGGCACAGGGGCTGGGTCTCGGAACCCAACTGCTCAAGCTGTCGCTGGGCTGGATGGACGCCAACAGCACCGGGCCTCTGTGGATCGGTGTCTGGAACGGGAATCTGAAGGCCCAGAAGCTTTACGCGGCCTACGGATTCACGAAGGCGGGCGAGTACCAGTACCCCGTCGGCGCCTGGCGGGACGACGAGTTCATCTTGCGGCGCGGCTGACCTGGGTCCAGGGTTTCAGCCATGCTCCTCCCCTTCTTCACCGCCCTGCGCCAGGCGAAAGTTCCGGTCTCGACCAAGGAATGGCTCCATCTGATGGAGGCCATGGACAAGGACGTGGCGGGGGGACGGGTCGAGGACTTCTACCACCTGTCACGCGCGGTGCTGGTCAAGGACGAGAAACACTACGACCGGTTCGACCAGGTGTTCGGCGCGGTGTTCAAGGGGATCGAAACGATCGGGGCGGGGGAGGAACCCAGCCTGGACGTACCCGAGGACTGGCTGAAACTGCTCAACGAAAAATTTCTGACCGAGGAGGAGAAGGCCGAGATCGAGGCGCTGGGCGGCTTCGAGAAGCTGATGGAAACGCTGAAACAGCGGATGGAGGAGCAGGAGAAGCGCCACGAGGGCGGGAACAAGTGGATCGGCACCGGCGGGACCAGCCCGTTCGGCCATGGCGGCTACAACCCCGAGGGCGTGCGCATCGGCGGACCGGCCAAACAAGGTCGCGCGGTCAAGGTCTGGGAGAAGCGCGAATACAGGAACCTGGACGACACGGTCGAACTGGGGACGCGCAACATCAAGGTCGCCCTGCGTCGCCTGCGCCGGTTCGCACGCGAAGGCGCGGCCGAGGAACTGGACATCGACGGCACCATTGACGGCACCGCGCGCCAGGGCTGGCTCGACATCCGCATGCGGCCGGAGCGGCGGAACACCATCAAGGTGTTGCTGTTCCTCGACGTCGGCGGGTCGATGGATGGGCATATCAAGCTGTGCGAAGAGCTGTTTTCCGCCGCCAAGACCGAGTTCAAGAACCTGGAGTTCTTCTACTTCCACAACTGCCTCTACGAGGGTGTGTGGAAGGACAACCGGCGTCGCCATGGCGAGAAGATCCCGACCTGGGACCTGCTGAACAAATATCCCGGCGACTGGCGGGCGATCTTCGTCGGCGACGCGACCATGAGCCCCTATGAGGTCACCATGCCCGGCGGCTCGGTCGAGCACTGGAACGAGGAGGCCGGCGCGGTCTGGATGCGGCGCGCGCGGCTGCAATGGGACAAGTCGGTGTGGCTAAACCCCGTGGCCGAGCGGTTCTGGAGCTATACGGCGTCGGTGAAGCTGCTCAGCGAGGTCATGGACGAGCGGATGTATCCACTGACGCTTGACGGACTGGACCGGGCCATGCGGGCGCTGACGCGCTAGGACGGGTTCGCTGACACGCAGGCGTGAGGTGTCCAAACCCACGTTTCATGCGAACCTCGCGGCTGTTCAGGAGGGCTCAGAATGCTGACCGTTTTCGCCATGACCCTGGTGATGCAACAGGCCGCAGGGGCGGTGAGCTGGCAGGCGCCCGCACCGGACCTCGATCCCCGACCAGAACCTGCCATCGTCTCGACAACCCTACCCGCCTGGGCGCTGGCCGATCCGTTCGCCTGGGAACGATCGCAGTGCAGTCCGCTGGTGAGCCGCGAACCGCTGGATGTCTGTCAGGCGAGGGTGCGGACCGAGCTGTCAGCGGTGCTGGGCGACCGGTTGCCGGCGGGATTGAGGCCTGCGGGCGAACCGGTGCCATGCCTGGCCACGCCGGGCGACGACGGCGCCTATCCGGTCCAGTGCGGTACGCCTGAGCGACAGGCGGCGGCAACCGCGACGCCACCTGTTCCCGACTGCCGTCCCCGTCCGCAGCGTCAGGGCGAATCGGTGGCCTTCGTCACCGATTGCCGCGCGGAGAACGCGGGCGACCGTGGATTGTCGGTCCGGCTGTTCGGCAAGGACTGAGCCCGGACAGAAAAAGGCCGCCCCGAGGGACGGCCTTTCATGTTTCGACTCTGACGGTTGTCAGTGCTTTTCGTTGATGGCGTCCTTGATGCCGCCGATGGTGTTCTGGACCTTGCCTTCGACCTGTTCGGCCTTGCCTTCGGCTTTCAGCTTCTCGTCGCCGGTCACGTTGCCGACGCCTTCCTTGATCTTGCCGCCCATATTCTTTGCGGCGCCTTCGATGCGATCATTGTCAGCCATGGGGGGAGCTCCTGGTACTGGCGTCGCCCCGGCGGCGGCGCTTCACCTTGGAGAGCGGACAAAGGCCATTGCCGTTCCGTATGGCGATGCTTAGGCCTTGTGCCTCAACCACCGGGCCACGGCCCAGGCGTGGGCGTCGTGCCGCAGTTCGGCCAGCGCCGTGCGCGGATGCAGCCAGACCAGTTCGTGGTCGTCCTCGACCTTCCTCGACGGATCGAGCGCGAGCATCCCGGCGACCCAGAAGCCGCCGACATTGTTGACCGCCTCGCCGTCGGACTTGCGGAAAAACTGCCCGGCCTCGGCGATGCGCTCGATCAGGCGGACGCTCATGCCGGTCTCTTCGCCGTACTCGCGGACCAGGGCCTGTTCCTCGGTCTCGTCGCCGTCCACCGCGCCGCCGGGCAGGTCGTAGTAGGGGGTGTCGCGAGTGACGCGGACGCAGGCGATCTTCTCATCATGAAAGACCAGGCCGAAGGTCGCGGGGCGGAACAGATAATCGACGCCGTCGTCGGCGCGGCCGAACTGGAGCGAGGGCTTCACAGGTCGAAGGCCAGACGGGCGCGGACGCCCTTGTGGGCGCCGTCGAACTCCACGGCGGAACGCAGGCCCGAGGCCATGGCGGTGATGATCTTGCCGCCGAGGCCAGTGCCCTTGGGCTTGCCGTCGCCCAGGCCCGGGCCATCGTCCTCGACCGTCAGGATGGCGCGGCCCGAAGGGTCGGGCGCCAGGCTGACACGGATCTCGCCCGCCTCGCCGGTCGCATAGGCGTATTTCACTGCGTTGGTGACCAGTTCGGTGACGATGACGCCCAGCGACACGGCCTGGTCGGTGGAGACGCGCATCGGCTCGGCCTGAAGGGTGATGTTCGGCGAGGCGGCGTCGGATCCCAGCGACTTGGTCAGCTCGCCGACCAGACCGTCGAGATAGGCCTGCATGTCCACCGTCTCCATGTCGCCCGAGGTGTAAAGGCGGCGGTGCACATGGGCGACGGCCTCAATGCGAGCCTGGGCTTCGCGGAGCGCATCGCGGGCGCCCTCGTCGGCCATATGACGCAGTTGCAGCGACATGAAGGTCGAGACGAGCTGGAGCGAATTGCCGACGCGATGATTGACCTCGCGCAGCATGGCCTCGGCGCGGTCCCGGGCAATGCGGACCTGTTCCTGGGCCTCCTCGTTCTCGCGTTCGAGGCGGCGACGCAGCAGGGCGTCTTCGAGCGCCGAGCGCAGCAGGGCGGTGAAGTCCTCTGACACGTCCTTGATGACATAGTCGGCGGCCCCGGCGCGCAGGGCGGCGACGGCGATCCGGCCCTCCTGGGCCCCCGTTACATAGACGACAGGCGGGGGCGCGGGGCGATGCAGGATGTCGGGCAGGACGTCGAGGCCGTCCCGGCCGGGCATGTAGTGGTCGAGCGCGCAGATATCGAAATCGTCGGCATCCAGCGCCGCCACGCCCGCGTCTCCATCGGCGGCGAGAGTGACCTCATAGCCGTGACGGCCGAGTTCCTTCTGTACGAGCCGCGACAGGCCGCGGTCGTCGTCGATGTAGAGCAGCCGGATGGGCGGCCTTTCGGTCGTCATTCGATCTCGGGCGCTTGCATGACGGAAAGGAACAGGCCCAGCTGGCGGATGGCGCCGGCGAAGCTCTCATAGTCCACCGGCTTGGTGATGTAGACGTTGCAGCCCAGATCGTAGCAACGCTGGATCTCGACCTTGTCGTCGGTGGTTGTCAGCACCACGACGGGGACGCGTTTCAGCCGTTCGTCCTTTTTGACCTCGGCCAGGATGTCGGTGCCCTGCATGTCCGGCAGGTTCAGGTCCAGCAGGATCAGCATCGGGCCGTTGGCGCGGACGTCCTCGCTGAACAGATAGTCCAGCGCCGGCTGGCCGTGGTCGAAATGAACGATCTCGTTGGAGATGTTGGCCCGGCGGATGTTCTTTTCGATCAGCTTGGCGTGCCCATGGTCGTCCTCGACCATAACGATCTTTACGGGGTTGCTCACTGGGTGTCTCCGGCCTCGTCGAGGATCAGGCGTTTGGGGAATTTCAGACGGAATGTCGAGCCTTCGCCGAGCGCGGATTCGACGTCGATGGAGCCGCCGAGACGGCGAACGCTGTTCCGCACAAAGGCCAGCCCCAGCCCCTCGCCCGAACGGTCCTGGCGGCCTGAGCGGCGGAACAGTTCGAAGATGCGTTCGTGGTCCCTGGGTGCGATGCCACGACCCTGGTCCGCGATGGCGATCTCGACCCACCCGCCAGCCAGATCGCGGCCGCTGACCTCGATACGGTTGGGGCGGGAAGCGTGCGAGTATTTGACGGCGTTCTCGATCAGGTTGCCGATGATCTGCTCGATCGCCAGACGGTCGCTTTCGAAGGCGACCATTTCGCCGATCACGACCTCGGTCCCGGTCTCTTCCAACTGATGGCGGATGCTGTCGGCGGCGGCCCTGGCCATTTCGCCGACGTCGATCGTTTCCGCGACAAGACCACGCCGGCCGTCGCGCGACAGCTTCAGGATGGCGTTGATCAAGCGGTCCATCTTCTGGGTTGAGGCGCGGATGAAGCCGATCGCCTCAGGCATGTCCTCACGCGCGGCGACGATCGCGTCCTTCTCGATCAGGTCCGGCGCGACGGTCTCCACCTTGGTCAGCTGCAGGTCGATGGTCCTGCCGGCCTGTTCCAGCTCGGCGGTGTAGCCCATGACGTTGACGAGCGGCGAGCGCAGATCATGGCTGACGATATAGGCGAAGCGCTGCACCTCTTCATTGGCGCGGGTCAGGGCGGCGGTGCGGGCCTTGATCGTATCCTCCAGTCCGGCGTTGACGCGATCGAGATCGGCGCGCGCGCTCGCCAGGTCCATCAGGTATCGACGAATCAGGATGGCGACGATGCCGCCGAGGACAAGAATCAGGACGCCGGCAAGGGCGTTGACGATGATGGTGAAGACGGCGGACCCCTCGGACCTCGCCTGCTGGGCCGACAGCCGGGCGCCGAGCTGAGAATCGAGGGTGGAGATTTCGGTGTCCATCTGCTCCATCAAGGTCTTGCCTCGACCGGAGCGGACCTGATCCCGCGCCTGGGCGTTCTGCCCGCGCCGCGACATGTCAGTGATGCTCGACATCTCCAGGAATTTGTCGCGCGACAGCCGCGTCAGGGACTCCACCGAAGCCTGACCGACCTCGTCGTCGCCGGCGAGCTCGGTCAGCCGCTCGAGCAGCCGCGGTGCGGCCTCGGCGCTCTGGTCGTAGGTCAGCAGAAAGCTGGTCTGGCCGGTGAGCAGATAACCGCGCTGGGCTGCCTCGGCGTCCTTGATGTTCAGCAGGACGGTCCGCGCCGCGCGACGCAGCTGCCATGTCGCGTCGACTTGCTCGTTGAAGGCCGCGGTGCGCTGGATCAGGATGAAGGTCGAGAGGTTGACCAGCAGCAGCAGGGCGATCGCGCCCGCCAGCAGGAGGAAGATCGATCGGCCGAGCGTCCCCTCGCGCAGGAACCGGCCGAACTGCGAGAGGGTTTGGGGAAAGATCGACGACATATGGCGCAAGCTTTAGCGGCGCACATTCGCGTGTCCAGTGAAGTCATTCGCCGGGCAACCTGTGCAGGACCAAAGTGTTCCGTTAACAAGCTTTGCAGTTTCGGGAGTGGATTGAATGTTCTGGTGGTGGTGGATCGCACCGACGGCCGTGGCCATCATCGGCGTCCTGATTCTGTTCGGCGGACTGGGCTCGCTGTTCAAAGGCAAGTTCTTCGGCGGGTTGTTCGGTACGGCCGGGGGCGCGGCGTTGCTGGCGGCAGCCCTGGCGGGCGGTCTTCTGGGCCAGAACGTCCAGACCTATTCGCGCCTGACCTATGAGCGGCCGGTCGCGAGTTTGTCGATCCGGCAGCTGGCGCCACAGTATTTCGAGGTCGTCGTGACCCAGCCCGCCCAGGGCGAGGCGCCCGCCCGCACTGCCGTCTATCCGGTCAACGGCGACGAATGGCGGATGGAGGCCCAGGTCCTGAAGTGGAAGCCGTGGGCCAATGTGGTCGGTCTGGATTCCCAATACCGGCTCGACCGTCTCTCGGGCCGCTATCAGACCATTGAGCAGGAACGCACCGGCGCCCGCAGCGTCCACGCCCTGTCGGGGGGCGACGTGAAGACCGGGCCGCTGGCCTATGTGCCGTGGACCCTGAGCGTCTGGGACGTGGCGCGGAAATACCGTCGCTATGTCGACGCGGTGGACACCCTCTATGGTTCCGCAGCCTACATGCCGATGGCGAACGGGGCGACCTATGAGGTCTGGATCACCCAGTCCGGCCTGATCGCGCGGCCGACCAACGATGCGGCGCGCGAGGCGTCGGCGGGCGGGTTCGTACGGGTGAACTAGACGAAGTGCGCTTCTCCTCCCCGTCCGAAGGACGGGGAGGAGAGCCCTTACACCGACCCCAGCGTCCGCAGGCGCGCCTTGGGGTGCACCTCGTTCTGGCTCATCACCACGGTCTGACCGCGGAAGCGTTCGATAATGGAGCGGACGTAGGGACGGATCTGGGGGCCGGTCAACAGGACCGCGCTCTCGCCAGACATGGCGGCGCGTTCGAAGACGTCGCGGACAGCGCGGATGAAGTCCTGGAGCCGCGAGGGAGCCATGGCCAGCTGCTTGTCCTCGCCCTGGCCGACCAGGGCCTCGGCGAAGGCGGCCTCCCAATCGGGGGACAGGGTGATGATCGGCAGGGCGCCGTCGTCGCCCTTGTTCTGCCAGCACAGCTGACGGGCCAGGCGGGTGCGGACGTGTTCAACCAGGGTAGTGATCGACGACGAGTGCGGCGCGGCCTCGGCCAGGCCTTCCAGGATGGCGCCAAGATCGCGGATCGAGACCTTCTCGCGCAGCAGGGTCTGGAGCACGCGCTGCAGGGTGGTGACGGTGACGACGGAGGGCACGAGTTCTTCGACCAGCTTCTTCTCCTCCGGCCCCAGTTCCTTGAGCAGCTTCTGCACCTCGGCATAGGTCAGCAGGTCCGCCATATTCTCCTTCAGGATCTCGGTCAGATGCGTGGTCAGCACCGTCGACGGATCGACGATGGTGTAGCCGCGGAAGGTGGCCTCCTCGCGCAGGCTCTCGTCGATCCAGGTGGCGGGCAGGCCGAAGGCGGGTTCTTTGGTGTGCTCGCCGGGCAGTTCGACCTGGCGGCCGGCCGGGTCCATGGCCATCAGCGAGCCCAGACGGACCTCGCCGGCGCCGGCCTCCATCTCCTTGATGCGGATGGCGTAGCCCTGGGTCGGCAGGCGCATGTTGTCGAGGATCCGCACCGACGGCATGACGAAGCCATACTCCTGGGCAAGGGCGCGACGCAGGGCGCGGACCTGGTCGGTCAGGCGGCGGCCCTCCAGGTCGTTGATCAGGGTCAGCAACGAATAGCCGAGCTCGATCTTGACCTCGTCGATGGTCAGGGCCGTGCCGATGGGCTCTTCCGCATCGTCCTTGGGCTTGCCGGCGCCGGCGGCGGCCGCGAGTTCGGCCTCGGTGGGCTGAGGCTTCAGTTTCGCCCGCCCGTGATGCCAGGCCATGTAACCCGCGCCGATGGCCAGACCGGCGAAGGGCAGGATCGGCATGCCGGGGATCAGGGCCAGCAGGGCGGATGCGGCGGCGACCATGCCGAGGCTGACGGGGTTGGTGGCCAGTTGGGCGACCAGGGCCTTGTCGGCGGAACCCTCGACGCCCGCCTTGGACACCAGGAAGCCGGCGGCGATCGAGATGATGATGGCCGGAACCTGGGTCACCAGGCCGTCGCCGATGGTCAGCTGGATATAGGTGTTGGCCGCTTCGCCGATCGGGAGGCCGTGCTGGATCGTGCCGATCAGGATGCCGCCGATGGCATTGATGGCGACGATGATCAGGCCGGCGACGGCGTCGCCGCGCACGAACTTCGAGGCGCCGTCCATGGCCCCGAAGAAGGTCGATTCCTGCTCCAGCTCCTTGCGGCGCAGCTTGGCCTGATCCTCGGTGATCAGGCCGCTGGACAGATCGGCGTCGATGGCCATCTGCTTGCCCGGCATGGAATCCAGGGTGAAGCGGGCCGAGACCTCGGCGATCCGGGTCGAACCCTTGGTGATGACCACGAAGTTCACCACCAGGATGATGGCGAAGATGATGATGCCGATGATGAAGCTGCCGCCCATCATCAGGGCGCCGAAGGCGTTGATGACCTGACCGGCGGCGTCATGCCCCTCATGGCCATGGGTCAGGACCAGACGTGTGGACGCCAGGTTCAGACCGAGGCGAAACAGGGTCGAGATCAGCAGCACCGTGGGGAAGATGGCGAAGTCCAGCGGGCGCTTCATCATCAGCGCCGTCATCAGGATCAGCACGGACGAGACCAGCGAGATCGCCAGCAGCAGGTCCAGCAGCATCTTCGGAACGGGCAGGATCAGCAGCAGGATGACGCCGATCACGCCGACCGCCATGCCGACCTCGCCGCGCATCAGCCAACCGCGGATGTCCCCGCCGGTCGGACGGGCCATGCCGTCCTTCATCATGACCGGCGTGTCGGTCATGCGCGACCCAGCTGAGCCAGGGCCCGACGGGTCGCCTCGGCTATGACGGCCTCGTTGGCCGGCGCGTCGGACGCGGCATGGTAGTAGGCGGCGACGATGATCGGCTCGCCGGTCGGCGGATACAGGATGCCGATGTCGTTGGTCGGGCCGTAGCCGCCGGTGCCGGTCTTGTGCGCCACGCGCCAGTCGGCCGGCACACCCGCCTTGATGCGATCGACGCCGGTCGGCGAGGAAAACATCCAGCCCAGCAGCATCGTCTTCGAGTCCTGCGACAGGGGCGAGGCCGGATCCATGAACAGGCGGTGGATGTTGGCGGCCGACTGGGTCGGGGTGATGGTGTCCTTGTCCCCGTCGAGGCGGTTCATCTCGGGCTCGAACCGGTCCACGCGCGTCGAGGCGTCGCCGATGCCGCGATAGAAGGCCTGCATCGGCGCGATGCCGCCCAGCGCCTTCAGCAGAAGGTTGGCGGCGGGGTTGTCGGAGACCTCGACCACGGCCTGCATCAACCGCTCGACCGTCAGGCTCGAGCAAATGGCCGGCTCGGTGACGGGGGCATGGTTGACCATGTCGGCGCGGGTCACGGGGATCAGACGGTCGAGCTGTTCGTCGCCGGCCTGGACGCGCAGCAGGATCGCGGCGGCGAGGTACATCTTGAACGTCGAACAATAGACGAACCGCTCGTCGCCGCGCGCCGTCAACTGGCGCCCCGTGCCGAGGTCATGGGCGAACAGACCGAAGCGACCACCGTGCGCCTGTTCCAGACCGGACAGGTCGAGCGTTTCCGGCGCGGGCGGCGCGACGGGAGCAGCGGCCTCGCCCCTGGGCGAGCAGCCGATCAGACCGAGCGCGCCAAGCCCCGTCAGGACCATCCGACGATCGGTCACGCTGCGTTGGCGCCGTAGGCGCTCGTGGCGATGCCCGTCTGGGGCGCCATGATCTGCGTCCCCTCATCCGAATACTCATTCAGCTTGTTGCGCAGGGTGCGGATCGAGATGCCCAGGATGTTGGCCGCATGCGTCCGGTTGCCCAGGCAGTGGGTCAGGGTGTCCAGGATCAGGGTCTTTTCCATCTGGGCGACGGTCTGGCCGACATAGGCGCGGGAGACGGCGTCGGCGGTCTGGGCGGCGCGGGCGGCGGGACCGACGTCGGAACCGGCGATCGCGCCCGTCAGCGGCTGACCGTCCGGCAGGCGGATGGCCTCGGCGTCGATCTCGGCGCCGACGGCCAACAGGACCGCGCGGTGCATGGCGTTCTCAAGCTCCCGCACATTGCCGGGCCAGCGGTGGGCGGCCAGTGCGCGGCGAGCATCCTGGGACAGCGGCCGGGCCGGCACGCCGTTGGCGGCGGCGTATTTCTTGACGAAGTGATCGGCCAGCACGGCCACATCGCCAGGACGTTCGCGCAGAGACGGAAGACGCAGGTTCACGACGTTCAGGCGATACAGCAGGTCTTCGCGGAACGTGCCCTCCGCCACGGCCTTGGCCAGGTCGCGGTTGGAGGTGGCGATGATGCGAATATTCACAGGTACGGGCCTGGTGCCGCCGACGCGGTCGATGACCCGCTCCTGGATCGCGCGCAGCAGCTTGGCCTGAAGCCGGGCGTCCATCTCCGAGATTTCGTCCAGCAGCAGCGTACCGCCGTCGGCCTCCTCGAACTTGCCGATCCGGCGGGCGACGGCGCCCGTGAAGGCGCCCTTCTCGTGCCCGAACAGTTCGGATTCCAGCAGGTTGTCCGGGATGGCGGCGCAGTTGACGCTGATGAAGGCCCGCTCGGCGCGCTTGGATTGCTGGTGCAGATAGCGCGCCATCACTTCCTTGCCGACGCCGCTTTCGCCGGTGATCAGGATGGAGGCTTCCGAGCGCGCGACCTGGTCGGCCAGTTTGATCACGGCCTGCATAGACGGATCGGCCGAGATCAGCGGGCGCTCGTCGTCGGCGACCGCGGCCAGGACGGCGGCGATCAGGTCGGCGTCAGGCGGAAGCGGAATGAACTCCTTGGCTCCGGCGCGAATGGCGGCGGCGGCTTTTTCGGCGTCGTTGTCTACGCCGCAGGCCACGACCGGCACGAAGATCCGCTCAGCGTCGTTGGCGGCGATCAGGGCCCCGATGTCGAGATTGTAGTCGACCATCAGCAGGTCGGCCCCCTGCCCGCGCCGGAGCTGTTCCGTCGCCTGATCCGTGCGTTCGACGTGGCTGACCTTGGCGCCGTGCGCCATGGCCATCTTCACCGCCGCCGCGAGCTGGCCCGAAAGCCGACCGACCACCAGAAGCCGCATGGGTCTTCTCCCTTAATCCGTACCGGAACCGGCGCGCCCTAGGCGGCCGAATCCTCTGTCTTGATGATTTCCGTCATGGTCACGCCCAGGCGATCCTCGACGACGACGACCTCCCCGCGCGCGACCAGACGGTTGTTGACGAAGATGTCGATGGCCTCGCCGACCTTGCGGTCCAGCTCGAGCACCGACCCGCGATTGAGCTTCAGCAGCTGGGCCACCGTCATATGGGCCTTGCCCAGGACGGCGGAGATATTGACCGGTACGTCGAAGACGGTCGACAGGTCGGCGGCGGACTTGTCCCCGGCCTCGTCCATCATGGCGAGGGATGTCGACTCGGGAAACTCTTCCAGGGCGAGATCGTCGGCGGCCATCAGAGGTCACTTCCGTTGATGAGGGGTTCGGCATGCCCGGCCTCGGCGGCGAGGGCGGAGGTCAGGACGGCGGCGATCCGGTCGGCGGCGGCGGCGGGATCGAAGTCGGCCCGGCCGTCGGCCCATTCCAGCTGGAAGGCCGCGAGCGGCAGGGACAGGTCTTCGCGGAAGGCGACCACGCCGGTGAAGCCGGCATCGATACAGATCGCCTGGATCTTCTCCTGGACCCCAGGCTCCAGGCCCGAGGCGCGGACCACGAGACGGGGCGAGCTGTCGATCTCCTGGCCCAGGCTTTCCAGCGCCGATTGCAGCGGGCCGATCGGCAGCCGCTCCAGGGCGGCGGCGGCGATGACGCGGGCGGCGGCGAGCGCGAGACCGGCCGATTGCTCGCGATGGGTCTGGGCGACATGGGTCAGGGCCGGAATGGCCTGCCCCATGGCCTGACCGATGGCGGCGACGCCCATGGCCTCGATGCTGGCGGCCTCGGCCAGGGCCGCCTCGCGCGCCTCGAACCGGGCCTGGGCGACCAGGGCCTCGACCTCGGACGGCATATAGGCGCGCTTGGTCGGACGGAACTCGGAGGCGTGCACGACCGAGCCCGCGCCGTCGAACTCGGTGTCGAAGGCGAAGGGGCGGCTGGTGATGGGAGCGTGATCGGTCATGTCAGTAGATCAACTCGTCGTCGCCGGCCGCACCGGCCAGCATGATCTCGCCGCGCGCCGCCAGATCCTTGGCGACCTGGACCATGGCCATCTGGGCGGTGTCGACATCCTTCAGGCGGACGGGCCCCATGGATTCCATGTCCTCGCGCATGATCTTGGACGCCCGCTCGGACATGTTGGTGAAGAACATTTCGCGCAGGCTTTCCGAGGCGCCCTTCAGGGCCAGGCCCAGAGAATCCTTCTCGACCGACCGCAGCAAGGTCTGGACGCCGCCGGGGTCCAGTTTGCTCAGATCCTCGAAGACGAACATCAGGGCGCGGATGCGTTCGGCGGACTCGCGATTGCGCTCTTCCAGGGCGCCGATGAAGCGGGCCTCGGTCTGGCGGTCGAACGAGTTGAAGATGTCGGCCATCGCCTCGTGGCTGTCGCGCTTGGAGGTGCGGGCCAGGTTCGACATGAACTCGTTGCGGAGCGTCTGTTCGATCTTGTCGAGAATTTCGCGCTGGACCGGCTCCATGCGCAGCATCCGCTGGACGCATTCGAGGGCGAAGTCCTCGGGCAGGGAGGTCAGCACGCGTGCGGCGTGGTCGGGCTTAACCTTCGACAGGATCACGGCGACCGTCTGCGGGTATTCGTTCTTAAGATAGTTGGCGAGGACGGCCTCGTTCACATTGCCCAGCTTGTCCCACATGGTCCGGCCGGCGGGACCGCGGATCTCCTCCATCAGCCCTTCGACCCGGTCGGTCGGCATAAAGGAGGCGAGCAGGCGTTGGGTCTGTTCGAAGCTCCCCATGAGCGAGCCGGAGCCCGACATGCCGGACACGAACTCGATCAGCAACTCCTCGACCACTGTCGAGCTGACGGTGCCGAGGCCGGCCATGGCCTGCGAGATTTCCTTGACCTCTTCGTCGTCAAGACCCTGCCACAGGCGGGTGTGCTCCTCGCCGAGCGACAGCAGGATGACCGCCGCCTTTTCCGGGCCGGACAGTTTTTTGGCGTCGTCGACGGATGCTTTCTTGTTTGCCATCCTTGCGACCATCAGCCTTCGTGGACCCAGCTGCGCAGGATGGACGTCGACTCATCGGGATGCTTCTCGACGAAGTCCGCGACCTTCTTGACGGACGACGCCTTCACCTGACCCTCGATACGGGCGATGTCGAGCCGCTGGTCCATGTCAGACGGACCTGCCAGCTGGCCCGCGCCGCCGACCACGCTGGTTTGCAAAGAGGTGACGCCGATCTGGCCGCCACCCGCGCCGGCCAGGGCGGACATGCCGCCGGGACCGGTCGCCGACTTCAGCAGCGGTCGCAGGACGAAGAAGATTAGCAGCAGGCCCGTGATCAGAAGAACAAGCAGCTCAACGCCGCGCATGATGTCGTTCTTGGTGAAGTTGAACAGCGGCGAGCCGCCATCGGTGCCCCCGGCCGACACCAGGGCGTCCCGGTTGAAGCGCACATTGGTGACCCGCACCTGGTCGCCGCGCGTCTGATCGAAGCCCATGGCCGCCTTCACCAGATCCTCGATCTGGGTGATTTCTTCCGGCGTGCGGGCGGTGTAGGTCGGCTCGCCGCCGGCCTCGACGGGCGGAGTCAGCTTGCCGTCCACGGCCACGGCCACCGACAGCTTGCGCACCTCGCCCGGCTCCTTGGTCGTGGTCGTGGTGGTATTCGAGATCTCGTAGTTGGTGGTCTCGCCCGTGACGCTCTCGGTCGAGCCCGCCGGGGTGACCGCCGGGGCCTCGCCGCCGGGGATGTTGTTCGTCGCCGTGGCCCCGCCATCGGCCGTTCCCTCACTGTCCTGGGACTGGGAGCCGTTGGACGAGGTCGAGCGCACGACCTGGCCGTCGGGATCATATTTCTGCTCCTGGGTGGTGGAGCGGCTCATGTCGATGTCGGCGGTCACCTGAACGCGCGCGGCACCCGGACCGACCACGCCCTCGACCAGATCCTTGATGCGGGCCTGAAGCTGGGCTTCGGTATCGGTCTTGGCGGCTTCGGCGGTGGCGGAGGAGAAGCCCTCCTCATCGTCGGCTGCAGCGAGGGTCTGGTTGGTCTCATCGACCACGGTGACCTTGCCGGGCTTGAGGTTCGGCACGGACGAGGCGACGACATTGCGGATGGCGCGGACCTGGTCAGCGCTCAGGGCGCGACCGCCCAGGCCGACGACGACGGCGGCTGTGGGCTCGGCGGCGTCCTGGGCGAACAGTTCGCGGCGCGGCAAGGCGATCTGCACGCGGGCCGAAGAGATGCCGCGCATGGACATGATGGTGCGGGACAGTTCGCCCTGCAGGGCCCGCTGTTCCGAAATCTGCTGCTGGAACTCGGTCTGGCCCAGCACCGACTGGTTGTCGAACAGCTCGTAGCCGACCGAGCCTGAGCTCACGAGCCCCTTGCCGGCCAGCATCAGACGGGCCGTGCCGACGTCGTCGCGATTGACCATGATGGTCGAGCCGTCGCCACGGGTGGAATATTTGATGCCCGCCTGCTCCAGCGAGGACGTGATCTCGCCGGCCTCGCGCAGGTCGAGGTTGGAATACAGCAGGGCGTCCGGCGCCTGGCCGACACGCATCATCACGGCCACGAGGATGGCGGCGACGCCGGCCCCGACGCCGAGGATCATGGCGAGCCGCCCGATCCCAAATCTCTGCAATGCCGCCGTGAAGCCGCCCACGCGTCCCCGCCCAAATACTGTCACGGGGGAGCCGACTGCCCTCGCTAGGCAGAAACTGCCGCCCGCGTGGTTAACGGCGGTTTAAGTGTCGGGGTTGGCTGGCCGATTTTCGGGGTTAACGTCGAAGTTCCTCAAGCACCGGGCCGGCGCCGGACGGCAGGGTGGCGTTCGGATCTCGCAGCACCGCCTCCACGTCGCGGAACATGACCTCCGCCTGCCAGTCGCGGTTCAGCAGGTGCCAGCCGTCGGGATACCAGCCGGTGCGCAGGTTCGGCGGATCGCCGGCGCGGATGAGGGCGCGGCGCATGGGGCCCTGTTCGATAATCTGGTCCCTGGCGCCGTACAGCAGCAGCGTCGGCGCCCTCACCTGCCCAAGCTTGAGGGTCGCGCTCTCCATCAGATCGACGAGGCCGGCCAGGGCGTCGAACCGCGTCGAGCGGATGAAGCCTGGATCGTTCCCGTTGGCGACCAGTTCGATCAGGTTGTCGGTGGCCCGGATGCGCCGGACCGCCCAGTCCGGCGGCGTAATCGAGCGAGACCCCATCAGCCGCGCTGCGGCCCACAGGCTGGCGCGGTTGGGCAGGCTCTGGCTGGACCAGCCCCAGACAGCGGGGGCCAGCAGGATCAACTGGTCGGCGACAGGCGGCCGATCCGAAGCGAAGGCCGAGATGGCGACTGCCCCGCCCATGCTCTCGCCCGCCACGGCGATGCGGGCGTTCGGATGGCGGGCGCGGACCAGGGCGACGACCGTGCGCAGATCCTCCGCCATCCGTGCCTCGCCCGCCCACACGCCCCGACCGGGGGACGCGCCGAAGCCGCGCTGGTCATAGGCGTAGGTGGCGATGCCGCGCTCCGCCCACCACGGACCCGCGAGTCGGAAGGCGGCGGCATGGTCGTTCATGCCGTGCAGGCCGATAACGATCACCTCCGGCTCCTCAGGTCCCCAGCGCAGGTAGGGCAGCCTCGCCCCGTCATCGACAACGAAGGCGCCCGGCTCGATGCGGGGACCAGCGAAACCTGCGGGCGGCGTCAACGGCGGCTGGACATGGGGCGTGGCGCAGGCGGCGAGGCCTAGCAGCATCATGGACAGGGCCAGCGCGCGGATCATGCGAACAGGATGCCCCGGACCCTTTGGCGAAGATACGGCACGACCTCGGCCTCAAACCACGGATTCCGCCTGAGCCAGGCGGTGTTCCGCCACGACGGATGGGGCATGGGCAGGATGTCAGGGGCGTAATCCCGCCAGGCGCGGACGGTGTCGGTCATATTGGCCCTGGCCCGCTCGCCCAGCGCCCAGACCTGGGCATGGCCGCCGACCAGCAGGGTCATCTCCATCGGGGGCAGGGCCTCCAGCAGCCGGGGCCGCCACAGGGTCGCGCAGCGCTTCGGCGGCGGATAGTCGCCGCCGCTTCTTCCATTTTTCTGTGGCGCCGTGCCGGGATAGCAGAAGGCCTGGGCCGCCACGCCGATGCGGTGGTCGGCGTAGAAGGTCTCGTAGTCCACGCCCATCCAGTCGCGCAGCCGGTCGCCGGACGGATCGGTGAAGGGCAGGCCGCTCTCATGCACGCGGCGTCCCGGCGCCTGGCCGCAGATCAGCAGGCGGGTCTCGGGAAAGACCCGGACCACCGGTCGCGGTTCGTGCGGCAGGTCGCCGAGACACGCCCGGCAGGCGCGGATGTCCGAAAGGACGTGTTCGAGGCACTCCCCCTTCCGCTCATCCCCGCGAAGCCGGGGATGCTCGGATCTAGTCGTCGGCGTCTTCATCCGCCTTGGGCGGCAGGGCGGCGAGGGCCGCGGCGGTCTCCGACCCGGTCGGCAGGCGCAGACGGGTCACGCCGCGGAAGTTCGCCGGATCGACGACCTTGCCCTTCTTGGTGATGGTCAGCTTGCCCTGACGCATCAGGCCAAGCGCCGTCGCCCGGACCTTGGGCAGGACGCGCTGCCACTGTTCGGTCTGGATATGTTTGGCCACATCCGCCGGTTCCACGGACTTGCCGCCGACGCCCTTGGGGTCAGCTTTCGCCAGGGTCTCGTAAATTGCTGCTTCGATTGGATCGCTCATGGGCCCTATATGCTGCACTGCGACACTGAAAAGAAGGCGAGTTCGGAAATGGTCGAGAAGATCACGGTCACGGAGGGCGAGTTCACCGGTTGGCAGACGTACGATCTGCACGGCACCTTCGACCAGGTCGTGGGTCCCTTCTACTTCAAGCCGGATCCGGATGGGAGGATGCGCTGCGCCTTCCGTGCCGAGCCCAAACACATGAACGCAGGGCACAGGATGCACGGCGGCTGCCTGATGACCTTCGCCGACATCGCCCTGTTCCAGACCGCGTATCAGCAGATGGAGGGAATGAACGGCGTGACCGTACAGCTCGATTCCACCCTGATCGACGGGGCCTACGTCGGCGAACTGGTCGAGGCGACGGGCGAGGTGGTGCGCGCGGGCGGGTCGCTGATCTTCGTGCGGGGCCAGATCAGCACGGGCGAGCGGACGTTGATGACCTACAGCGGGATCATCCGGAAATTCACGCCGCGGACCTGAACTCGAAGCACCCGGCCGCCTCCCATGGACCGCCGCGATAACGCCAGACTAGCAGCGCTTCTGCCCTGGCGGTCCACGGGGCGAAGTCGGCGGCCAGACGGTCGTGTAACGCCAGGGCCTCGGCAGGGTCCACCTTGTTCTGGATCGTGACGTGGGGACGAAAACCCTGCCGGTCCTGAGGCGTGAGAACATCGGCGAAGCGTGAGGCCAGCCTGCTCCTCACAGCTGCAAGAGCCGAGCTTTCCAGCGAGAAGCCGACGCCTCGCCCCAGCTTTCGCAAGCCGGTGACGCGCATATCGAAGGCCGTAACGTCGTCGGCTGTCTCGGCCACCGCTGCAGCCACCCCAGCCAGTCCATCGCCCGGCAGATGGTGAAACAGCGTCAGATGCGCGGGGATCGGGTTCAGGGCTGCCGGAAAATGGGCGCGTCGCAGGTCATCGAAACACTCGAAGGATGCGCGATCGAAACCGAGGCTGAGGATCAGAGGATCGGCATCGCCGGTCACACCCCGACCTTCGCCGCCGGACGGGCGCGGCAGTCTTCAAGCCAGCGGGACAGGTGGGTGAACTCCTCGGGCGGGCGGTATTTGACGAGGCGCGCGAAATCGAAACCGACGGCGGCGACGATGTCGGCGATGGTGAACCGGTTCACCGCAATGAACTCATGGTCGGCCAGGCGCCGGTCCAGGGTGCGCATGAAGCGTTCGGCGGCGACGCGGTTGTAGTCAGCGACCTGGGGCTGCTGCGCCGATTCCAGCGCCGCAAGCGCCGGATGGGTCAGGCGCACGTTCAGCATGATCGGGTTGGCCAGATAGAACTCGCAGCGGCGGGTCCACATCTCGACGATGGCCTGTTCGCGGGCGTCGACGCCGAACAGGTTCGGCTCCGGATACATCGACTCCAGATAGCGGCCGATGGCGACCGACTCAGAGATGGTGGTGCCATCGTCCAGTTCCAGCGCAGGGACGTGGGGGACGCCGACGCGGGCTCGGTATTCCGGCGTCTTGTGCTCGCCCGACATGATGTCGATCGGCACGATCTCGACGTCCTCGATGCCCTTCTCGGCCATGACCCAGCGGACGCGCCGGGGATTGGGGGCGCGGTGGCTGTCGTAGAGCTTCATCGAGCGGGTCTCCGGTTCAGCGGAATATGGAGGCTGGCATGGCGCCGACAACCGCTGCCGTCATCAAGGTCGCCAGGAATCCGGCGAACAGCGCCTTCCACACCATGCCCAGCACCTCTTCGCGGCGCTCGGGGATCAGGACCGACAGGCCCGTGACCGTGATCCCGACCGAGCCGATGTTGGCGAAGCCGCACAGGGCATAGGTCAGCAGCATCCGGGTGCGTTCGCTCATCTCGCCGGCCGGAACCTCGCCCAGACGGATGAAGGCCACGAACTCGGTCAGGGTCAGCTTGACGCCCAGCAGCCAGCCCGCCTTGCCCGCCTCGGACCAGTCGATGCCGATCAGCCAGGCCAGGGGCATGAAGATCCAGCCCAGCAGGCGCTCGACCGTGATGTGGTCGCCGAACAGCCAGAAGCCGCCCAGCATGATGTTCACGAGGGCGACCAGGGCCACGAAGACGATCAGGACGGCGGAGATGTTGAGGACGACCATCAGGCCGTCGGCCGTGCCCTTGACGATGGCGTCGATGGCCGAGTCGTATTTCAGCGCCGAGCCGTAGTCCGCGACCTGACCACCCTCGCCCGGCTTCTCGGGGATGATGATGCGGGCCAGCAGAACGCCCGCGGGCGCGGAAACGATGGAGGCCACCAGCACATGACCGGCGGCGTTCGGCAGGGTCGCCGACAGGATGGTCGCGTAGGCCACCATGGTCGAGCCGGCGACCGTCGCCAGGCCCACGACCATCATGAGGAAGATCTCGGACCGGGTCAGCTTGTCGAGATAGGCCCGGATCACTATCGGGCTCTCGATCATGCCGAGAAAGATATTGGCCGCGACCGCCAGGGCCGAGGCGCCGCCCAGGCCCATGGTTTTCTGGAACAGGATGCCGAAGCCGTGCGTCAGCCACTTCAGGATCTTCCAGTGCCACAGCAACGCAGACAAGGCCGAGATCACGAGGATCATCGGCAGGACGTTGAAGGCGAAGGTGAACAGGCCGCCCGCGTTGGTCACGGCATAGGGCTGGTCTCCGCCGGCGAGATAGCCGAACACGAACTTCGCCCCCTCGGACGTCGCCCGCGACAGGCCGTCGACGGCGCCGGTGATCGCGGCAAGCACCGTCTGCGAGCCCGGAATGGCGAACAGGGCCAGCACCAGAAGAGCCTGCACGCCGATGGCGCCGAGCGTCAGCCGCCAGGGAAAGGCGCGCTTGTTCTCCGACAGCCCCCAGCAGGCGGCGACAATGACGAACAGACCCAGAAGGCTCTGAAGATTCAGAATGCTGAACATGGAAACGACGGTCTTCCCCACACCGGCGTCGCCGGGTCCGTTGCCGGTTGAACGCGAGTGCGCGCCGGGCCGCAAGTCCATTTGTCGCAGCCCATAAGGCAGAACGGCCCGGCGTCGCCGCCGGGCCGTTCGTCTTGTCTCGAAGGCGTCGTCTTATTTGATGCGGCGAACCAGCTTGCCGTAGTCGTCCATCAGGGTCAGCGACAGGTCGCCCGGCGTGAAAGCGTACTCGCCGATCGACTGGACCGGCGTCACCTCGGCGGCCGAACCGGTCAGGAAGCACTCGCTGAAGGTCGACAGCTCTTCCGGACGGATGTGGCGCACCACGACCTCGATGCCCTTGGCGCGGGCGATGTCGATCACCGTCTGGCGCGTGATGCCGTTCAAGATGTGGGTCACGTCCGGCGTGTGGATCACGCCGTCCTGGACGAAGAAGACGTTGGCGCCGGTCGCCTCGGCGACATAGCCGCGCCAGTCCAGCATCATGGCGTCGGCGAAGCCGCGCTTCTCGGCCGCATTCTTGGACATGGTGCAGATCATATAGAGGCCGGCGGCCTTGGCCGTCGTCGGGGCCGTCAGCGGGTCAGGGCGGCGCCACTTGGCCCACTCCAGCTTGATGCCCTTCTTCTTGACCTCGGGGTCGAAATAGCTGGGCCAGTCCCAAACGGCGATGGCGACGTGGACCTTGTTGTTCAGGGCCGAGACGCTGACCTGTTCCGCGCCGAGGTAGGCGACGGGGCGGATGTAGGCGTCCTCCATACCCATCTTCGCGCAGGTTTCCCTGCAGGCCTGATCGATTTCAGCGGTGCTGTAAGGCAGCTCGAAGTCCAGAAGGTTCGCCGAACGGGCCAATCGCTCGGAATGCTCTGTCAGCTTGAAGATTTCCCCGCCATACATACGCTCACCCTCGAACACCGACGAACCGTAGTGAAGGGCGTGGGTCAAAACGTGCGTTTTCGCTTCCCGCCACGGAATGAATTCGCCATTCATCCAGATCCAACCGTCACGATCGTCGAAAGGAACCAAGGCCATTGAACAACGTCTCCTGCGCAGATTTGCCGGTTAGAACGCCCGAAGCGCCGAAGGTCAACGGCGCGCGCACGGGAATGTTCGCATGAGCAGCAGCCGTTCAGGACCTGTGGCGGGCGCAGGCGTCGGTCGCCACCTGCTGATCGTCGACGACGACGACCGGATTCGCGAGCTGCTGAAGGAGTATCTGGCGCGCGAGGGCTATCGCGTGACCGGGGCCGCGCACGCCGCGGCGGCGCGTCGCCTGATGGAGTTGATCGAGTTCGACCTGGTCGTGCTTGACGTGATGATGCCGGGCGAGAGCGGGCTGGAGCTGACCACCTGGGTGCGGTCAAAGGCGCAGTTGTCCAGGACGCCCGTGTTGCTGCTCACCGCGCGCGGCGAGGCATCGGACCGGATCGACGGCCTGTCGCGCGGCGCCGACGACTATATGTCCAAGCCCTTCGACCCGAAGGAACTGGCCCTGCGTATCGACGCCATTCTGAGACGGACGGGCGTGAAGCCGATCATGCCGCGCGAGATCAAGCTGGGCACGGCCACGTTTGATCTGGAGCGCCTGGAGCTGACCCGGGACGGCGCGCCGATGCGGCTGACCGAGGCCGAGGGGCAGTTGCTGAAGACGCTCGCCCTGCACGCCCACGCGCCGGTCGAGCGGATGGACCTGTCGCCGGACACGGCCGACATCACCGGCCGCGCGGTCGACGTTCAGGTGACCCGCCTGCGCAGGAAGCTGGAAGCCGATCCGAAGAACCCGCGCTATCTCCAGACGGTGCGCGGCGTGGGCTATATGCTGGCGCCCGACTGACATGAGGCTGCTGCCCTTCCCCGTCCTGGCGCGGTTTCTGAAGCGGCAGTTGCCCACATCGCTTTGGGGGCGGTCGCTGCTGATCATCGTCCTGCCGATCCTGATCATGCAGGGGGCGGTGACCTGGGCCTTCTTCGACATGCACTGGCAGACGGTGACCGCGCGCCTGTCCGAGGGGCTGGCCGGCGACGTGGCCTGGGCGGCGGAGAGCTATCGCGACGAACCGACCGAGGCGAACCTGGCGGTGATCGCCGACCGGGGCGAGCGGTCGATGCAGTTGTCGATCGCGCTGCGGCCCGGCGCCACCCTGCCCGAGGAACAGCGACGCGGGGCGATCGGTGTGGTGGACCGGACACTGGAGGCGGCGCTGGCGTCGCGTCTGGACCAGCCCTTCTGGTTCGATACGACCCGCTATCCCGCCTATGTCGACATCCAGGTCCAGCAGCCGACAGGGGTGCTGCGCATTATCGCGCCGCGGGAGCGGGCCGTGGCGACCCAGGCGCATATCTTCGTCCTGTGGCTGATGCTGGCGACGGTGCTGCTGATGAGCGTGGCCATCCTGTTCATCCGCAATCAGGTCCGCGCCATCGAGCGGCTGGCCGAAGCGGCGGAAGCCTTCGGCCGGGGCGAAATGTCGCCGAAATTCAAGCCGCACGGCGCGCGCGAGGTGCGTCAGGCAGCGGTCGCCTTCCTGGCCATGCGCGACCGGATCCAGCGGCATATCGAACAGCGGACGGCCCTGCTGGCCTCGGTCAGCCACGACCTGCGCACGCCCCTGACCCGGCTGCGGCTGGAGCTGGCGCTGGCCCCGCAGTTCAAGCGTCAGGCCGCCATGAAGGGCGACCTCGACGAGATGGAGCATATGATCGACGAATACCTCGCCTTCGCGAAGGGCGAGGCCGGCGAGGCGCCGCAACCCGTCGATGTCTCGGCCCTGCTCAAGGCGGCGGGCGAGGACGTGAAGCGGGCGGGCGCGGAAGTCGAGATCGCCGCGCCAAACGACCTGACCGCCTCGTTGCGACCGCTGGCCTTCAAGCGGGCGCTCACCAACCTCGCGGGCAATGCGGCGGCGCATGGGGAGCATGTGCGGCTGTCGGCGCGGGCTCTGGCGTCGGGCGGACTGGAGATCGCGATCGAGGACGACGGTCCGGGCATTCCAGACGATATGCACGAGGAGGCCTTCCGCCCGTTCAGCCGGCTGGACGAGAGCCGCAACCAGAACCGCAAGGGCGTCGGGCTCGGCCTGGCGATCGCGCGGGACGTGGCGCGGGGGCACGGCGGCGACATCACCCTGGCGCGCAGTGATCTGGGGGGCCTGCGGGCGCTGATCCGCCTCCCGGGCTGAAGGCTTCAGCGTCACGGAGGCGTCTCTCTGGCGCGGCCCTTGCGCAAGGATTGCGGAGACGGGCCGCTGAGCCCATCTTGCCCCTGACAGGGACTTCCCGGAGATCGTCATGCGCAGCTTCGCCTTTCTCGCCCCCCTCGCTCTTGCCGCGGCCCTCGCGGCGCCCGCGTTCGCCCAGACGCCTCAGGTGACGGTGACCGTCGGCGGCGATCTGACCGAAGAGGTCAACAGGCTCGGTCAACGCGACGTGGATCGCCAGCTTGAACGGCTGCAGACCGTCGTCGAACGTCGCCTGGCCCGCGACGGCGCGCTCGAAGGCGCGACCATCAACCTTGTGATCACCGATCTGCAGCCGAACCGTCCGACTTGGCAGCAGGCCGCCGACAGGCCCGGACTGTCGATCATGGACAGCTTCTCCATCGGGGGCGCGACGGTGGAGGGTGAGGTCATCACCGCCGACGGCCAGCGACTGCCAGTGCGCTATTCGAACTATTCGAGTTCGATCGCCGAGGTGCGGGGCTACAACACCTGGCAGGACGCCGAGCAGACTTACAACCGGTTGGCGAACAATCTCGCCTCAGGCCGGCTGGTCGCCCGCTAGCGCCCTCGCCCGGGCCACGGCGGCCTGAACCGCCGCACGGCCCGCCGCGTCCAGATCGAAGTCCTTGAGCGCGTCAAGCCCGGCGCGCGTCGTGCCGCCGGGCGAGGCGATGCGCGCGATCAGATCATCCAGCGATGCGTGCGTTCCCGCGCCTGATCCGGCCGAACGAAGCGCGCCGCGTGCCAGCCTTTCGGCCGCGTCCAGCGTCAGCCCCACCTCGACACCGGCCTGCGCGAGCGCCTGGGCCAGGGCGTAGAAGAAGGCGGGCGCGGATCCGGCCACCGCAGTCGCGGCGTCGATCAAGGACTCTTCGTCGAGATCGACCGTGTCGGCGACAGGGTCGAACAGGGCGTGGGCCAGGGCGCGCGCGGCCGTATCATCGGACCAGATGGCGGCGACGCCCTGAGCCTGGGCCACAGCGGTCGTGGGCATGACGCGGGCCACGGCCCGGCCCGGCAAGGCGGCGGACAGGTCAGCGGCGCGGACGCCGGCCATGACGGAGATCACGGTCGCGTCGGCCGGCAGGGTCGCCAGCACCGGGGCAACGGCCCCGCGCCAGGCGGCGGGCTTGACGGCAATCACCAGGGCCCGGGTGTCAGGCGGGCAGACCGGCGGGACAGCGCGGGTCAGGACGGTGGGGCAAGGAACCGTCCCGGTCAGCCGCCAGCCCTCGGCGATCGCGGAGCCGAGGCGGCCATGGCCGAGGAGGGTGACCTGCATCAGAGTCCTCGCAGGGGATCAGGCCGTGCCGACGGTCTCGAACAGGCAGCTGTCGATCGCATCCTGGGGCTTCTTGTGGCCACGGATCATGAAGTCGAAGGCCGGGTAGTAGCGGTCGGCGGCCTCGACGGCGGCATCGATCATCGACGCGGCCTGGGCCAGGGTCGGCCGCTCGCCGTGCGGCAGGGCCAGGGAGTGACGGAAGACGATCTCGCCATCCTCGGACCAGACCTCGAAATGGCCCATCCAGGTGCGCTGGTTGACCATGGAGACGAGTTCGTAGGCGGCGTTGCGGCGGGACTTGGTCGCGCGCAGGTCCAGGGCGCAGCACAGCTGCAGACAGTCGCCCTCGGGGCGCCATGCGAACCAGAGTTCGTAGTCCTTCCAGTCGCCGGCAAGAGCGAAGGCCAGGTCGCCGTCGTCCGTCCGGTCGAACGGGAGGTTCTCGGCGTTCAGCACATGCTCGACCACGTCCAGCGGATCGTAGGGGACGTCGACCTCTTGGGGTCCGGCAGCATCCATCAGGTGAACTCGATCTCGCGGGAGGGCAGGGACGACAAGGTCTGGGGCGACTCAGGGCCGCCTTCGAAAAGACGGTAGGCGTGTTCGGAGATTCGGCTCAACCGGCTGCGTCCGGGAGACGAGTTCCATCTGTGGAGGTTCCCGTCTGAGGCTTCTTCGCCTTGGTCGGGGCGGCTCTCAGCGTGGCCAGCTCGGCGCGCAGGGCGGCGACCTCGGCCTTCAGGGCGTCGAACTCGTCGCGCCGGACCAGGTCCATCTCGGCGACGACGCGGTCGGACTGGGCGCGGAAGGCGGCCCTGGCCTCTTCGCCGGCGGCCTGGGCCAGGCCCATGGCGCTGGTCGAGAGCTTGGCGAACTCGTCGAGGATGGGGTTGCGCGCCTGCATGGTCGTCTCCGGCCCGCGAGCGGCGGGCGTCGTTAAGGGAAGGTTGCCTGATATGGTGAACGAAACCTTTCCAGACACCCCCTGATTGGGGGCAATCGGGGCCGAAACGTGTCACGCTCGCGCGACCGAGCGACGCTTGCTAAAGGCGGAGCGAATCGTCGCAGGAGCCTTGCTTGACCTTTCCCGAGTTCGATCCGGTCCTGATCCATCTGGGGCCGTTGCCGATCCGCTGGTACGCCCTGGCCTATGTGGCCGGCATCGTGCTGGGCTGGATCTATGCCGCGCGGATCCTCAAGAGCGACCGGGTCTGGGCGCCGGGCAAGCCGCCGCTGGCGGGCCCGCAGCTGGACGACCTGATCCTGTGGATCACCCTGGGCATCATCCTGGGCGGCCGGTTCGGTTACGCCCTGTTCTACAAGCCGGTCATGTTCCTGCAGCTGTTCACGGGTTCGAGCCTCGGCGAGCGGCTTGAGCTGTTCCAGCTGTGGACCGGCGGGATGTCGTTCCACGGCGGGATGCTGGGCTGCACGCTTGCGGTGCTGATCTACGCCTGGAGGACGAAGGCCAATGCGCTGAGCATCGGCGACATGGCCCTGGCGGCCGCGCCGATCGGCCTGCTCTTCGGACGGATGGCGAACTTCGTGAACGGCGAGCTGTGGGGGCGGACGACGGACGTGCCCTGGGCCATCCGCTTCTGCAACGCCCGCATCGAACAGATGTACGGCTTCTGCCCGGCCGGAAACGAACCGCGTCACCCGAGCCAGCTGTACGAGGCGGGGCTGGAGGGGGTTCTGCTCTTCATCGTGCTCGGCCTGGCGGTCTGGAAATGGAAGCTGCTGGCCAAGCCCGGCTATGTCACCGGCCTGTTCCTGGTCGGCTACGGCGCGTCGCGGGCGCTGCTGGAGAATGTGCGCCAGCCCGACGCCGGGATGGAGAACTTCCCGCTGGGCCTGACCATGGGGATGATGCTGTCGATCCCGATGATCCTGGTCGGGGCGTGGTTGATCCACCGCGCGTGGAAGCGTCCGCCGGTCGCCGCCGCAGGCTGAGATGTCGCTGAAGGATCGACTGGCGCGGGAGATCGCCCTGACCGGGCCGATGACGGTGGCCGACTATGTCACCCGCTGCCTGCACGATCCCAGGGACGGCTACTACGCGACGCGTCCGGCTCTGGGAGAAGGCGGTGACTTCATCACCGCGCCCCTGGTCAGCCAGATGTTCGGCGAACTGATCGGCCTGTGGGCGGTCGAGGCCTGGCATCGGCTGGGTGCGCCGGAGCGGTTCCGGCTGGTCGAGGTCGGGCCCGGCGACGGCGCCCTGATGGACGATGCGCTGCGGGCAGCACGCGTCGCGCCGGGGTTCCTTGAGGCCTGCGACCTGATCCTGATCGAGCCCTCGGGGCCCTTGCGGGAGATTCAGGCGCGCAGGCTGTCCCAGGCCGACGTCTCGCCCCGCTGGGTCAGGTCGCTGGGCCAGATCGACACCGATGCGCCGGTCATCCTGATCGCCAACGAGGTGCTGGACTGTCTGCCGGCGCGTCAGTTCGTGCGGACCGACGGCGGCTGGGCCGAGCGGCGGGTCGGGGTCACCGACGACGGCGGACTGACCTTCGGACTGGTGGGGATCACCGGCGGGTTCGAACGGCCGCCGTTCGAGGTCGAGCCGGGCCAGGTGGTCGAGGTCTCGGACCAGCAGGCCGCGTTCGGGCGGGATCTGGGCGCCCTGCTGCACCAGACGTCGGGGGCAGCGCTGCTGATCGACTACGGCCGCGACCGGCCGGGCGTGGGCGATACGCTGCAGGGCTTGCGGCGGCATGCGAAGGTCGATGTGCTGGCGACGCCGGGCGAGGCGGACCTGACCCAGTGGGCGGACTTCCCGGCGGTGCAGGAGGCGGCGATCCGGACCGGCGCCGACGTCACGGGCTGCGTCGGCCAGGGCGAGTTCCTGAGGCGGCTGGGGATCGAAGCGCGAGCCGAGCGGTTGTCCTCGGGAAGGCCCGAGGCGGCGCCCGTCATCGCCCGCCAGCTGGCGCGGCTGACGGCGGCGGACCAGATGGGCGACCTGTTCAAGGCGGCTGCGATCTTCTCGCCCCGCAGCCTTACCGTTCCGGGGTTCGAAGCATGACCGAGACGACGCCGATCACCCATCCGCTGCTGGATAAGGCGGGCCTTCGCCACGGCTTCTTCACGCGGCGGGGCGGGGTTTCGACCGGGCTCTACGAGGGGCTGAACACCGGCCTGGGGTCGGCGGACGACCCGGCGGCGGTCGAAGAGAACCGGCGGCGGGTGGCGGCGACGCTGGGCGGCGGGCCGGACGATCTGGCGGCCTGCTACCAGATCCATTCCAGCCTGACACGGATCGCGACCGGGCCTTGGGCCGGCGAGCGGCCGGAGGGCGACGCGGTGATCTCGGCGACGGTCGGGGTGATCCCGGCGGTGCTGACGGCGGACTGCGCGCCCGTGCTGCTGGCCGACGCCGAGGCACGGGTGGTGGGCGCGGTCCACGCCGGCTGGAAGGGGGCCCTGGGCGGGGTCGTGCACTCCGCCCTGACGGCGATGGAAGCGCTGGGCGCACGACCGGACCGGATCGTCGCCGTGGTCGGGCCCTGCATCGGCCAGGCCAGCTATGAGGTCGGGGCCGACTTCCAGGAGCGGTTCGATCACCATGACCCGGGCGCCGAGAGGTTCTTCATCGAGGGCGCGACGGCGGACAAGCGGATGTTCGACCTGCCCGGCTTGGTCCTGTGGCGGCTGGAGCAGGCGGGGGTGGGCGAGGCAGCGTGGACCGGGCACGACACCTGCGTCGACGCGGCGGCCTTCTATTCGAACCGGCGGGCGTTCCAGCGCGGCGAGCCGGACTTCGGGCGGCTGATGTCGGCGATCCGGCTGGTCTGAGGGTCTGCCGGGCCGTCGGACTGGACTCTAAAAAAACAGAGTCCAAGAGTGCAACTCGAAGGAAATCAGGAAGTTATCGGCAACTCCGAATTGCACTGCGTGGCACTGTGCATCCTGGGCCCCAGGCGTTGACGGGCCTGCCCACGACATGGAGCTGGCCAGCCTTCGCGCAAGGGGCGCGATAGGAATAAATCCTCCCAGCAACTTTCGTCATCCTGGGGCGGCTCTTTACCGAGAGCAGCAGTCGCGCGTCGTAGCGATTTGACGTCCGAGATCGGCGCGGCGACACGATCCACGATGACGGGCGACGGTGCATCGGTCGTTGGCGCGCTTTGCTGACCAGCCACCACCCGCATCGCCACCGGTCGGCCATCGTCGGAGCGCCGAGGATGGAAGAACAACCCGAACATTTCCGTCTCCCGACCTCTGGCAGACGCTGAGATGGTGAGAGGAGCTCTATCGTCAAGGTTGAAAGGAGGACGGTCCACTTCCCAGCCCCAGGGGACCTCCAGGGCGTCCGCCGCTGGGCGGGTGACGCGAGGCCCGCTGTCGGACGGGAGGCCGAGGACCGCTCCCGACCCATATCGGACATTCCCGGCGCGGGATTGCCAAGTCCGAGAGTGACTCGTCTGAGACGCTCGGAAGGTCCGCTTTCGAGACGGCCACTCCAAGATTTGCTTGACAACGCAAGCGTGAGGTTGGCTGCGATGTCGAGCATTGAACGCTGTCGATGTTTGCGTCAGGACCGCGTCGGGATCAGCAGTAGATCAAGTCCGCATGCCGGAAACCATCATGTTGGCGTACGTTTCGCCAATCTCGCGCGCGCTCTGGGGCGAGGTCTCGGGGCGGAACCAGCGATGGGTCCAGCCGACGACGCCCAGCATTCCGTAGGCCACCACGCGCGACGGCCCGACGTCGCGCAATGTGCCGTCGGCATAGCCTTCCTCGATGATTGAAATGAAAGCGTTCTCGATCATGCGGTTCACCTGCCGCATGTCCGATGACCATTTCGAACGGGTGCCCGAAACGCGACCGAGGTTCTCGCGAATGTAGATGAAGAGCAAAGGATAGTGCTCGCCGTAAGATTCCATGATCGAGACGATCAGTTTCCACAGCTTGTCCGGCGCCGGCAGCGTGCTGGCGGCGATGTCGGTGGCGATCTGCGAGTTTCGTTCGGCCACGGCACGCAGGACCTCGTCGAACAGCTCTTCCTTGGATGAAATGTAATAGTAGACGGAGGCGCGATCGATGCCGAGCTCGGCAGCCACCGCGCTGATGCTTGCGCCCTGCAGGCCCAGACGGTCGAACACACGGACGGCCGCCTCCGCGATCTCTCGCCGACGCCGTTTGTAGGCGTCGGAACTTTCTTCCTTCGCCGCCTTCCGGCGCTTGCCGATACCGCTGGTCTTGTCGCTGGTGGGGCTCATACTGCGACCTGATTAGCGAGCGAGGGGCGAAAGACCAACCCGTCCCATTCAGCCGCGCGGCCCGCCTGCCACGAACAAAACCTGACCCGAGACGAATCCGGATCGCGGGTCGGCGAAGAAGGCGACAGCGTTGGCGATGTCCTCGGGCTGGCCCGGCCGGCCAGCAGCAATATCGCGCACGACGTCCGCGATCATCGCCTCGAAGGTCACGCCCAGCCGCTCGGCCACGGCGGCCGTCATAGGAGTGACGACGAAGCCCGGGGCCACCACATTGGCGGTGATGCCGGATTTGCCCATCTCCAGCGCCAACGTCTTGGTCAGGCCGATCAGCCCCGCCTTGGCCGCGGCATAGTTCGCCTGCCCATAGGCTCCGAGCGCGGCGATGCTTGCCAGGTTGACGATTCGGCCATGCCCCTGTCGGCGCATGGCTGTCTGGACCTCACGACACATCAAAAAGGCCCCTCGCAGGTTCACGTCCTGGACGACCTGCCAGTCGTCGAGCGTCATCTTGGCCAGGGTCTTCTCGCGCAGGACGCCGGCGTTGTTGACCAGAACGGCGGGCGGTCCCAGCGCGGCTTCGGCCGCTTCGACAGCGGCCTGGACCGAAGCCTCGTCGGCGACATCAACAGCCACTGCGACCGCCCGACGTCCCAGCGCCTCGATCCGCGCAACGGTGTCGACGCAGGCGCCCGGGTCCAGATCCATCACCGCGATGTCGCAGCCGTCCGCGGCCAGGCGTTCAGCGATGGCGGCCCCGATGCCGCGTGCGGCCCCGGTCACGAGGGCGATTCGGGAGACTTCGGTCATGACAGGCCTAGACGTTCGCTAGCCAACCGGGACAGCAGGAATTTGCGCGGTCGCCCTGACGGCGTCAGCGGCACCTCTTCCGCCGCGATCGGCAGGACGTGGCGCGGCACCTTGAAGCGCGCGAGCCGTTCGGCGCACCAGTCGATCAGGGCCTGAGGCTCCAGCACGTATCCCGGGCGCGTCACGATCAAGGCAATGCCGATCTCACCCATGCGGTCATCTGGCACGGGGGCGACGTGAGCTTGCAAGACGGACGGGTGGCCCATCAGCACATCCTCGATCTCTGAGGGCGTGACCTGTTCGCCGCCGCAGCGGTAGCTTTCCTTGACCCGCCCGACGAGGCTCAGATAGCCGTCGGCATCGATCCGGCCGAGGTCGCCGGTGTGCAGCCAGCCCTCGGCATCGAACGCTTCGGCCGTGGCCTCCGGCTTGTCGTAATAGCCGGCGGTCACGCCGGGCCCCCTCGCCATCAGCTCGCCGACCTCTCCGGGCGGCAGTACCGCGCCCGACTGCGGGTCGACGACTCGGTAATCGACGATGCGGTGTCCAATGGCCGGATCACCCGCCGGCCCGACGTCTCGCAGGCGACCATTGGTCGTCACAAGCCGGTCGGTCGGGTCGTCCGGCCGGGTCACGGTCGTGGAGGCCGTGCATTCGCTCATGCCATAACCGGTCGTGATCTCGATGCCGTCGAAGGTCGCGAGAATACGATTCCACAGGCCCGGCGGTGTGCGCCCCCCGGAGGACAGCATCCCTTTCAGCGATCTCGTGCCGACCGGTGTGTCGACGAGGGCATCGAGCACGGCCAAGGTCATCGTCGGGATCAGCAGGAGGTCGCTAACCTCGTGGCGCTCGACGGCCCGCAGCGTTTCTCGCGGATCAAACTTCAGGTGAGGTACGATCGCGCCACCGACGAAGAGGGCCGCCAGAAGCCCCTCGACATAGCCGTATACATGGTTCATCGGCAGGCTGAAGTGGATTCGCCGCCCGTCCTCGAACGCCCTGGCATAGGCGCTCCCGAAGGCCGCGCGCAGCAGCATGTCGTGGGTCAGGACGACGCCCTTGGGTGAGCCGGTCGTGCCTGAGGTGTAGATGATGTCTGCAGGCGCCGCCGGGTCAACCTCGGGAAGCGCGCCCGCACCGCCATGGAGATTTTCGAACGTGGTCGCTCCGGCCCGCCCGCCGCCTTCGGCCTGGAAGATCGCGACCGAGCGCAGGTCGGGCAGAGCCGCGCCGCCTCCATCGCTCTCCCAACCCGGGGCGATCTCGTCCAGCATCCCCAGGTAGTCGAGGTCCCGGAACCGGTCCATCGTGACCAGCATGACGGCCCGGGACTGGCGCAGCACATAGGCCAGTTCGTCCCGGCGGTTGAGGATGTTGACCGGAACGGCCACGGCACCGATCGCGGCAACGGCAAACTTCACAGCGGCGAAGGCTGGATAGTTGGCCATGACCAAGGCCACGTGCTCGTCAGGCCGAACCCCGGCGGTGACCAGGCCGCCGGCGACCGACGCCACCCAGTCGGCCATCTGGCGATAGGTCCACGTCCGGGTGTCTGTGATCAGATAGGGGCGATCCGGATGCCGCTCCGCCGCATGAACCAGCATGTCGTAGAGGGTGCGCGGTCGCCACGGATCGAAGCCCCGCGCCATGGCGGCCTGACGTTCGGCAACGGGAGGAAGGAACGCGCTGGCAGGCATGATCGGTTCTTGGACGCTCTCGAAGGCCATCGTCAGGGGTTCAGGATCTCATGGTGCTTGCGATAGTCACGCCGTCCCCAGCCAAAGGCCAGAGCGGCCAGCAACGTGGAGATCGACAAGGTGATGCCCAGTGAAAGGCCGAGCGCGGTTTCGGAATGGAAGATGTAGTCGTTGAGCAGTCCGGGCAGCAGGGGCCCCATGGTCAGTCCGCCCAGGTTGGCGACGAACAGGATCAGCGCGAGGGCCTGGCCCCGGACCTGGTTGGGCAGGACCATCTGGGACGCCGCATAGCAACTGCCCGCTGGCATCGCGAGAAGAACGACCCCGATCGCAAAAACCGTGACCGTGGCGGTGGCTGAAAAACCCTGTGCCCAGATCAGCGCCCCAAAGGCGAGGGTGCCCAGAATGGAGCTGAAGGTCGCGATGCGAAGCGCGGCGTCCCGTCGACCGGCCACCAGGCCGCTGTCGCTGAGGCGCCCTCCCATGAGCATGCCGAAGCTGCCGCCGATCAGCACGACCAGACCCATCACGAGGCCTGTCTGTTGCGGCGTCCAGTCGAAGGAGCGCTGCAGCACGCCCGGCGACCACAGCATGAAGGCGTAGAGGGCAACGGCCTGGAACATCAGACCCAGGGCGATCGAGGCGACGGCGACCCGCCGTTTGGCGATTTCCGCCATGGTCTCGCGGATCGTGAGGCGTGCGACGGCTCCGTCGGCGGCGACGATCACCTTGCGTCGGGCGGGCTCGCGCAGCGTCAGGACCCAGAGGGCGACGAGGAGGCCGGGAATACCCGTGACCAGGAAGGTCGCGCGCCATGAAGCGATCTCGCCGAAGATAGGCAGGGTCAGGGTCGCGGTCTGGGTGACCAGTTGCACCACCAGTCCCCCGACCAGCAGCGCCAGACCCGAACCCAGATAGATGCCGACGCCATATAGGCTCATGGCGGCACCCAGCTTTTCGTTCGGGAAGGTGTCGGAAATCATGGAGACGGCGGCGGGGGCCAGGGTCGCTTCTCCGACACCCACGCCCATGCGGGCGAGGAACAGGCCCGGATAGCCCATGGCGACCGAACAGGCCGCGGTCATCAGGCTCCAGAAGAAGACGCCCGCGGCTATGATGTTGCGGCGGTTCAGCCGGTCGACCAGACGGCCCGCCGGAAGGCTGACGATGGTGTAGAAAAGCGAAAAGGCCAGGCCGCCCAGTAGCCCGACTTGGGTGTCCGACACCGCGAACTCGGCTTTGATCGGACCGACCAGCAGGCTGAGGATTTGGCGGTCGATGAAAGACAGGGTGTAGCAGACCGTCAGAACCGCGACCGTGTACCAGGCGTAGCCGGTGGCGGGCGGGGCTCTTGACGACGAAACCGCCGGATCTTTCGATCCGGCGGCCTGGGTCGTGTCCGTCATCAGAACTTGGCCGAGAACTGGAGCGCCACTTCGCGGCCCCGCGCAACTACGCCTCGCTGCTCGCCGATCGCGCCGGGCACGCTGGCTCCGCCCGTCCGGTCCGCCGCATAGAGGATGTAGTTCTCGTCCGAGAGGTTGCGCCCGATCAGTTGCGCGGTATAGCGCCCGTCCGGCGACGTTACCGTCACCCCGGCGTTGTAGCGCCAGAAGGCCTCCTGCAGCGTGGCGGGAGCCATGGTTTCCGCCGCATAGTAGCTGTCGCTGTAGAAGCCGTCGCCGGTCAGGGCCACGCCGAACCCGGCGATCTGGGTTTCATAGGTGAAGCCTGCGCTTCCCGACCACTGGGGCGCGCGGGCGGGTGCGCGACCATCGAAGTCCTGTTGCAGGGTCAGGGCCGTCGTGTTGACGAACGAGCAGTTCGTCGGAGCCACCGCTGTCGCCCGCACCGTGCCGGTCGGGAAGGCGTAGGAGTAGCACTGCCCCACGAAGTCGTTGAACTGTGCATCAACGTAGGCGATCGCCCCGCGTAGCGACAGGGCATCTGTGGCCTGCCAGGCGCCGTCGGCCTCGAACCCGCGCTGCTGGACCTCACCCGCATTGTTGATGGTGTAGGCGATCCGCGCCGGATCGTAGGTGTTCACCTGCAGGTCTTCAAAGCTGTATGCGAAGGCTGCGATGTTGGCGCGCAGGCGACCGTCGGCGAATATGCCCTTGGCCCCGGCCTCGAACCCGCTGGCGGACTCGGAACCGAAGTTAATGTCGCCGATCTCCGTCCCGGTCTGCAGCGGGCTGGTCAGACCAAACCCGCCGGACTTGTAGCCCGTCTTGTAGGCCACGAAGACCGTATGATTCCTGTCGGGACGCCAGGTGATGGTGGCTTCCGGTGAAAGATTGTCGTCCTCGAACTGACCCTGGATTTCGCCGACAATGGTCGACCCGGCATAGTTCGTGTTCTGGGTCGCGAAGGTGCCGATACCGTAAAGGTTCCTCTTCGCGAAATCCTTGGATTCGCGCGTCCAGCGCACCCCTCCTGCGATCTCGATGGTGTCGCTAAGGTCGTAGATCAGCTGACCGAAGACCGACTGGGTTTCGCCGCTCTGTTTTGCATAGTCCTCATAGGTGGAGAACCGGCCGGACGCGGCCTGGTAGTTGCTGTCGCGCAGCTTGGTGTCGTTGGTCGTGAACAGGTCTGTCGCCTGGAAGAAGGCGCCCAGCATGAAGTTCAACGGACCCGCGTAGTCACTGCTCAGGCGGAATTCCTGGCTGATCTCCTGGTTGGTCTGTCGATTGTAGAAGGCCAGCTGCGAATAGGTCGTCTGGTCCAAGCCGGACAGGAATTCATACTGGGTCGAGTTGTAGCCAGTTGTGGACGACAGGTTCAGCGTGTCGGTCAGGGCCCAGTCGAAATCCAGCACGCCGGTGAACACGTCCAGCTCGCCATAGGCTTTGTTGTTGCGGCGATAGCCGCGCATCGTTCTCGCGATCGCGTCGGGGAGGTCGCCGCTGGTCGTCCGGTTGTCCGCGACACAGTCCGCGAATGGATCGGCGATGCCTGCGACGCGCGGATTAGGCCCGCCCGAGCACGATCCGATGTTCTGGGTTGCGACGCCTGGGCCGGCGTCCTCATTATGGCCCATGAACAGTTTCAGTCGCCCGGTAATGGTCGGGGCGATCTCGGCCGTGAGGGTCAGGCGGCCGAGGATTTCCTCGTCACCGGGGCGGCTGTCCGAGACGCCCGGCAGCGTCGCGGCGCCGATCGGGGCCCCGGACGCGACCGTATAGAACGGATTTGCGATCGGCTGGGCGGTGTTGGTGAGCCAGCCGTCCAGGTTGCGATAGCGCAGGGCCAAACGGGCATTCAGGCCCTCGGCGAGTGGGCCAGAGACATATCCGTCGATGGTGGCCTCATCGCCTTCAAATTCGTAGCCGGCGCGGAAGCCGGCCTCGAACTGGTCGGTAGGGTCGGCGGACTTGATCGAGATAACCCCGGCCGGGCTGTTCTTGCCAAAGAACAGGGCCTGGGGTCCCTTCAGGACTTCAACTTGCTGAAGGTCGAAGAAACCCATCTGGGTGATACGGCCGTCGCTGGTCTGGACGCCGTCGATGGCGACCGACACGGCCTGTTCGAAGCCGGTCTGGTTGGCGGGTGAACTGATGCCACGAATGGCGATCGAACCGCCGCCGTTCGACTTGTAGGCGCCGACGACCACGGTCGGTGTCAGCTCGCCGATGCGCGACAGGTCGTCGGCGCGGTTCCGCTCGAGCGTTTCGGCTGTGACCACGTTCACCACGACCGGCACACTGATCAGGGTCTCTGACCGGCGCCGCGCGGTGACGACGATGTCGTCGACCGACGAAGTGTCTTCCTGCGCCGTGGCGCTCTGTGTTCCGGCCGATTGTGCGAACGCAGGTCCTGAAGCGACCATCAGCAAGGCTGCGGCGCTACCCGCTATCAACAGCGATTTCGTAGATACAGCCATGGCTCTCCCCTGACTTTCCAATCCCTGTCGCCATCCGCTCGTCTGGTGCGAGTCCTTGCGACCGGCTCAGAAAGACGGTTGCCGTGCGATCTGTCAATACCGGTGTTGACAAAAATCAACGACCGCGTTGATAGTATGTCGCAGGGGCTCAAGACGGTCGAGCGTTGCGACCATGGCCCCCGGCAACGACCATCGGGGTCGTGCAGATGGGAGTGTGGATTAGCCATGGATGGCACCGGAACATCGCTACCACTGGACCTGGCGATCACGCCGGCGACGCCGGTCGGTTACCGACTTCAGAGCCTACGAAAGAAAGCCGCGATCCAGCTGATGGGTTCGCGTCTATGGGGCCGCTTCAACCCCAATCACTGGGATCCGGTCTATGCCGCCGAAACCGGCCTGAAGGCCCCGATCCAGACCGGTGAAATGTCATCGGCCTACATCGCCGAGATGTGCGTGAACCACTTCGGCGCGGCCTTCTTCAAGGGCTCGCGCGTGGTCCTCAAATACGTCGCGTCGACCTTTGCCGACGAGATCATCTCGACCCAGGGTGTGGTGCGCGAGAAGCAGCCCAAGGGCGGCGGCTACCGCTTCATTGTCGATGTCTGGGCCGAGAACGAGGCCGGTGAGAAGAAGACGGCCGGCTGGGTCGAAGTCGATGTCGGCGCTTGATCGCGCCCCCGTTCAAGGAAATGACGCCATGACCCCCCAGATCCATTCACAGCAGCCTGCCACCGACGCACTCAAGCCCATGAGCCCGGTGCAGGCCCGACAAACTCGCGCCTTCATCGACGGACTGGCCTCAGAGGCGCGTCCCTATTGGGACATGGTCGAGATTGGAGACGAGCTGTCGCGCGACCTTCATCTCTCCGCTGAGCTGGTGATCCTGTATTCGGACGGTGTCGAGGACTTCAATCCCTGGTACGAGGGCTGGCGGATGAATAGCTGGCACATCGAGGGTGAATCACCCTTCGGCGGGGCGATCGTGCCGCCGTTGCTGGTCTCGCACTTCGTCCTGTCGGTGCAGTTCGACGCCACGCGACCGTTCTCGATCGGCTCGATCCACACCTATCATGACTCCGAAATCCTCGAGCCGATCCCCGTCGGAGCGACGGTAAGGATCACGACCCGGGCGACCGAAAAGTTCGAGAAGCGGGGCCGCCGCTACGTGCGTCATGCGGTCGAGGTCACCGACGTGAGCAACGGTCTCCTCTACTTCCGCGAAACCCGCGACATCCTCTCGCTTTGAGGGGCCGTTGATGACGGACTCTGCCATCACCGCCGTCGTCGCCGAGGCGCTCGCACTGGACGAGGCCGCGCCGGCCTTGCTGGGCACCCGCTGCGGGGATTGCGGGACGCTCTACTATCCCCAGGTCGTCAGCTGCCGGAACCCGGAGTGTGACGGTAAGCATGTCGCTCCGGCACGGATCGCCGGACGCGGCACCCTCTACAGCTTTACGATCCAGCGTTACCGGCCGCCGGCCCTGTTCGCGCTCGAGCCATGGCATCCCTATGCCTTGGGGCTTGTGGATGTCGAGGACGGTCTGCGGGTCATAGGGATAGTCGATACGCCGACAGGCGATATCCGGATCGGCATGCCGCTTCGCCTTTCCACGCTGGTTTTGAACGATGAGGCGGAGGACGCCGTCGTGACCCACAGCTTCGTCGCCGACCATGGAGCCGGGGCATGAGGCCGGTCTATGTACTGGGCGTCGGGGCGCACCCCTGGGGCAAATGGCCGGAAACGACACAGGTCGAGCTGGCCATCCATGCCATGAAGGCGGCGCTGGGCGAGGCGTCGCTGGAGTGGGGCGACTTGCAGGGCCTGGTCGCCGCCAGTTCGCGCTTCGAGGGCGGGATGGGGTGGGGCCTGCACGCGAACGAACTGGTGCAGGCCGTTTCCGAACACGGCCTGGCCTGTATCAACGTTGGCGGTGCCTGCGCGGCCGGAGCCGTCGCCTTCCATACCGCCCATATGCTGGTCGCCAGCGGCCAGTACGACACGGTCGCGGCCATGGGGGCCGAGAGGATGCCCAAGGGGTTCATCCCGCGTCCGCCCGGCTCTGCGGATGATCCGGCCGACCATGACTTCCTGCGCTGGAAGACCATGGGTGCCACCAATCCGGCCTATTGGGCCATGGAAGCCCGGCGCCGGATGCACGATCACGGCACGACGGCCGAAACCTTCGCCGCCGCCTCGGTCATGATGCGTCGTCACGGGGCGCTGAACCCTTACGCCCGCTTCCGTACACCCTCGACCATGGACGAGGTCCTGGCCTCTCCAATGGTCAGCGATCCCTTGCACCTGCTCGAGATCTGCGCGGTCAGCGACGGGGCCGCCGCCGTCATCCTGGGATCCGAGGACCAGGCGCGCCGGGCGGGTGGTCCGATGATCGAAGTCGCCGCCAGCGCTATTGCCACCGGCCGGTTCGGCGACCCTGCCGCGCGCATCCCTACCGTTGGATCGACGCCGCGTCCCGGCGTTTCGCACACCAGCGAAGTCGTCTCAGCGGTCCACAAGGCGTGGACCCTGGCCGGCATCGGAGCCGAGGACATCGATTTGGTCGAGATCGCCGACAACACCGCCTGGCACATCCTGGCCTGGCCCGAGCTTTTCGGCTTCTTCGAGCCGGGGCAGGCCGATCGAATGCTGCTGTCCGGGGAGATGACACTGGGTGGCGGCCTGCCGGTCAATCCCAGCGGTGGCTTCCTGTCGTTCGGCGAGGCTACGACGGCCCAGGCCTTGATGCAGGTTTGCGAACTTGCGTGGCAACTGCAGGGCCGGGCAGGCGAGCGCCAGGTCGAGGGTGCCCGCATAGCGATGTCGGCCGTTCTGGGCCTGGGGGCCAACGGCGGCTCCGTAGTGCTGAAGCGATGACCGAAGCCGTTCAGATCGAGGTCCGCGATCGCGTTGCGGTCCTGACGTTGTCGCGGCCCGACACCGGTAACGCCATCGATCAGGAAATGGCGGACAGCCTTCTAAGGGCCACGCTTCACGTTGCCGCGGACGACGCGGTGCGAGCGGTGCTCCTGACGGCGCAAGGGCGGGCATTCTGCGTTGGGGGCGACGTAAAGGCCTTCGCCGCAGCCGGCGCGAAAGCGTCGGCCCTGGTGGAGAATCTGACGGCGTCCTTGCACATGGCAATCGCCCGGCTTGCCCGCATGGAAAAGCCTCTGGTGACGGCGATCAACGGCGCAGCGGCCGGGGCCGGTTTCGGACTGGCCATCCTCGGCGATGTCGCCCTCGCGGCGAGGTCGGCGAAGTTCGCCATGGCCTATGGCGCGATCGGCCTGACGCCGGATGGCGGCGCGACCTGGCTCCTGCCGCGCCTGGTCGGGTTTCGCCAGGCCCAGCGACTGGCACTGACTGACGAGCGCATTGATGCCCAGGAAGCCAATCGGATCGGTCTGATCACCCGTGTGACCGACGACGAGTCGTTGCACGATGAAGCCTTCACCCTCGCCCGGACTCTTGCCAAGGGGCCGCGACGCGCCCTTGCGCAAACGCGGGCTCTGCTGCATCAGTCCCTGTCCAACGGGCTCGAGACACAGCTGGAACGCGAGGCTCAAGGCATCGCCGGAGCCATCGCCGGGTCGGAGGGGCAGGAGGGGATCGCGGCCTTCATCGCCCGGCGGCCCGCCGACTTCAGCAGCCTCTGAGGGCGTTCAGGTCAGGGCGGCGACCAACCCCTCTGCCAGACGATCGAGCGCCTCGACGCTGCGTTTGCTGCATTGGGGCAATCCGGCGAACCCATGGATCATATCGGGATAGTGGTGGGCGCTGACCTTCACCCCCGCCGGCCTCACCCGATCGATCAGGGCCTGACCTTCGTCCCGAAGGGGGTCGAACCCGGCGGTGATCACCACGCTTGGGGGAAGGCCGGACAGGTCGGCCTTTGTCAGATCGGGCATAGCTTCGGTCGCGAACATGCTCCACGCCCACAGCATGAAGTCTCGCGTCAGCATGTGGTCTCGACCGAAGGCCATCTGGGACGCACTGGCGCAACCCGCGTCGACCGCCGGATAGAGGAGGCCCATGGCATCAACGGGCTGTTGCAGGGCCCCAAGTTCAAGAGCGGCAGCAACCGCCAGCCAGGCCCCGGCGCTGTCGCCCGCCAGCCCGACGGCGACCCCGGGGTATCGGGATCGGACCCACCGGACGGCCGCAATGGCGTCATCAAGTCCGGCGGGATAGGGATGCTCGGGTGCAAGGCGGTAATCGACCGCAACGACGGTAAGGCGGCTGCTCAGGGCCAGGCGTCGGCACAGGCCGTCGTGGGTGTCCAGGTTGCCGAAAACGAAGGCTCCGCCATGCAGGAAGACCACGATCGCCCGATCCGGTCCGGCCGCGGGCCGATAGACACGCAGAGCTAGGGGGCCGCCCGGCCCGGTGATCTCCAGGTCCTCGACGGCGTGGATGTCTGGTCTGGGCGCCCGAGCGAGATAGCCGTTGGCTCCCGCCCGAAAGGCCGAAAGATCCGTGGGTACCCGCAGCGCCACGCGTGGATCCTCGAGCCACCTGGCGAGATCGGGATCCAGCGACCCGTCAGGAGGCGGCACGCGTCGCCTCGCCGCCCCGCAGGTCGAACCCGTCATAGCCGTTGGCCGCGGCCTTTTCGAGGATGCGGCGATAGCCGCGGACGCCTCCGGAATAGGGCATGAAGACCCGAGGCTTACCCGGCATCTCCGCCCCGATGTAGTAGGACGGCGTCTTCATGTAGAGGGTTTCGTTGGCGCGGGCGTTGACGTGGTCCACCCAGTCCGCCTGGGCCGCCTGTGTCGCCTCGATCTCCGATACGCCCCGGTGTCGCGCGGTGTCGAACAGGGCCGCCAGCCAGTCGATCTGTTCCTCGCTGGACAGGATGACATTGCTCAGCAGGGACGGGCTGCCGGGTCCTCCGATGAAGAACAGGTTGGGAAAGCCGTGGACGCCGATGCCCAGATAGCTGGCCGGGCCGCCGGCCCAGGCGTCCTTCAGGGGCTGGGCGTCACGGCCCACGATATCGATCTTGAGGATCGAGCCGGTGAAGACATCGAAGCCGGTCGCGTAGATGACGACGTCGAACGGCAGCTCCTGCGCCGTGGTGCGAAGCCCGGTCGGGGTGAAGCGCTCGATCGGCGTCTCGCTGATGTCGACCAGCGACACATTGGGTCTGTTGAAGGTGGCGAAATATCCGCCATCGACCGAGGGGCGACGCGTTCCGAACGGAAAGCCTTGGGGCACCAGTTTGTCGCGCAGCACGGGGTCCTCGATCTGCTCGCCGATCTTTCGTTGCACGAACGCCGAGGCGATGTCGTTGGCGGCCTCGTTCAATAGGATGTCCTTGAACGTCAGGGCGAAGCCGAACCCCAGGCGGTTCCAGGCCGCCTCGAACGCGCGTTCGCGCTCGTCCGGATCGACCTCGGCGGCGGACCGGGGATCGGGCGCAAACCCCAGGCCGCTGGGCGAGTTTCGTGCCGCCTCGCGACGGGCCCGGTAGTTCGCCTTGACCGCCGCATCCTCTTCGTCCGAGACGGGCGCATTGGCGGCGGGGATCGAATAGTTCGCCGTCCTCTGGAACACCGTCAGATGCTCGGCTTGGGCTGCGATAATCGGCGTCATCTGCACGCCGGACGAACCGGTGCCGATGATCGCCACGCGCTTCCCGTCCAGCGCAACGGGCTCGCGCGGCCAGCGCGCGCTGTACAGCACCTGGCCCGCGAAGGTGTCCTGCCCCGGATAGGTCGTGGCCTTCGGCATCGACAGCTGGCCGACGGCCATGACGAAACGTTGGGCAGACCACCTGCGGCCGTCCTCCGCCTCGATCTGCCAGCGGCCCGTCGGCTCATCGAGCTCGGCACGGCGAACGCGCGTGTTCAGGCTGACATCACGACGCAGGTCGAACCGATCGGCGACATGGTTGATGTATCGCAGGATCTCCGGCTGCTTCGCGTATCGCTCGCTCCAGCGCCATTCCTGTTCCAGCTCTTCGGAGAAGCGGTAGGAGTAGTCGAAGCTCTCGACGTCACAGCGCGCGCCGGGATAGCGGTTGAAGTTCCAGACACCGCCGATTTCGTCCGACGCCTCCAGGACCTGGACCCCAAATCCTTGCGCCCGGAAGGTGTGGAGCGCCCGAAGCCCGGCCAGGCCTGCCCCGATCACGAGGATGTCGATGTGAACGTCTTCAACCATGTAGGTCTCCCTGCTGAAAAGTTGCCATGGCCGGGCGCATGCGTCAACGATGGTGTTGATAAGGGGCTGACGCATGGCTAGGACAGGGAGGAACTCGCTGGTGCGATCGCCCCTGCCCAGCCCTGGCATCCGAGGATCAGCATGCGCGACATCAACCATTTCATCGACGGCGCATCCTTCGCCGGCGCCTCGGGCCGGTTCGCCGATGTGTTCAACCCGAACACCGGTGAGGTCCAGGCCCGCGTCCAGCTGGCCTCGGTCGCGGAGATGGATCGTGCGGTTCAATCGGCACAGGCCGCCTTCGAAGGCTGGTCCTCCATCAATCCCCAGCGCCGCGCCCGGGTCATGTTCGAGTTCAAGCGGCTGGTCGAAGCCAACATGCAGGAGCTGGCCGAGCTGCTGTCGTCCGAGCATGGCAAGGTCGTCGCCGACTCCAAAGGCGACATCCAGCGCGGTCTGGAAGTCATCGAGTTCGCCTGCGGTATCCCCCACGCCCTGAAGGGCGAATACACTTGGGGCGCGGGTCCCGGCATCGACGTCTATTCGATGCGCCAGCCTCTGGGCGTGGTGTCCGGCATCACCCCGTTCAACTTCCCGGCCATGATCCCGATGTGGATGTTCGGCGTGGCCATCGCGGTCGGCAACACCTTCATCCTGAAGCCGTCGGAGCGCGATCCGTCGGTGCCGGTCCGCCTGGCCGAGCTGATGATGGAGGCGGGCGCTCCCGCCGGCGTGCTCAACGTCGTCCACGGCGACAAGGCGGCGGTCGACGCCATCCTGGAGCACCCGCTGGTCCATGCCGTCAGCTTCGTCGGTTCGTCCGACATCGCCCACTATGTCTATCAGGTCGGAGCCGCCAACCATAAGCGGGTCCAGGCCATGGGCGGGGCCAAGAACCACGGTATCGTCCTGCCCGACGCCGACATGGACCAGGTGATCAAGGACCTGTCGGGCGCCGCCTATGGCTCGGCCGGCGAACGCTGCATGGCCCTGCCGGTCGTGGTGCCGGTCGGAAAGAAGACCGCCGACGAGCTGCGCGAGCGGATGGTGGCCGAGATCCCGACCATGCGGGTCGGTGTCTCGACCGACGCCGGCGCCCACTACGGCCCGGTCGTCACGGCCCAGCACAAGGCCCGGGTCGAGGGCTGGATCGAACAGGGCGTCAAGGACGGGGCCGAACTGGTCGTCGACGGTCGCGGCTTCAGCCTGCAGGGGCACGAGAAGGGATACTTCATCGGCCCGTCCCTGTTCGACCACGTCACACCCGGAATGGAATCCTACAAGGAGGAGATCTTCGGCCCCGTCCTGCAGATCGTCCGCGCCGCCTCGTTCGAGGAGGCCCTGTCGCTGCCGTCAAAGCACCAGTACGGCAACGGCGTCGCCATCTTCACCCAGAACGGCCGTGCGGCCCGCGACTTCGCCGCCCGGGTCAATGTCGGCATGGTGGGGATCAACGTGCCGATCCCGGTGCCGGTTGCCTATCACACCTTCGGCGGCTGGAAGCGCTCTGCCTTCGGCGACACCAATCAGCACGGCATGGAAGGCGTGAAGTTCTGGACCAAGGTCAAGACGATCACCGCGCGGTGGCCGGACAGCGATCTGGAGCACGCCGACAGCTCGTTCGTCATCCCGACGATGGGGTAGCCGTCACGTTAATGTCGATACGTTGGACGTCTCCTTTTGGCGACTGGCCCAATGTCCGATCGTGGCGCTATGCAGGCACTGCTGCCTCGTCAACGGCAATGTCTGATGTCCACCAGTTTCAGACATCCAGGATGTCCGCTTTCGGCGCCGGGGCCCCGCCTTGTCGGTCACGATCTATCCCCTCATTTCAGGGCGAGCGCGGCGCGACCGGGGAATGACGAAAGAAGGCGGAGAGGGGGACCTACCCCTCGGCTTCGCCCTCGACGACGCTGTTCTGGAAATAGGGTTCGACCACGCCTTGCAGCTTGACGGTCAGGGCATTGCCCTTGCGGTCGACGGCCTTGCCCACGGCGAGGCGGACCCAGCCTTCGGAGACGCAGTATTCGTCGACGTTGGTCTTTTCCTCGCCCTTGAACTTGATGCCCACGCCGCGCTGAAGCACGTCGGCGTCATAGTATTTGTTGTTCGGGTTGACCGAGAGACGGTCGGGGGGCGTGTCGGACATGGCGGGGCCTTCGGAAGTGACAGGCGCGGTGCATAGCCGCCCGCGCCCGATCCGACAACGCTGGACTACCCCAGGCCGCTGAACCCGCGCCCCACGCTCCAGCCGCCGTCGGCGGGCAGGACGACGCCTGAGACATAGCGGGCGTAGTCGGAGGCCAGGAACAGGCAGACGTCGGCGACGTCGTCGACCGTGCCCAGCCGGTTGAGCGGCACGGCGCGGGCGGCGGCGGCCTTGGCCTCGGGCGTGGGAGCCAGGCGGTCCATGCCTTCGGTGCCGTCGATGGGTCCCGGCGAGACGGAGTTCACCCGCACCCCTTCCCCGCCCCATTCGATGGCCAGGGTCTTGGTGATCATATCGACGCCGGCCTTGGCGGCGCAGACGTGGACCTGAAGCGCCATGGGGATCCAGGCCTGGGGCGCGGTGATGTTGATGATGCTGGCGCCGGGCTTGGTCAGGTGCTCGTGGGCGGCGCGGAGCACATGGAAGGTGCCCAGGGTGTCGATGTCGGTGACGGTGCGAAAGCCGTTGGAGCTGAGGGCGGCGGCCGGGACCGGGAAGTTGCCGGCCGCGCCGGAAACCAGCACGTCGATCGTGCCACGCTTGTCGCGGAAGTCGGCGATCGCGGCCTTCACCGCGTCGAAGTCGCGGACGTCGAGGCTGTAGCCCAGCGCCGGCGTGTCACGGGACAGGCTCTCGACGGCCGCATCGACCTTGTCCTGGCTGCGGCTGGCGACGCCGAGCTTTGCGCCGGAACGGGCGAAGGCCCTGGCGATGCCGAGATTGATGCCGGACGTGCCGCCAAAGACCATCACGGTCTTGCCGGTGAAATCGAACGCCATGGAGCCCCTCCCCGGGTTGTTGTTCGATCCACCGTGCACCCTGGCGAAGGCCGGGGTCCAGATGGAAAGATCAGGCTTTTGGTCAGCGAGCCCGGTGCGACATCCGGGCAGTCAGCGTCCGTGATCTGGACCCCGGCCTTCGCCGGGGTGCACGGAGGTCGGGTTCTATTGGACTGACTGGCGCGGCGCGGCCGGGTTGGCGGCGCCGGATGCGCCCGCCGACGGCGCGTAGGGCTGGGGTCCTGCCGGCGCGGGAGGCGTGGCGGCCGGGGTCGTCGCGCGCGGCGTCTGACGCGCCGGGGTGCGAGGGGGCGTGCGGGCCGGGGCGCGGTTGACGGCCGGCTGCGCGGCCGGAGGCGTCGTGGCGGCGGGCGCGGCAGTCTGGGTCGGGGCCGTAGCGTTCGGCGCCGGGGGGGTCGCAGCAGTCTGGGCCGGGGTAACCGGAGCGGAGGCGGAGGCGGAGGCGGAGGCGGCGCGGGCGGCCAGTTGCTGGGCCTGGAAGCGACGCGCCAGTTTCTCGGTCAGCTCGCGGGCGGCGGGGGCCGGCATCTGGGCCAGGATCGCCGAGAGGCCGCGCGGCCGCATGGCCGCGGCGATCGGGAGGCGCACGCTGTCGTCGAGGGCCGTGAAAATAGGCGCGGCCTCGCGCGGGCGCATGGCGGAATAGACGGCGACCAGACGGGCGGTCTCGGCAGCCTCGCGCTCGTCGACCTGACCCAGCAGGGCCTGGACCTCGGCCTTGATGGCGTTGAGGGCGGTGATTTTGGCGTCCAGCTTCTGTTCGGCTGCGACCATCAGCGGCAGGGTGGTGGCGAAGTCGGCGTCGCGGGCGTCCAGTTCGGTGCGCCGGGCGCTGAGCGACTGGATGATGCGCAGTTCGGCCGGCGAGATGCCGGCCTGCTGGGCCAGTTGCTCCGGCGTCAGGGCGCAGACAGCGGGCGGGGGCGTGCGCGCGGCGGCGGGCGAGGCGACGGTTTCGCTAACGGCGGCGGTGGCTTCCGCGGCCCAGGCGCTGGCGCCCTGGAACAGGTCAGGCCCGGCGCCGACGGCGCGCACGGCCACGACCCCGCCGATGGCGACGGCGATCAGGGGCAGGAGGCGGGGCAGCTTGGCCATTGCGTCATCAGTCCAGTTTCGCCCTCAGGTCGCCGAGTACTGCGGGCGAGGCATGGGGCGCAAAAAAGCGTTAGGCGGCGAACATGTCGTCGTCGGGGGCGAGGTTTACGCGCGCACGGTTGAGGGTTTGCTTCGCGGCTTGGTTAGCGGTCAGGGCGTGGAGGATGGCCTGGACGTTGCCCGCGCCGGCGGCGGCGGGGACCGGCGCGGCCATGCCGTGGATACGTTCGGCGAGGGCGGCCATGCGGAAGGCGCGGTCCTCGGGGTCCTGCGTCACCGGGATGGGCCGTTGCTGCGGCAAGAGCCCCTCCACCGCTTCGCGGTCCCCCTCCCCATCGCGAAGACGCGATGGGGAGGAGACGGTGCGTCGCGTCTCCTCCCCATGCGCAGCATGGGGAGGAGGCTCGGAGCGAAGCGGAGAGACGGAGGGGGTCTTGCCCGCCCGCGCGATCAGTTGCTCCAGCTCGGTTTTCAGCGTGCGGGCCTTGATGATGCGGTCGTGGAGCAGGTCGGCTTCCTCGCCCGAGGCGCGGAGCGATCCCAGGGCGTTCTCGGCGCGGGCGCAGGCGGCGTTCAGTTCGGTCACGGCGCCGGCGAAGGCGATCTGTCCGGCGCGAAGCTGGCTAAGCTTCTTCTCCAGGCGAACGCCGTAGCCGAGGGCGGCCACCAGCAGCAGCATCAGGATGGCGTCCAGGATCATGCCGGTCATGTCAGCGCCTTCCCTTGGTCAGGCTGTTGGCGGTCTCGACGCTGATCGGCGCCTCGACCCGTACTGCGATATACTGGCCCTTGCGGCCCATCTTGCCGGTTGTGACCGGGATGTTGCCGCAGCGGATCGAGACGTCGGAATCCGGCGTCGCGTTCAGCATGAAGGTGTCGCCGACCTTGAGCCCCAGGGCCTGGGACAGGGGCACCTGCTGCTCGTCGAGGACGGCGCGGACCTCGGTGTCCGTGGTCCAGAGCTCGGTGGCCAGGTGGCCTTCCCAGATATTGTCGCGACCGAACTTCTCACCCATGAACTGCTGCAGCAGCATCTTGCGGATGGGCTCCAGCGTCGCATAGGGCAGCAGCAGTTCGACCCGGCCGCCGCGGTCCTCCATGTCGATGCGCAGCTTGACCAGGATGGCGGCGTTGGCGGGGCGGGCGATGGCGGCGAAACGCGGGTTGGTCTCAAGGCGGTCCAGGTTGAAGTGGACCGGGGTCAGGGGCTCGAAGGCGGCCTGGGCGTCGGCCAGGATGACCTCGACCATCCGCTGGACCAGCACCCGCTCGATCGTGGTGTAGGGCCGGCCCTCGATGCGCAGGGCCGCGGTGCCGCGACGACCGCCCAGCAACACGTCGACGATCGAATAGATCAGGTTGGAATCGACCGTCAGCAGGCCGTAGTTGTCCAGCTCCTCGGCCCGGAACACCGCCAGGATCGCCGGCAGGGGGATGGAGTTCAGATAGTCGCCGAAGCGGATCGACGAGATGTTGTCGAGCGAGACCTCGACGTTGTCCGAGGTAAAATTGCGCAGGCTGGTCGTCATCAGCCGCACCAGACGGTCGAAGACGATCTCCAGCATCGGCAGACGCTCGTAGGAGACGAGCGCGGAGTTGATGATGGCGCGAATGCCGGTCCGTTCGGAACCATCGTCGCCGCCGAGGTCGAAACCGAGGAGGTTGTCGATCTCGTCCTGGTTCAGGACGCGTTCGGAGGCCGCCGCGCCGGCCCGGTCCTCGCCGAAGGAGTCGGCGGCGGCGAAGGGATCCAGTTCGCTGTCGGCCACGCCGGCGTCGCTCATCGCGTCCGCCGGATCTCGTCAGGCGACCGCCCCATGCCGGAGCATGAGCTGGTCAGAACACCGCTGATGCGTCTCGGGCTCATACTTACTGAACCAGCATTTCTTCGATGAGCACGGCCTCGACCGTGGCCGGGGCGGCGACCAGGTTCACGCGACGAAGGATTTCGGCGCGCAGCTGGAACTGACCAGCCGAACCGGCCAGATCCTCGGGTCGCAGTTCACGCAGGAATCCCTGGAACATGTCCTGCATGCGCGGCATCTCGCTCTGAAGCCGATAGGCCAGATCGATGTCCTTCATCTCGAGCGTCAGGCCCAGCTTCATCACCGTGGGACGGCCGTCCGGGGACTGAATGTTCACCACCATGTCCGGCAGGGTCAGGAAGGTTACGCCGTCAGGCCCCTCGCTGATCTTGCCGAGCGACGGGTCGGCCTCCCCCTCGGGCGCAGCGCCGTGGCCGCCGCCGCCCTTCTTTTCCTCGCCGTGACCGCCGGCCTTCTCCTCGCCGTGACCGCCCTTGGCCGCCTCTTCGCCTGTAGCGGCGGCCGGCTTGGGCTGGAGCATGAAGAAGGCCCCGGCCCCGCCCCCGCCCAGGACCAGCAAGGCCACGGGCGCGATGATGAAGAGCAGCGGCAGCTTCTTCTTCTTGGGCGGTTCGTCGCCATCGACTTCCGCGCCATGCGCGACGGCCAGGTCGGTCGCCCCGTCCTTGGGCGCCTTGTCCTTCTTCTTACCGAGTTTGATCATGCGGAGCCTGCCCCGGAAATTCCCAGAGACCGGGATGGCCCCGGTTTGGTTAACGCGAGGTGTAAATCCGGCAAGATTTGCCGGGCGTCGACGGCCTGACACCGGGCGAAACGCCCGCAGGACGGGCATTAACCGTGTTGGCACGGTCGTTGCGTGGGAGGGAGCGAAGGAGCTTCGGAGCCCACGTGGAAAACGCCGCCTACATCGGACTGTCACGGCAGATGACGCTGCGTCGCGAACTCGACATCGCGGCCAACAACATCGCCAATGCGGACACCACCGGCTTCAAGTCCGAGCAGTTGCTGCTGGGCACCGAGGTCGGCAACCGCGCGCGCAACGACTCGGTGCGGCCGGGCGTCAGCTTCGTGCTGGACAAGGGCGTGGGCCGCGACTTCTCCCAGGGCACGCTGGAGCAGACGGGTCGTGACCTGGACTTCGCCATCGACGGCGAGGGCGCGTTCTTCAAGGTCCAGGACGGCGCCAACGAGGCCTATACCCGCGACGGCGCCTTCACCATCAGCCCCGAGGGCGAGCTGGTCACCAAGGCCGGTCTGCCCGTGCTGGGCGAGAGCGGACCGATCGTCATCGACCCGGCCCGGGGCCCGATCACCGTCGCCGACGACGGCAACATCAGCCAGAACGGCATCGCCATCGGCCAGCTGGGCCTGGCCCGGTTCGACAACCTGGCGGTCCTGTCTAAGGAAGGCGACGGCCTGTACCGTAACGCCTCCAACGCCACCCCCATCGATGCGACCGGAGCGCAGGTGCGCCAGGGCATGCTGGAGGGGTCCAACGTCAATCCCCTCGTTGAAATCACCCAGTTAATCGAGATCAGCCGCGCCTACGAACGCGCGTCCAAGATGATCGAGAACGTCTCCGATCTGTCCCGTCGCGCCGTCGAGCGGCTGGGCAAGTCGAGCTAAGGAACACCTGAATGCGCGCTCTCAGAACCGCTGCCTCCGGCATGGCCGCCCAGCAGCTGAACGTGGAGGTCATCTCCAACAACATCGCGAACATGAACACCGTCGGCTACAAGCGCCAGCGGGCCGAGTTCCAGGATCTGATCTATCAGAACGTCGAACGGATGGGCGCGCAGTCGTCCAGCCAGGGCACGGTCGTCCCGACCGGCGTCCAGGTCGGCCTGGGCGTCAAGGCGGGCAGCGTCTATCGCATCACCGACCAGGGCACGCCGCAACAGACGGGCAGCGACTACGACGTCGCCATCGACGGCCAGGGCTATTTCCAGATCACCCTGCCCTCCGGCGAGATCGGCTTCACCCGCGCCGGCAACTTCTCCCTGAGCGGCGAGGGGCAGCTGGTCACCGAGGACGGCTATTCGGTCGAGCCGGCGATCTCGATCCCGCAGGACGCGGTCGACGTCATCATCTCCAAGACCGGCCAGGTGCAGGTCATCACGGCCGGTTCGCCCGAGCCGGCGACCGTGGGTCAGCTGGAGCTGGCGACCTTCTTCAACGAGGCAGGGCTGGAAGCCATCGGCGACAACCTGCTGCTCGAGACCGCCGCGTCCGGCCCGGCCACGACCGGCACGCCCGGCGAGACCGGCTTCGGCCAGTTGCTGCAGGGCTATACCGAGGCGTCGAACGTGGACGCCGTGACCGAGATCAGCTCGCTGATCATCGCCCAGCGCGCCTATGAGATGAACTCCAAGGTCATCTCCACGGCCGACGAGATGATGAGCGTCGCGTCCCAGGTCAAAGGCTGATGATCCGGCTTCTGACGCCAATCCTGACGATGGGCGTGGCCGCGCTGGCGCTGGTCGCCTCCCCCGCCCTCGCCGACCCGGTGATGCTGCGGGCCAATCCGGTCGACGACGACGGGCGGGTGACCCTGGGCGATATCTTCGACGGAGCCGGAACGGCCTCGGGCGTCGTGGTGGCCAATCGCGCCGGGCCGTCGGTCGTGTTCGAGGCCGGCCAGCTTCAGGCCATGGCCGCGCGCGCCGGACTTCAGTGGGCCAACCCGCAGGGTCTGCGCCGCGTGGTGGTCCGCAACGCCGCGCTCGCGCCGGGCGCCGCCGCTCCGACCACCGCCGGCGTCGCCGCCGCCCCCGCCGCAACCCGGGGCGCCACGACCGAGGTCCTGATCTATGCCCGCAACCTGGCCGCCGGGGAGGTGGTCCAGCCGGAGGACGTCATCTGGTCCACCGTACAGGCGCATCTGGCACAGGGCGGCTCGCCCTCCGACGCCGAACAGGTCATCGGCCTGAGCGCCCGACGGGCCCTGCGCGCGGGAGCCGTGGTCGGCGCCCGGGATCTGGTCTCGCCGCGTGTCATCGCCCGCAACGACATGGTCGAGGTGGCCTTCATCGCCGGAGGGGTGAGGCTGACCGTCACCGGACGCGCGACGCGCGACGCCGCCGTCGGCGAGCCCGTGCCGATCCTGAACACCACGTCCGGCCGCACCATCGACGCCGTCGCCTCCGGACCCGGTCAGGCCCTGGCCGGCGCCGGGGCCCGCGCCGCCGCCTCCAACCAGTTCGCCCGCCAGGGAATGTAAGTCATGCGTCAGTCCGTCCTCGCCGCCGCCCTCGCCGCCCTGTCCCTGGGCGCCTGCTCCACCGTCGTCGAGACGGTGCAGGGCCCGCAACTGGCCCCGATCGGCTATCCGGCCCAGCTGGTGCCGGTCAGCCAGACCTATACGACGGTCCCCGAGCCGCGCTCGGCCAGCGCCAACTCCCTGTGGCGGACGGGCGCGCGCGCCTTCTTCGGCGACCAGCGGGCGCGAAACGTCGGCGACATCCTGACCGTCAGCATCAACATCGACGATCAGGCCCAGACGTCCAACACCACCAACCGCAGCCGCACGAACGACATCACCGGCGGGGTGACTAATTTCTTCGGGCTGGAGAACAGCCTGGGCCGCGCCTTCCCCGGCGGCTTCGACCCGCAGGCCCTCGTCGGCGTTCAGGGCCAGTCCAACGCCAACGGCACTGGCTCGGTCAACCGTTCGGAGCGGGTCAACCTGACCATTGCGGCCGTGGTCACCGACATCCTGTCCAACGGCAACCTCGTCATCCAGGGTCGGCAAGAAGTGCGCACCAACCGCGAGGTCCGCGAACTGACCGTCGCCGGCATCGTGCGGCCTGAGGACATCTCCTCGGCCAACACGATCGCCCACACCCAGATCGCCGAGGCGCGCATCAGCTATGGCGGGCGCGGCGACATCAGCCGGGTCCAGGCCACCCCGGCCGCCCAGAGCCTGGTGGAGCGGTTCAGTCCATTCTAGGGCGCCAACGCGCGCGACGCGGTCGCGCGCTGCTTGAGCGCGGCCCCACCGGGGACGCTACCGCTCGACGCGCAGCGTCTCCCTGCTTGGGCGCGGCCCACTCTCTCCGTGCACCCCGGTGAAGGCGGGGTACACGGAGAGAGGGAGCGGTTAACACCGTGTCCTGAACATCACGGGTCCGTCAGGACCGAAGCTCTGCCGTGAACCGTTAACGGAAACCCGCGTTTGGTCTTCAGACGTAAGGTTTCCAGTGATGTTCAAGGTTCTCGTTCCCGCCGTCGCCGCTCTCGGTCTGGTCGCCTTTGCGGCCCAGTCCAGCGACGTCGCGCCCGAAGTCGCGACCGCAGGCGTAATGGCCGCGCCGGTCATGAGCTGGAGCGTGCATCACGAGGGCGCCCTGGCGAAACTGGCCTATGGCGTGGCCAACTCCGATCAGCTGGCGCTCATGGTCACCTGCATGCCGGGCGACCGCACCGCCGTCGTCTATGGCGACGTCCAGGTCGAGGGCGCGCGCCTGACCCAGGCCAGGATCGAGATCGATCCCCTGTCGGGCGGCGCCGCCGAGGACACCACTCTTGCGGTAAACGATCCGGCCCTGGCCGGGCTGGCCCGAGACGGGCGAATGACGGTTGTCGGCGACGCCGGCCGCTTCCAGCTGGCCGCGAGCACCGAGGAACGTCGCCTCGTGCGCGATTTTCTGTCCTATTGTTCTCCGGGCCGGGCATAGCCACCCTGTCCGGGCGGGGGGCCTGAACCATGACACTGCTGACGATGATCGCTGCGATTGCAGCCCTCCACGGGGCTGCGCCTCAGGGCGGCTGGACCTGGACCCTTTATGAGGGCGGGCCGCTGGTGCTGGCCAACGAGGTCCCCGACACGCCCCGGCTGAAGGCCATTCTGGAATGCCAGCCGGGCGCCGGCGTGGCGAGGCTGGACCTGTTCGGCGCGACGGCGGCAGGCATCGCCACCATCGTCTCGGGAACGGCCACCGCGACCGGAGAGAGCGAAGCCTTCTCCGACCATCAGTCGGTGGCCCTGCGCACCGATCATCCGGTCTTCGGCCAGTTCCTGGTCACCGGCGCGCTCGACGTCGCCGTGGGCGGCACCCACCAGGCCGTGGCGGTGCCGACGGCCCACCTTGCCAAACTGCGACGCTTCACCGAGCTTTGCAGCGGGTGAAACGGGGAGGTCGCATGCGAATTCTATGGCTGCCGGTCCTGGCGCTGGCCGCACTGACGAGCGCCTGCGCCAGCGTGGAGACGCCTGAACCCGTGGTCGCGGCCGCGGCATCGCCGGCGCCCGGGCCGGTGGCCGGCTACGACTGGCACTATACGCCGGACGGGGACGTCGCCCGGCTGGCTTACGGCGTCGAGGCCAGCGACGACCTGCGCCTCGGCCTCGACTGCACGGCGGGGTCCGGCAAGGTCGATCTGACCGCGCTGGGCCAGACCGGCGATCGCGAAATATATCTGGAATCCGGCGGCGAGACCGAGCGGTTCCCCGCCGAGGGCGAGCCGTCGCAACTGCATGACGGCGACATTCTGACCGCCACGGCGGCGACCAGCGAACCCGTGCTGCAGCGCTTCCGCCGCGTCGGCTGGATCGCGCAATGGGTAGACGGAAAGCGGGAGGTCTATGCGCCGCATCCGGGGTCGGAGGCGGGGGTGGAGCGGTTCTTCGCGCTGTGCGGCTGACCTGGAAGCAGGGCCGTGGCGGACAGAGAGGGATTCGAACCCTCGGTAGGCTTTCACCTACACACGCTTTCCAAGCGTGCGCGATCGACCACTCCGCCACCTGTCCGTTTCACCACAAGGGCTAACGCCCGGGAGGTCGCCCGGGGAGGGAGGGCTGATAGAACAGCCGGGCGCTTCGGGCAAGCGCCGCGCTGGTCAAAACCGCGGGGCCTTCCCATATGGTCGTCCTGTCCCTTTTCTCACGGATCGCATCGATGCTGAGCCACAAGACCACCCTGCCCAACGCCGCAAGCGCCCTGCCCGGCCGTTCGACGCCGCTGGCGACCGACGAGGTCCATTTCGTCAACGGCCGCCCGCTGAAGGGGCCGCATCCCGAAGGGTTCGAGACCGCCGTGTTCGGCATGGGCTGTTTCTGGGGCGTGGAGCGCAAATTCTGGTCGCTGCCGGGCGTCTGGGTCACGGCCGTCGGCTATTCCGGCGGGATCACGCCCAACCCGACCTATGAGGAGACCTGCACCGGGCTGACCGGCCAGACCGAGGTGGTCCAGGTCGTCTTCAATCCGGCCGAGACCTCCTATGCCGAACTGCTGAAGACCTTCTGGGAGGGGCACGACCCGACCCAGGGCATGCGCCAGGGCAATGACATCGGCTCGACCTATCGTTCGGCGATCTACTATCTCGACGATGAGCAGCGTCAGGAGGCGGAAGCCTCGCGCGACGCCTATCAGGGCGCCCTGACCAGGGCCGGTCGCGGCGAGATCACGACCGAGATCACCGGGGCCGGACCCTTCTATTTCGCCGAGGGCTATCACCAGGGCTATCTGGCCAAGAACCCCGAGGGCTATTGCGGCATCGGCGGGACGGGCGTCGTCTGCCCGATCGGCGTCGGCGTCACGGCCTGAGGATGGCCCCGTCCCCTCATGGATAGGGCGGGCATAGGTAAAGTCTGCCTGGCCCTGCCCGGGGTCACGCTCGACCATCCGTTCGGCGACCCTCACGACGCCTACCGCATCGGCGGCAAGATGTTCGTGATGGTCGGCGCGGAGGGCGGGGTGTCGTTCAAGGTCTCCGACATCGCCTATGAAGTCCTGACCGAGACCGGCAGGGCGCGGCCGGCGCCTTATCTGGCGCGGGCCAGATGGGTGAACCTGCCCGATCCCGAGGCCTGGGATGACGACGAACTGGCCGGGCATTTCGCCATCGCCCACCGGATCGTGGCGGCGAAACTGACCAAGAAGGCGCGGACCGGACTGGGCCTCTGAGACCGTTCGGCGACGAGCCGTCCGAACCCGCCCAAAGCGTCACCTCGCCATCACCGCCCCGTCGCTCGGGCGCCGCCAAGCCTGGCTAGAGAGCAGGACAGCAACAGGGGCTGTCATGTTCAATCGCACTCACTCCAGAACCATCCTCATGGGCTGCGCCGCCGCGTGCGCGCTGGCCACCTCCGCCAACGCCCAGATGTCGGCCGACCAGGCGTCACAGCTGGAAGAGGTGATCGTCACCGCCCAGCTGCGCGCCCAAGACCCGATCGAGGTCCCGTTCGCCCTGACCGCCTACAGCGGCGAGTTCCTGGACGGGCTCGGCGTTCAGGACTTCGAGGAGCTGTCGGCCTTCGTGCCCGGCCTGCTGGTGCAGAACCAGTCGCCGAACAATCCGGGCTTCGTGATTCGCGGCCTGACCTCGGACTCGACCGGCGCCTCGGATGAGCCGCGTGTGTCGATCTACCAGGACGGCGTCTCCATCTCGCGCGCGCCCGGTGCCTTCGTCGAACTGTTCGATGTCGACCGGGTCGAGGTCTCCAAGGGCCCCCAATCGACCCTGTACGGGCGCGGCGCCCTGATCGGCGCGATCAATGTGATCCAGACCAAGGCCGATCTCGACGGCTTCGCCGCCGAGGGCCGCGCCGCTATCGGCAACTACGACTACCGCATGGTCGAGCTGATGCTGAACGCGCCGGTCGGCGACATGGCCGCCTTCCGCTTCGCCACCCGCATGAAGACCCGCGACGGCTATGTCGAGAACCTGCTGGACGGTCGCGACTACAACGGCGTCGATACCCAGGCCTTCCGCGCCCTGGCCGCCTTCGAGCCGACCGACGGCCTGCGCGTCGACGTGATCGCCAACTACCAGCAGGACACGCCCTCGGGCGTCAGCTTCCGCTCGATCTATTACAACGCGCAGGATCCGAACACGGGCGCGGTCCTGGGCACCGACCGCGATCCGGGCTCCCCCGCCGCCCTGACGCCGGGGTCGAACATCCCGGGTGGCAGCGAACTGGGCATCGACCGCGAAGTCTGGGGCGTGACGGGTCTGGTCCGTTATGACCTGTCGGACAGCCTGACCCTGAACTCGGTCAGCGCCTATCGTACCTTCGAGACGGCCGAGACCTTCGACCCGGACGGGATCTCCCTGCCGATCCTGACCGGCATCGGCATCTCCGACGGCGAGCAGTGGAGCCAGGAGCTCCGCGTGAACTGGGACAATGGCGGCGCCTTGTCGGGCTTCGTCGGCGCCAGCTATTTCCGCGAAGAGAACCAGTCGTCCTCGCCGATCGAGATCGACGAACGCCTGGCCCTGGCCCAGCTGGCCGGCATCCTGGACGGCACGCCGCTGGCCGTCCTGCCGACCGCCCTGCCCCGCTCGGTCTATGCGTCGCAGGCCTTCCTGCAGCCGCTGCTGGCCGGGCTCGGCATCCCGACCGCGGCCCGCGCCGGCATCGCCAACAACCTGAAGGCCAGCCACATCGAGACGGCGGCCACCGACACCGAGCTGCAGTCGTTCGACGTCTTCGGCGACCTGACCTGGAAGCCGACCGACCGGCTCGAGTTCGCCGCCGGCGTTCGCTACACCTCGGATGAGAAGACCACGGCGTTCGGCTCCTCGGTCCTGAACGGCCGCTCCATCGCCGGGGGCCTGCTGGCCGTGCAGCAGCTGCAGGGCCAGATCAACGCCCTGATCGCCGTCGGCACCCCGGCCGCCCTGGCGCAGGCAGGCGCGCTCGGCGCCTTCGCCAACGGCCTGGTGATCCAGCTGGCCACCCCGGGCGCCGCCAACGCTCCGGTTTCAGCCGCCTTCCCGCTGTTCGGCCTGACCTTCCAGCCCACGGCCGGCAACGGCAACGTCACCGCCCGCGATCTGGAGGACGACGGCCTGACCTACCGCCTGACCGGCCGCTATGCCGTGTCGGACGACGCCAGCCTCTACGCCACCTACGCCCGCGGCCGTCGTCCGGCGGTGCTGGCCGTGACCGTGCCGTCCACGCCCTTCGGCGCGCCTAACTTCACCGAGGTCCCGGCCGAGACCGTCGACAGCTACGAGGCCGGCTTCAAGTGGGCCCTGATGGATCGCCGCGTCCGCCTGGACGGCGCGGTCTATTTCTACAGCTATGAAAACTTCCAGACGACCGAGCAGGTCGGCACCCAGTTCATCACCACCAATGCCGGTGAAGCCGAGGCCTATGGCTTCGAGGGCCAGGCCAGCTGGATGGCCAGCGACTGGCTCGATCTGTTCGCCACCTATGGCTACAACCACGCCCGCTTCCAGACGGGGGCCCGCGAGGGCAACCGCCTGCGCCTGTCGCCCGACCACCGCGTCTCGATCGGCGCCCTGGTGACCCTGCCCGTCACGGGCGGCGCCTTCGAAATCCAACCGACCTACAGCTGGCAGTCGGAGGTCTTCTTCGACGACAACAATGACCGGACCAACCTGCAGACCACCGGCTTCGTGCCCGACCGGATCGTCGACGAGTTCCAGGACAGCTACGGCCTGGTGAACCTGCGGGTCCGCTATGTCCCCGACGGCGCGAACTGGTCGGTCGAGGCGTTCGGCGACAACCTGCTGGACGAAGCGTTCATCAAGGACGCCGGCAATACCGGCGACAGCCTGGGCCTGCCGACCTTCATCGCCGGCGAGCCCCGGACCTACGGCGCGACCGTCACGGTCCGCTACTAGACTACGCCTGTCTCGACGGCGCCCCGGTTCGCCGGGGCGCCGGTTCCTGTTGTCGCCGGAGCCCGCCATGACCATCGACCGCCGCAGTCTTCTGGGCCTGATCGGGGCCGGCTCCGTCGCCGCACCCGCCTTCGCCGCCCCGGCGCACAGCCCGGCGGTCGCCTTCCTGCACGGGGTCGCATCCGGCGATCCCGACGCGCGTTCGGCCGTCTTCTGGACCCGCGTGACGCCCGCCGACGCCTCGGGGGCCGACATCGAGGTGACGCTGGAGGTCGCGCGCGACGCCGGTTTCTCCGACAAGGTGCGCACCGCGTCCGGCCTGCGCGCCCGCGCCGCGCGTGACTTCACCGTCAAGCATGACCTGGATGGTTGCGGGCTTGAACCGGGCCGGGAGTATTTCTACCGGTTCATCGTCGGCGACGTCGTTTCGCCCGTCGGCCAGGTCCGCACCCTGCCCGAGGGCGTGACGCCCGACGTCGTCCTCGCCGTCGTCTCCTGCCAGCTGTATCCCGGCGGTCTGTTCAACGCCTATGACGCCCTGTCGAAGGAGCCGCGGCTCGACGCCGTCGTGCACCTGGGCGACTACATCTACGAATACGGCGCGGCGCCCGACGACTACGGTCTGTCCACCGGAGCGGCCCTGAGCCGCATTCCCCAGCCGCCGCACGAGATCCTGACGCTCGAGGACTATCGGCTGCGTCATGCCCAGTACAAGTCGGACCCCGATCTTCAGGCCGCCCACGCCCGCGCCGCCTTCATCTGCGTCTGGGACGACCACGAGGTGGCCAACGACGCCTGGTCGATGGGCGCCGAGAACCACACCGAGGCGACCGAGGGCGACTATGCGGCCCGCAAGGCCATCGCCCTGCGCGCCTATTATGAATGGATGCCGATCCGGGAGCCGCGCGCAGGGCTCGGCCTCGACGCCATCAACCGCAGCTTCGAGTTCGGCGACCTGGCGACCCTGGCCATGGTCGAAACCCGGCTGCTGGCGCGCAACAGGCAGCTCGACTACGCGACCGACATGCCGATGGTCGACGGCGTGCCCGACCTCGTCGCCTTCAATGCGACCCTGAACGCGCCGGACCGGGACCTGCTGGGCGATACGCAGCGGAACTGGCTCAAGGGCGTGCTGGCGGCGTCGAAGTCTGCGAAAAAGCCCTGGCAGGTGCTGGGCAATCAGGTCGTGATGGCCCGGGTCATGGGGCCGGACGTCACGAAGATCGCGTCAGAGGCCCAGATCGAGGGCATGATCGGCGGCCTGCCCGAGGCGGTTCAGGGCGAGCTTCGCCAGATGATCCAGCTCTACAAACTGGGCGTGCCGTTCGGCCTCGACAGCTGGGACGGCTATCCGGCCGGTCGCGAGCGTCTGTACGCCGCCTTCAAGGAGGCCGGGGTGCAGCCAATCGTCCTGGCCGGCGACAGCCACGCCTACTGGGTCAATGACCTGAAGGATGCCGCCGGCGAGCGTCGCGCGGTTGAGTTCGGCACCAGCGCCATCTCCAGTCCTTCGCCCGGCGACGCCGTCGCGCCCCTGCCGCTGGGGCCGCTGCTGTCGGCCAACAACGACGAGGTCGTGTTCTGCGACCAGACGGCCAAGGGCTATGTCCTGCTGACCCTGACGCCCGAGCGGGCGGAGGCGAAGCTGCAGACCGTCTCGACCATCCTGGCCAAACCCTATGTGGCGCGCACCCTGTCGACCTGGGTCGTGACCCGGGACGCGGACGGCGTCACCGGGCCGACGCGGGCCTGATCTATTGCCAGGTCAGAAGCCGCAACGGCGTGACTTCGACCGTCACCCAGACGCCGGCCGTCGTGTAGGGCTCCTGCGCCACATAGGCGTCGGCGGCCGCGCGGTCGGGAAACTCTCCGATCATGGCCGATCCGATCGGCGACCCGGCGTCGTCCAGCAGGGCGCCGACCTCGACGACCTCGCCCGCCGCCCGGCGCGCCTTGAGGCCTTCGATGTGCGCGGGACGCGCGAGCTGGCGGCGGGCCGGAGCGTCGGCGTCGGGACCGTCGCGGCCGATGATGAGGAACTGCATGTGTTCTGGACCCTGGTGTGCATTTCGCTGACGACGGGAATGCCGATCCGGGTGGTTTAGCGCGCAGCACGCACACACAACAGCGGAACGGCGGTCTCTACGCGTGGTCCAGGCGCTGGCGTCACAGCAGGGGGCCTGCCCCCGGGCGGACTCAGCTCGCCGACGGTCTGCGCACGAACGTGTCGTAGACGTGGGTCGTTTCCGCGAACGTCACGCGCGCCGGCTGGCCGGCGAACGGCTGATGCGAGAACCAGGGCTCGGTCAGCGAGGCCGCGATCGGATCGGCGATCTTGTCGACGTTCCAGCCCAGCAGGAGCCGACCTCCTGGCTTGAGTATCCGCGACAGGGCCTGGAGCGCTCGACGTTGCTGTTCGGGCGCATCGACGCCGAAGCCGAGCACGCCGTTGCAGACGATGGCCTCGAACATCTGGTCTGCGAAGACCACATCGGCCTCGCAGACATCGCCGGTACGGTGCCGGCCCACGACGCCCCAGCGCGCCGCGCCGGGGTCGATGTCGGTGGTCCAGACCTCGCCGCCCCCGGCCTCGAGCACCGGATAGTCATCGGCGGTGTAGGCGCGGCATCCGACCCACAGGATCTTGCCGCCCTCGACGGCGAAGGCGGGGATATAGGCTTCGGCCAGCAGTTTGCGGTCCGGCAGGTTGCGGATTTTCAGCGCCCGACGGCTCTTCATCGCCAGCACGGCCGCATCGCCCGCGAAAAGCCTGGTTAGAAACGTGCGTGCGCCCACTCGACTACCTCTTGCCTCAAACAGAAATGCGGGCCGGATGGACGCGATGTCCAGCCGGCCCGTCGACGATCGCCGCCGTGAGACAACGCCGATCGATCCATCGCACGTTCAGGGACGCCCGATGGAATGGTTGAACGCCTCAGGTCCCCGTCAGGGGGCCCTGAGGCCTTGGCCACGTCCAGGCCCAGCGCGGGGCCGACACCGGCAGAGCCGCCGAGATCATCTGGACGAGCAAATTCTCGCGGACCGTCGGCGCGACGCGCCGGGCCACCAGGGTTTCCCGCAGCGTGTCGAGCTGGGCTGCGCGAACGGCAGGGGTGTGGTTTGCCACGACGAAAGCCTGACCCGCGCGGGCCATCTCGACGCGAGCGACCGGATCGAGGATCAGTCCGCTCAGCGCCTCGACCAGGGCCGGGGCCCACGGGTCTTCGACATATACGGCATGCGGTCCGCTGGCCTCGCGCAGTCCGCCGCGTCCGGACGAAACCAGGGCCGCGCCGGCCGCATGGGCCTCCAGCGCCGCCAGGCCGAGGGCCTCGGCGATCAAGGACGGCGTCACGGCGATGGCGGCGCGGCGCGTCACCGCCCTGACCTGCGAAAGCGATGCCGACCTGTGGATCGCGACCCGGTCGCCGAAACGCTCGAGCGGCTGCAGGCGCGGCTGGGCCCAGTCGGCATGACGATCCCAATCCCCGAGCATCAGGGCCGCTTTCCAGTCGGGGAACCGGTCCAGCACGACTTCAAGCGCCTGACACAGGGGCTCCAGCCCCTTCTCGGCCATGGCGCGGCCGGAGAAGACGATCAGCTTTTCGCGGTCGTCGGGGTCGGCGGTCCAGCCCTTCACGTCGATCGGATTGCAGATCGCCGAGGCCCGATCGGCGAAGCGGGGATAGTCGGCCGCGAACTGCGCCCGCGCGGCCTCGCTGACGAACACCAGGCGGTCGAAGGCAGCCAGGCGCGCGCCATATCGCATCCGGTTGACCAGCCCCCGCGCCGGCTTGATGCGCGTGTGGCGATAGAGGACGTGGACGCAGCCAGGCAGACGGCGCGCCAGGGCGGCCGAGGAGGCGATCTGCTGGTGGTATTCGACATAGTCGGGGTTCAGGGCCTCGATCGCACGGGCGACGACGGCGGCGCGGCGCGACCTGCTCAGACCTTCCGGCACGGCCACGAGGTTGGGCAGGGCGGGATCAGATGCGCCGGCGTCGCAGATGACGTGGGTCTGGTTCTTCAGGCGGCTCGGCTCCAGCAGGGCTCCCGCCACCGTCTCCATGGAGTTCGGCCTGGCGCGGCTCATCTGCGCCCCCCGAGGCATGACGACGGCGACGCGCATTCTAGATCCCCCGTCCGGCGAGCACCGGCGGCGTTGTGGACGTCGTTGCCGACGGAGGCCGGCGCCGTGCGCGCGGTCCGTTGAGCCCGAGCAGGCGGCGGACCTTGTACTGGGTGCGGACCCAGCCCTCGGCGGCCGAGCGCTGGATGCGCTTCACATCGATGAAGGTCGTGTCGCCGCAGCCCGAGAGGGTGTGGAAGCCGTCCGCATAGCCGGTCAGCAGGTCCCCGGCCTCGAACCGGCGGACGACCGAGGCTTCGAAGGCATCAGTCGTCAGGGTTTCGATGCGCAGGAGGGTGATCGCCGCCCCATAGGTCCCGGCGCAGTCCTGGATCGGCAGGTGCAGCGCGCCATTCGCCTCGAACGCCGTCCCGCCAGGCCGCGAGGCGTGGAAGCCGGAGCGCACGGGATTGGCGGGGTGTTGCGTCCAGGGACCGGCAAGAGCGTCGGAGAAGGCGACATGCAGCTCTCGCATCGCCCGGTCCGCCGGACCCGGAAGGGCATGGAACATCCACCACTTGCCGTCATGGCGAACCAAGGTCGCGTCGATGGCCGGCACATCGAGGATCCGGTGCGCCGGTTCCCATTGGTCGGGAAAGCGGACGCAGCGGTAGAGGGTCAGGCCGCCGCTCTTGTACGCCTCCGGCAGCATGTAGAGTTCGCCGCCATCCTCGATCAGCGAAGGGTACGACAGGTGATGCGGCTCAGCCAAGGCAATACCCTCGCCCACCAGGGCGTTGGTCGCGTCATACTGGAAATAGCGGATCTCGCCGCGGCGGCTGCGATAGTCGAAATGCTCGGCGAAGACGGTCAAAACGCCGTCGCGGTCGATCCCGAAAGGGTCGGCGAGATAGGCGAACAGGCCCTGATCCGGCAGCCAGGTCACATCGCGCGCGTCCAGGCCGCCGGCGACAAGGCTGGTCAGCGAGCGTCGGACGAAACCGGATCGCCAAAGGTCGTACATCGAGGCCCCCGCACCGGCCGCCGTCGCGGCCTCAAACGGAAGACGTCGTCGCCGGACCGTCACCTCACAGAAAAATCGCGCAAGTTCTCGGCTTGCCTCATCAAATTCAGCACGGCATTAGTTTTTGACGGTGAACTCAGGCGCGCGAAGTCGTTCCGGAAACCGGACCTGGAGGATTTCGGCCTTTGACCGCGCTGCCAGCGCCCGCGTTGCTGTCGACCTATTTCGAACAGCGAGAGGCTATGCGGCGCTTCTTCCTGGCGCGGCTGGGGCCTGCCGCCGATGTCGAGGACCTGTTGCAGGATCTCTACCTCAAGGTCGTCGGCGTCGATGGGACCTCCGAGGTGCGCGAGCCGCGCGCCTATCTCTATCGGCTGGCATCGAACCTGATGATGGATCGCTGGCGTTCGAACCGTCGCGCAGCCGCCCGCGACGCTGCATGGCGGGACGTCGCCCATGTCTCAGGTCCGACCGAAGACCTGGACGACGCGCCATCGGCCGAAACCGTGGTCGCCGGACGCGAGCGACTGGCCCAGTTGATGACGGCGCTCGACGGGCTGCCGGACAGGACCAGAACCACCTTCCGGTTGCACAAGTTCGACGGCCTCAGCTACGCTGAGGTGGCCCGAAATCTCAATGTCTCGAAGAGCACGGTTGAGAAGCACATGATGGACGCCTTGAAGATTCTGGCCGCGAAGGTTCGACAATGAGGGCGCACGGCGAGCAGAATCCTGCGACCTTTGGTGGAGGTGGCGCCATGGCGGCGCCGTCTAACGGTCAGGCGCCGGTGTCGGCGACGCGAACTCGGCTGGCGCACGCATGACGACCTCGGACATCCATGATCAGGCGCTGAACTGGTTCGTCCGGGTGGGCGACGCCGACGCGCCGGAAGGCGCATGGCTCGAGTTCCAGACCTGGCTGGAAGCCAATCCCGCCCGAGGCGAGGCCTATGGCCGGATCGAACAGATCTGGGTCGCGCTGGAGGCCCATGCCCCCGCCGAAGCCGTCGTCGCCCCGATCGCGGCCAACGACGTCAAGCCCGCCCGCGGCCGCTTCAGCCGCGCCTGGCTGACCCCGTTGCTCGCCACCGCCGCCGCGGCCGTCATGGTCGTGGGTTTCTGGCCGGAAATCAGCGGCGAAGGCCGTTTCAGAACCTACAGCACCGACGGCGCTCCGCGAGAGGTGGTCCTTTCGGATGGGTCGCGCCTGTCGATGAACCGCCATTCCGACCTGCGGGTCCGCATCGGCGCGCGCGATCGCGAGGTCGCCATTGCGGGGGGCGAGGTCGCCTTCGACGTGACGCATGACCCCGCACGCCCGTTCCTGATCGCGGCCGAAGCTCACGAGATTCGCGTTCTGGGCACCGTATTCAACGTGCTGTCCCACGACGGACGGTTCTCGGTCGGCGTCCGGCGCGGCCTCGTCGCGGTGTCCGGGGACGCAATGCCTGAAACTGTCCAGCTGGGCGTGGGCGAGCAGTTGGTCCAGGACGGGTCGGCGGCCGCCGTCGTGTCCAGAATCGATCCTGGCCAGGCGTCCGCCTGGCATGAGGGCGTGCTGGTCTATCGCGAAACTGATCTGGGCACGGTCGGAGAGGATCTGTCGCGTTATCTCAACAAGCCGGTTAGTGTATCAGAGTCCGCCCGGGCGCTCCGGTTCACCGGCGCGCTTCGTATCGGCGACGAGGCTACGATGTTGAGACAGTTGCAGGATTTCGTTCCGATCAGGGCGACCCGAGAGAACGACGGGATCCGCCTGACGGCGCGTGACGGCGCCTGAGCACGCGCGTCGCCGCCCGGCGACCCGATGGATGAGACTGACGCTGCTTCTGGGAGCGGTCGCGATTGAGTCGCCGGCGCTGGCCCAGAGCCGCGCGTCCGAGACCTTCAACCTGAACATACCGCAGCAGCGGGCAGATGAGGCCCTGCTGACCCTGGCGTTGCAGACCCGTCGCTCGCTGGGCGGGGATATTCGCGCCTGCCGCGGCGTGGTGCCCGGCCTTCGGGGCGCTATGTCGGTGGGGGTCGCTCTGGACCGACTGCTGGCAGGATCGGGGTGCGCCGCCTCCGTTCGCGCCGATGGAGCGATCCTGATCCGGAGCGCGCGCCTCCCGCCTCCACCCGCCGGGTCGAGGCCCGTCGCCCCCGCGTCGGAGGCCGTCAACCGCGAGGCGGCGGACACGCAACTGGGCGACATCGTCGTCACCGCGGAACGCCGCCCCGAGACGCCGGAAGAAGTCGCCGCCGCCCTGACTGCCATCGCCGGGCTGCAGCTGGAGCACGGCGGCGTCGCGGACATGATCGGCGTCGCCTCCCTCACCGCCGGGATGACGGTGACCAATCTGGGATCGGGCCGGAACAAGATCCTCCTGCGGGGCATGTCCGACGGCGCCTTCACCGGTCTGACCCAGTCGACGGTCGCCCTGTATCTCAACCAGATCCCGATCACCTACAACGCCCCGGACCCGGACCTGAAACTGGTCGATATCGACCGGATCGAGGTGCTTCGCGGGCCGCAGGGGACGCTCTACGGGACAGGCCCGATCGGCGGGGTAATCCGCACCATCACGCGACAACCTGACACCGAGGCCTTCTATGGCGAGGTGTCGCTGACGCGGTCGGAAACCCGTTCCGGTGGACCGAACAGCGACTATTCGGTGATGGCGAACCTTCCGATCCTCGGTGGGCGGGCGGCGATCCGCGCGGTGGCCTACGAGGAGCAGTATTCCGGGTACATCAACGATGTCGCGCTCAACCTGCCGCAGGTGAACGAGGGCCGTCGCAGCGGCGGCCGGGTCGCCCTCGCCGCTCGCCTGGGACCCGACTGGAATTTCGGCACCGGCCTCGTGCACCAGTCCATCGACACGGAAGACACCCACTATGTGATCCGCGGTCTCGGCAGGTTCCGGCGTGCCAACCTCGTGCGCGAGCCGCACGAGAACGATTTTAACGCCGCCTACGTGACCCTGGACGGACAGGCCGAATGGGGGCGATTAGACGCCTCGATCGGCTATGTGCGGCACGATTTCCGGAGCCGCTTCGACGCGTCCCCGGCGCTGCTCAAGTTCGGCTCACGGCAACTGATCGGCGCGCTCGACGAAGACAAGGACATCGAGCTGCTGACCGGTGAGTTGTCGCTGGCCTCGCCCCAGGACAACGATTTCCGCTGGCTGGCGGGCGCCTTCCTGTCCACCAGCGACACGCGCACCGACACGACGGTGTCCGCCCTGCAACCCGTCCCGGGCGTTGCCTACGCCGAGCGGCGATCGGATCAGCTGGACGAGGTTGCGGTGTTCGGCGAGGTCACCCGGGATCTGACGTCCAGACTGAGCCTGACCGCCGGCGCCCGCTACTATGACGCCTCCTACAGCGTCGGATCGCGGGTGGCCCAGGGCGCCGCGCAGAGGCGGTTCAGTGACGCGGGCCGGGCCAACGGCTTCTCGCCCAAACTGGCCCTCGCCTATCGCCTCGATGACCAATGGAATTTCTACGCCCAGGTCAGCCGGGGACACCGCGTGGGCGGGTTCAACACCGCGGGGCCGGCGGGTCAGAAATTCACCAATGCGGTCGGGATGCCGGGCCGGGAGTACGGGGCGGACAGCCTGTGGAACTACGAGGGCGGAGCCAAGGGGTTTCTCTGGAACGGGACACTGCGGGCCCGCATCGCGGTCTTCATGGCGCACTGGCGGAATATCCAGAGCGACCAATTCCTGCCGAGCGGACTGGCCTATGCGGTCAATGTCGGCGACGGCGCCAACAAAGGGCTGGAGATCGAGACCACCTGGCGGCCGATGTCCGGGCTGGAAATCCGCGCCAACGCCCTGTTCGCCGATCCCGAGATCACCCGGCCGAGCGCGGCGTTCAACTCGCGCGGCGACGCGGGCCTGCCGGGGGTGCCGGAGGTCTCGTCCAACCTCGTGGCTTCCTACCACCGGCCTCTGTGGAACGGTCTGGAGCTGCGGGCGGACGGCCATCTGGCCTATGTCGGAGCGTCGCGCCTGACGTTCGACGCCGAACGCCGTTCACGCATGGGTGACTATATGAGCGGGAGGGTCTCGCTCGGCGTGGAGGCCGCGTCGTGGTCAGCGACGGCCTTTGTCGACAATCCATTCGACACCCAGGCCAACACCTTCGCCTTCGGGGACCCTTTCCGCCTGCCCGAGGGTCTGGCGATGACCCCGCTGCGCCCCCGGACTATCGGCCTGACGCTGAACTGGCGGCCCTAGCTCGTCCCCAGACGAGACGGCGCCGGACCGCTCTGGTCCCGCAACCATGACATCGTTACCGACCTGCGGATCTCCGGCGACAAGAACCAGACGATCGATGAGGACGTGAGCGATATTTTGATCGGTCGGCGCGCCGCAGAGCGCGCTGGACGCCTATGCGGTCTGGAATCCCGCCCATCCGGGCTGATCAAGCCAGGCCGCCGGCCACATAGCGTGAATGCAGGATCGGCTTGCCGAGCCAGTAGCAGAGCTCGGCCGGACGGGTGACGTCCCAGACCGCGAGGTCGGCCGCCTTGCCGACCTCAAGGGTGCCGATCTCGTCAGCGAGACCCAGCGCCTTGGCCGCATGGCGGGTCGCGCCCGCCAGCACTTCCTCCGGCGTGAGACGGAACTGGACGCAGGCCAGGGTGAGCGCGGCGGTCATCGAGGCGAGCGGCGAGGTGCCGGGGTTGCAGTCGGTGGCCACGGCCATCGCCACGCCGTAGAGACGCAGCATCTCGATCGGCGGCGGGGTCGTCTCTCGCAGCATCAGATAGGCGCCGGGCAGCAGGACGGCGACGACGCCGGCCTTGCCCATCGCCCGGACGCCCGCCTCGCTGGAGTGTTCGATGTGGTCGGCGGACAGGGCGCCGTAACGGGCCGCCAGCGCCGCGCCGCCGCCGTCGGACAGCTGGTCGGCGTGGAGCTTGACCGGCAGGCCGAGCGCCTTCGCCTTCTCGAACAGGCGCGAGACCTCGGCGTTGGAGAAGGCGATGGGTTCGCAATAGGCGTCGACCGCGTCGACCAGTTCCTCTGCATGAGCGGCGGGCAGGATCTCGTCGATGGCGAGATCGATATAGGTCGAGCGGTCGGCCCGATGCTCCGGCGGAACGGCGTGGAGACCGAGGTAGGAGGTGCGGACGCGGACGCCGGCCTCGCGCCCGATGCGACGGGCGACGCGCAGCATCTTGAGTTCGGCATCGTGGTCGAGGCCGTAGCCGGACTTGATCTCGACGGTTGTGACGCCGGTCGCCTTGAGCCCCTCCAGCCGGGACAGGGCGGAGGCGTAGAGGTCGTCCTCGGACGCCGCACGGGTCGCGGTCATGGACGAGACGATGCCCCCTCCGGCGCGCGCGATCTCCGCATAGGTGGCGCCGTTGAGACGCTGTTCGAACTCGCCCGAACGGTCGCCGCCGAAGACGAGATGGGTATGGCAGTCGATCAGGCCCGGCGTGACCCAGCGGCCGTCGAGCCGGTGAATTTGCGCGGCATCGTGCGGGGGCTGATCGGCGCGCGGCCCGACCCAGGCAATGCGACCGTCACGGACAAGCAGCGCCGCGTCCTCGATGGCCCCGTAGGGCTCACCACCCTCGACCATAGTGGCGACGTGACAGTCGGTGATGAGGGTGGTCATCGCGTTTCGAACCCGGCCAGCAGTTCGCAGAACCAGCGTCCCGCCGTCAGGGAACCGAGGTCGCCGATGTCCAGCGACGGATCGTATTCGGTCAGGTCCACGGCGCGGACCTTCGGATGGGCGCCAATGACGCGCGTGGCGTCGAAGAAGTCGTGGACCGAAACGCCGCCCGGGCGGGCGCCGGGACTTGCGGGCCACTGGCTGCGGTCGATCACATCAATGTCGAAATCGATGTAGAGGACGTCGCAGAGGGCGGACAGTCGCTCCAGTTCCTCGGCGACGACGGCGACCAGACCGCGCTCGCGGCACTCACGCGCCATGCGGACGCTGATGCCCGCCACCCTGGCCTTCTCATGAGCGCGGCGGGTGTTGGCGAAAGGGGCGAGGCCCACCTGGCTGATGTGTTTTCCGTCCAGGCCGTCGTCGAGCAGGGCCTGGATCGGATTGCCGTTGGTCAGGCCCTGATCCGTATCGCGCAGGTCGAAATGGGCGTCGAGCGTCAGTGCCCCGACGCGGTCAAGACCCAGGCCATGGACGCCCGGTCGGGTAATGGCGTTATTGCCGCCGATGAGGATGGTCAGGCCTCGGTGCGCCTGGGCCTTCACCGCGTCGCGCACAGGGATGAAGGCGTCGGCGGGCGACACCGCCTTCAACGGCACATCGCCTGCGTCGTGCACCCGCAGGCCCAGCTCCCTGCCAGTCTCGACGTCATAGGTGGACAGGCGCGGCAGGACGGCCCGGAACGCTTTCGGACCGAGATCGCAGCGGCCGGGCGTCAGCGACCGTTCGTTCAGCGGCGCGCCGATCAAGGCCACGGGCGCATCCGGATGATCTCCGACCAGATCCGCGACGGAGCGCCAGCCGAGAGCTTCTGACGTATGGCTCATGATCATCCCTTGGTCGGAGAAAAGCGCGCCACCAGATCATAGGCGGCGCCGGGGAAGGTTTGGAAAGCCCAGGTCACGCCGAATAGAGCCGTCTCGGTCGGGACGCAGAAGCCTGGCCGCCACTCGCCCGAGGCGACACGACGCTCGATGTCGCCGGCAATCCGGCGGTGAAGCGGTTCAGGCGTTTGCGGTTCAGGGTTTTGCGGCGCGTGATCCATGCGCCGAACGTGCCGCTTGCCCGAATTAATGTCTAGACATAACACTGGGGACCACGACAGACAGCCTGCTGCAGGCCGCATGGAGGATTCGATGGCCGCCACGCGCAACACCCGTGTCGTCCGTGCCCCTCGCGGGACCGAGATGGCGGCCCGGACCTGGGCCTCTGGGGCGGCGCTGCGGATGCTGATGAACAATCTCGATCCCGAGGCGGCCGAGCGGCCGGAGGACCGAATTCCAGCCCCAAGGCTGACGGAGGGCGCCCTAGCGGCTCTGGTTGATCGAGCGCAGCCCGGCCAGCAAGGTCTCGCTGGTGCGTCCGGCGCGGCATCCGCTCGCCAGGATCAGGCGCAACGCCTGGGTGTGGACCCGGATCGACGGCCAGTGCCTGGTCTCGGCCTGGAGCATCCGGTCTGACACCTCGCACAGACTGTAGGCCGCATGGAAGAGCGGGCCGGTGTCGAAATAGCCCGCCACATCCACGATCGACGATGCCAGGGCGTAGACGGGCGGTCCGGCATCCATGGCCGCCTCGGCGCACAGGGCGTCGAGCGCGTCCAGCGTTGCGACCACGGCGGCCATGGCGTCGTCGCGATGAGTTTCCAGCCTTGCGGTCGCCTGCCGCTCGAGGTCGCGGACCTGGCTGCCGCCCGGATCCTGAAGTTGCCGCGCCAGCGTGCTCTTGATCTTGAACGTCCGGGCTTCGCTCACAGTGCGACCTTCATCGGCTTCATCAACATATCGATAGAGGACTGATCGATGTTCGCCTCGGTGGCGGCGCCAACGTGTTCGGACAGATCGCCGCTACGCCGGCCCGGCATTCCCACCGGCGGACCCAGGCTGCGCACCCGACGATCCGGCCCCACATAGGTGTCGCATTCGACCAGGTTCCGCTCGTCGGCGCCCAGCCACAGGATGCGTTGCAAGAGGACGTTCGGCGTCAGCGGCTTGGTGACGACGAAGCTCGCCCCGCAGTCGCGCCCCTTCTGCACCTTCGACTGGGCGGCGTGTCCGGTCAGCAGGATCACCGGCGTGTAGCGTATCGATGGGTTGGTCTCGCGCCGCAGCCAGCGCGTGAAGTCATAGCCGTCCATCTCCGGCATCGAACAGTCGATCAGGGCCAGATCGACGTCGCGCGTCTCAATGATCGACACGGCCTCGGGCGTGGACCCGCACTTGATCTGCTGCTTGACCCCGAAGCCGTGGAAGATCGAGCTCAGCATATCGAGCGAATTCTGATTGTGATCGACCAGGAGCACTTTCGAGCGCGCCAGGTTGACCCGGTCCGGGGTGGAAGGACGCGCCATGGCTTCAGTCGAACAGGGTCAGTTCGCCGGATGGCGCGGACATCGAGGGACGGATACCGGGGTCACCGACGAGACGGTCGTAGAGGTCCGAAAGGGTCAGGGCGTGCAGGGCAGTGGCCAGAGGCGCGCCGGCGCCCAGGGCGGCGGCCAGACCACTGAGTCCGTCGAGGCGCTGGATCAGGAGGTCGAAGTCCTGGACGCTGGACATGGCCTCGGCGCGGCGCTCGGCCGGGCAGTCCGTCATCAGCTCGGACGTCAGGTCCGCGAGGTCTTCGAGACGCTCGCGGATTTCCGCCAGTTCGTTGGAGACGGCGACCAGCAGGTCGCGGCTTTTAGGCTGGGACATCAGAACAGCTCCACGGCGCCGGTGGCGACCGGTTCGATGCGGGGGCGCGCCTGGACCGGCACATGGCCGTCCGTGACCGCGCGTTGCAGGGCCCGCCCGGTGGCGGGCCAGTAGTGAAGGCGGCGACCGCCCGGGCCGCGCAGGCTGCCGCCGACGACGGGAATGCCTTCGTCGCGCAGGAAGCGTTCGGCGAAGTCGGCGTTCTGCAGCCCGACGTCGCGCAGACTGTCGAACATCCGGCCGCCGCCGAACAGCTTGGCCTCCAGCCGGTCGCGACGCGCCCCGGCCTTCATCACATCGTTGATCAGCAGTTCCATCGCATAGGCGCCGTAGCGGCGGCCTGCGTCAGTGCCCGCCCCCGCGCCTTCCGGCAGCAGGAAGTGGTTCATGCCGCCGACGCCGGTATCGGGGTCGCGCAAACACATGGCAACGCAGCTGCCCAGGATGGTGGTCAGCATCACGTTCCGGTCGGACGTCACATGGTGCTCGCCCTGGCCCACGTGGATTCGCTGTTCGGTCGCCAGGGCGTCGGCGGACATCATGTCAGGGGCCCGAACACGCCTTCCAGCTTCTCTTTCAGCTGGGCGACGGTGAAGGGTTTGACCAGGTAGTTGTTGACCCCGAACTGAACGGCGCGCTGGACCAGTTCCTTGTCGGCCCGGCCGGTCAGCATGATGAAGGCGGCGCCCTGGGTCGGCGGGTGAGAGCGCACGGCGCGCAACAGGCCCAGCCCGTCTAGCTTGGGCATGTTGAAGTCGGAAATCACCAGGTGCGCGGGTTTGGTGATCATCTCGCGCAGGCCGGCTTCGCCGTCGGGCGCCTCGCGGAACTCACGAAAACCGATCTGTTGCAGGCTGTTGCGGATGAGGCTGCGCATCGACATCTGGTCGTCGACGATGAGGACATGAATGGCGGAAGCGGCGGGCATCAAAAATCCTCAGGCGATTGTCTGTGCGCGGGACGAGGCGCACAGATCGAGAATGGCGGATGAAAGACGGTTGAGCGGGAGCTGGCGTTCGACGGCGCTGATCTCGTGGGCGATGCGCGGCATGCCGTAGACGACGCAGCTGGCCTCATCCTGACCCAGGGTGTGGGCGCCGGCGTTGCGCATCTCGAGCAGACCTTGCGCGCCGTCGCGGCCCATGCCGGTCAGGATGACGCCGGTCATAGGTTTGCGCAGGCGGGCGATCGATCGGAACAGGACGTCGACCGACGGGCGGTGGCCGCTGACCGTGTCGCCCTGGCTCAGGCGGCAACGCGGCGTCGCGCCCGAAACCTCGAGATGGGCGACGCCGCCCGGGGCCAGATAGACGTGACCGGGCATCAGGGTCGCGCCGTCGACGGCCTCGCTGACCGTGGCGGCGGACATCTTGTCGAGGCGGGCGGCGAAACTGGGCGTGAAGGTCGCAGGCATGTGCTGGGTGATCACCGTCGCCGGGCAGTTGGCCGGGAAGGCGGACACGATGGTGATCAGGGCTTCCACGCCGCCGGTCGAGGCGCCGATGGCCAGGATATGGTCGGCGCCCGGGCGGTAATCGGTGCGCGGACGCGGCGCTTCGACGGCCTCGCGGGCCCGGACGCGGGAGCGGGCGGCGGTCTTCACCTTCAGGGTCAGTTCAGCGAAGGCCTCGACGGCGGTAACGCCGGCGCCGGGTTTGCCGACCGCATCGATCGCGCCCATCTCCAGCGCTCTGAGGGTGACCTCGGCGCCGGCCTGGGTCAGGGTCGAGACCATGACCACGGGCATGGGGCGCAGGCGCATGATCTTCTCGAGGAACTCCAGCCCGTTCATGTTGGGCATCTCGACGTCGAGCGTGATGACGTCGGGGTTCAGGTCCTTGATCAGGGCGCGGGCTTCCAGCGGATCGGCGGCCGAGCCGATGACCTCGATCTCAGGATCGCGACGCAGGGCGGCCGTGATCAGGCCGCGCATCGTGGGCGAGTCGTCGACGACCAGAACACGGATGGGCGCACTCATGGCGCCAGCCTGTAGGTTGTGAGGCCGGCGGGGGTCAGCTGGTTGACGGCGGACCCGCTGACCCGTTCCGAATGACCGATGTAGAGGGTGGCGCCGGGCGTCATCAACGGGGTGAACCGCTTCCACACCCGCTCCTGGGTCGCGTCGTCGAAATAGATCACCACGTTGCGGCAGAAGATGACGTCGAACTTGTGCCGCATGGGCCAGTTGCCGATCAGGTTCAACTCACGGAACGAGACGAGCTCGCGCAACGCGGCATTGGCCGACAGCATGTCGCGGCCCTGGGCCGGCGCCTTCTCGAAGAAGCGGTTGCGCAGCATCGGCGGCGCGGCGTCAAGATGTTCGGCGGAATAGACGCCGGCGATGCCCTCGGCGACCATGTTCGGATCGATGTCGGTGGCCAGGATGCGGAAGTCGAGATCGTTGGCTTCCGGCAGGACCGCCAGCGCGGTCATGGCCATGGAATAGGGCTCCTGCCCGTTCGAACAGGCGGCCGACCACAGGCGGACCCGCTCGCCCCGACGGGCGCGCTCGGCCAGACCGGGCATGACCTGGTCGCGCAGGTGTTCGAAATGGTGGGGCTCGCGGAAGAAGCGGGTGACGTTGGTCGTCAGGGCGGCCGTCATCAACTGGCGCTCGTCCACGCCGTCCACGCCCTGCACCAGTTCGCAGTAGTCGCGGAAGCTGCGCAGACCCAGGGTCCGCAGCCGCTTGGCGAGGCGCGAATAGACCAACGCGGCCTTGCCGTCGTTCAGGGCGATACCGGCATAGCTGTGCAGGATTTCGGCGATGTGGCGGAAGTCCTCGGCGGTGAAGACGAACTCGCCTTCGACCAGGGATTCACGCCCGGCGGCCCTTCGTGATCCTGAATCCGACGTCATGCGGCTTCGGCTTCGACTTCTGGAACGATCCGGTCGAGCTCGATCAGGCTGATCAGGCGGCCCTCGAGGGCGAACAGGCCTTTGACGAAGGACTTCACCTGTTCGCTGGCGACATCCGGCGTCGGCTGCAGCGCTTCGTCGATCAGCTGGATAATGTCCGACACGGCGTCGACCAGCAGGCCGACCATCCGGCCGCCGATATGGGCCACCATGATGACGTGGCGCTCGGACGGTTCTGAAGTGCGCAGGCCGAAGCGGGCGCCGAGGTCGATGATCGGCAGGACGGCGCCGCGAAGGTTGATGACGCCCTTCATGAAGCCGGGCGCGCGGGGAAGCGGCGTCGCCGGGGTCCAGCCGCGGATCTCCCGCACGGACATGATGTCCACGCAGAACTCCTGCTCTCCGATGCGGAAGGCGATCAGCTCACGGGCGGCTGCGTTGATGGCTTCGGTCATGATCAGCTCGCGATTCTCAGTTCGGAACGCGCCGCCTCGTGCCGCACGAACCGGCGGCGCGAACTGGCGACAATGGCGTCGACGTCCAGGATCAGGGCGACGCGGCCGTCGCCCAGGATGGTCGCGGCAGCGACGCCCTCAACCTGCTGGTAGTTGGTCTCAAGGCTCTTGATGACCACCTGGCGCTGGCCCTGGATGGCGTCGAACAGCAGGGCGGCGCGCGTGCCGCCCTCGGTCTCGATGACCACGGCGACGCCGGTGCCGGCCTCGACGGGTACGTCGCGGAAGCCCATGCCCAGGGCCACGTCGATCAGGGGCACGAACTGGTCGCGGAAGCGGATCACCGGGTCGTGGCCGCCGACGTAGTGGATGTCTTCCAGACGCGGGGTCAGGCTCTCGACGATGGCGGTCAGGGGGGCGACCAGGGTCTGGTCGGCGCCGGTGACGACCATGCCGTCCAGCACCGCGAGCGTCAGCGGCAGGCTAAGGGTAAAGGTCGAGCCCTTGCCCGGGGTGGAGGCGATCGTGATGCGGCCCCCCAGCGCCTGGATCGAGCGACGCACCACATCCATGCCCACACCCCGGCCCGAGACGTCGGAGATGACTTCGGCGGTCGAGAAGCCGGGCAGGAAGATCAGGTTGTCGATCTCGTCGTCGGTCAGGACCGCGTCCTCGGCGATCAGGCCGCGGGACACGGCGATTCCTTTCACCCGTTCGCGGTTGATGCCGCGACCGTCGTCGGAGATCTCGATGACGATCCGGCCCGAGCGGTGCAGGGCGGCGAGGCGCACCGTGCCTTCCACCGGCTTGCCGGCGGCGGCGCGATCTTCCGGTCCCTCCAGACCGTGGTCGATGGCGTTGCGCAGCATGTGGGTGATCGGTTCGGCCAGGCGTTCGACCACGGTCTTGTCGACCTCGGTGTCCTCGCCGGCGGTGACGAGGCGGACACGTTTGCCGGTCATCTCGCCGACTTCGCGGACGAGGCGCGGCATGCGCTGGAACACCGACTTCACCGGCTGGGCGCGGATAGCCATAACGCTGTCCTGGATCTCGCGGGTCAGCAGTTCGAGGTCTTCCAGACCGACCGAGATGCCGGACGACCGGGCCAGGCCGCTCTCGATCACGCGCTGGGCCAGCATGGCCTGCTGGATGACCAGTTCGCCAACGACGTTGATCAGGCGATCGACGCGGTCGAGATCGACGCGGATGGTGACGGCGGCGGGCGCAGCGGGCGCGTTGGCGGCACCCGGGGTCGCGGCGTTGGCGACGGTTGCGGCCGGGGCGGGTTCCGGGGTCGGCGCCAGCGCGGCGGCCGGCTGAACGACGGGGGCGACCTGGGCGACCGGGGCCGGCTCGGGCTCGGGCTCGGGCTCGGGCTCGGCGACCACAACGACCTCGGCCTGGGCGCGGGCCAGCAGGGCGGCGATGTCGGAGTCGGGAGCGGGCGCGGGCTCGGCTTCGACGGCTTCTGTTGCCGCAGAAGCCGGACGGATCGACAGGTCGCAGTCGCCTTCGACGAAGTCGAAGACGTTGTGGATCGCGGCCTCTCCGGCGTCGGTCGTCAGCTCGATGGTCCAGGACAGATAGGACTCCTCGGCCTCCAGGGCGTCCAGGTGCGGCACGGCGGAGACGTCCAGATCGACGGTCATCTCGCCGAGATGCGAGAGCTCGCGCAGCAGCAGGCCGGTCTCGTTGGCGTTGACGTACATCCGGCCGTGCGGACGGAAGACGATGCGCCAGGCGTTGGCGGCAGGGGCAGCGGCGGGTGCAGCCGGTTCAGCCGGCGTATCCAGAGCGGCGAAGTTGAAGGCGACGGGGCGGAAGCCGAACTCGTCGGCGCCGTCGTCCACCGGCGCGGCTGCGACCGGGGCGAAGGCGGGTTCGATGTCGGCGCCCCCGGCGATGGCGGCCGGGCCGGCCTCGCCGTGCGTCAGGGCCTCCAGTTCGGCCACCAGACCGGCCGAACGGGCCTCGTCGACTGGCGCGCCCTGACCGCGAGCGGCGGCGATATGGTCGGCCAGCACGTCCGAGGCGCGCAACAGGGTCTTGACCGTGACGTCGTCGCACGGCTTCCGCTCCGAACGGATCTCGTCCAGCAGGGTCTCGAAGACGTGGGCGAACCGCACCAGGGCGTCGAGGCCGAAGGCCCCTGCTCCGCCCTTGACCGAATGGACCGCGCGGAAGACGGCGTTGACCGTCTCCATGTCCGCGCTGCCCTGCTCGATGGCGAGCAGGCCCGTTTCCAGGTCGGCGAGAAGCTCGTCGCACTCCTGGAAGAAGACGACCTTGATCGCCTCGAAGGGATCGACCGCGTCAGTCATGGATCAGGCCGCCACGCGACGGACGGCGTCGATCAGCCTGGCCGGGTCGAACGGCTTGACGATCCAGCCAGTGGCCCCGGCATCGCGGGCGCGCTGCTTCTTCACGGCATCGCTCTCGGTCGTGAGCACCAGCACGGGCGTGGCGCGATGGTTGGGGTCCGCTCGGACGCCCTCGATCACGCCGAAGCCGTCCATGCGGGGCATGTTGATGTCGGTGATGATGACGTCGGCCCCCTCGGCCGCCAGCGTCTCCAGCCCGTCTATGCCGTCGACGGCCTGGATGACGCGGTAGCCCGCCTCGACCAGGGCCATCATCAGCATCTCGCGCATGGTGCGGCTGTCATCGATGGTCAGCACGGTCTTGATCACGAGAGGGCTCCCAGCGGGCGATCGGCCGAGGCCGCCCCGAATGCGTTCCATTGATCGGCGAACTCACGCGACACATCGCCGATCTTCATCACATGACCGTCGGTGGCCCAGGTCTGCTGCGCCGAGATCAGGACCTGGAGGCACAGACCGCCGAGACGCTCGACGCGCGAGGCGTCGATGACGACCGGCTGACCGCGCATCGGCAGCAGGGCCGCTTTCAGCGCGTCGGCCTGGGCCAGGTCGAGCACAGGCGGAAGGGACAGGGAGGCGCTCATCAGAACTCCTCCCAGCCGTCTTCGGACGCGACCGGCTGGGGCTTGCGGGCGGCGCCGCCGGACCCGACGGTGCGCATCTGGGCGACCGGACGATTGGCCGGGCGGGACTGGGGACGGGGCGCGCTACGCGCTGCCGGGGCCTCGGCCACGGCGCCGATCTGGAAGCGCGACACCGAGTTGGCCAGGGTCGCGGCTTCCTGCGACAGCGAGTGGCTGGCGGCGGTGGATTCCTCGACCATCGCAGCATTTTGCTGAGTGACCTGGTCCATCTGGTTGACGGCGGTGTTGACCTGCTGAAGGCCGGTAGCCTGTTCCTGGGCGGAGGCGGCGATCTCGGACACCAGGCCGTCGATCTCCGCGACGCGGCTGACGATGCGTTGCAGCGCCTCGCCCGTCTGGCCGACCAGGGCGACGCCGGCGTTGACCTGGCTGGTCGAGGCCGAGATCAGCACCTTGATCTCCTTGGCCGCCTCCGCCGAGCGCTGGGCCAGGGCCCGGACCTCGGAGGCGACCACCGCGAAGCCGCGGCCGGCGTCTCCGGCGCGCGCGGCCTCGACCCCGGCGTTCAGGGCCAGCAGGTTGGTCTGGAAGGCGATCTCGTCGATCACGCCGATGATCTGGCTGATCTCCTGGGCGGACTTCTCGATCGCGCCCATGGCGCCGACGGCGTCGCGGACGACATTGCCCGAGGTCTCGGCGTCGCCCTTGGCGGCCTGCACCGTATCGGAGGCCTGGCGGGCGCCCGAGGCCGTGCGGTTCACCGTGGCCGTGATCTCGTCCAGGGCGGCGGCGGTCTCCTCCAGCGAGGCGGCCTGTTGTTCCGTGCGGCGCGACAGGTCGTCAGAGGCCTGGGCAATCTCGCTGGCGCCGGAGCGGATGGCCGAGACATTGGTCATCACCACCGACATGGTGTCCTTCAGTGCGACCATGGCGGCGTTGAAGTCGTCCTGCAGTTTCGCATATTCGACCGGCAGGCCGTCGCTGACGCGGTCGGCCCGGGCCTTGGCCTCGACCAGATCGGCGTCGGCCGCGATCTTGGCGATGGCGGCGTCGCGGAAGACCACGACGGCGTCCGCCATCTCGCCCAGCTCGTCGCTCTGTCCGACGGCCGGGACGGTGATGCCGTTGTCGCCGTCGGCGAGACGTCGCATGGCGGCGGTCATGGCCTGCAGAGGGGCGGAGACGCGGTGCAGGACCACACGGGTGGCGAAGGCCAGCAGGCCGACCGCGAACAGGGCGATGACGCCCATCACGATCAGCGAGATCTCGAAGGCGCGGGCGGCGGCGGCGCCGTCCTCACGGGCGACCTGGACCTGGAGATCGACCAGGTGGCCGACATGAGCGCTGATCGGGTCGATGGCCGCGTAGAGTTGGGTGTCGATGAACGCGGACAACCCCGCCGTATCGCCGGAGCGCAGCAGGGCCTCAAGCCGGGCGACCGCGGCGTCGGCGGCCGGCAGGGCGGCGGTCGCCTGATCGACCAGTTCCTGCTCTGCCGGCGTCATCTCGGTGGACCGGTAGGCGTCCCAGTTCTCGGCGATCGTCGATTTGGCGGAGGTGATGGAAGCGAGAGCCTGGGTCGGGGTCACGGAGCCGGCCCGCGCCTTTTGGGCGGTATCGACGATGTTGACGGCGTACATGTCGACAGCGGCCTTGAGCTGCTGCATCGGCACGACGCGATCGGAGATGATCGACTGCATCCGGCGATCCATGATCGACGCAGAGACCCAGCCGCTGACGCCGATCGCCACCATGCCCACGGCAAGGGCTCCTAGGCAGATCAGGAGCCGTGCTTTGATGGTCAGCTTCATACCGAGTCCTCGTTCTTCGAACCACGGAAGATGGATCGTGCGCCGTAGCCATGGCCGTCGGTGTCGTACCAGCGCACGTCGAGGGCCAGATCGTGCGGCAGCTTGCGCTTAACGCCGACGTTCCAGGCCGTGTATTCGGCGGCGCGGTCCCCCGCTGCGGCCGTGGCCTTGGTGTTCTCGTCTCGCGCGATCCCGCCCTGGAATTCGACCCACCAGGCTTCCTTTGTCGAGACGAGTCCGTCCGCCGTGTAGTTGATGTGGAACCGCGTCGAGACCGTGCCGACCTGGCCTGAAAGGTCCGACGGATACCCGGTAATATCGAAGCCGTTGCGGGACAGTTCGATCGAGCCCGAGGCGCTCGCCTCGCCGTTGCTTCTTCCAACACCCTTGGAGACGTACTGGCTGGCCACGCCCAGGGTACCCGTGAGGCGTGGCCCGGCCGGAGCAGGCGCCGCGGTGGGGCCTTCTGCCAGAGCCGCGCCGGCGATCGACAGTGAGAAGACCGTCAGGGCCGCACCCGCGATACGACCCGCAAGCGGGCCCCCGAGCCGGCGTGGCGATCCGCCCCTGTTGATCGTCCCGTGCATCCAGCCAGCTCCAAAGTTGATTATGAAGTATGGTTTCTGGCTAGACCGATCTTGATTATCGTTGGTAAACAGTCGGTTAGGTATAAATACGTAATCGCAAGGCGGCCCGTTTACTCCGGAACAACCGGGCAGGGCGCGACCGGCCTGTCTGTGCGGACACCGGTTACCCGCATGCGGCCGCGAAAGCCGGGCCCCGTCCCTGCCCCAGGCCCGAATGACTGCGGCGCGAGACGGGTTCACCCACGGGGCGCGACGTCTGCCGACTGAGGCCCAGTTCAGCGATCCGCAACTTCCGCGATGGACGAATCAGGGTTCGTGCGGCCAACACTCTGATTATTCACCAAGGAATGAATGCCATGGGCCCGAACCCCCTCCAGCCGGACGTGGAGACCGCGCCGCTCTCGGGCTGTTCCCGGGAGGTTGCGCCGTGGGGTGACGGCGTCTTCGGCCCGCGATGCCGGTCAGGGACACGCCGCCTCGTGACGCGGACGAACTGCCGCAGGCCCCACAGCACCGAATGCGTTTAGCGGGATCATGGCTGAGTTGACCCGCCCCGGCCTCCGACGCGTCGACCGGCTCTGGCCGCGATTGACGGACGTCGTCGCCAAGGTCGTCCGCTGGGCGTCGCGGGGCGCAAACGGCTACATGCTCTCGACCGCTTCGGTCGCCCTCGGCGTTGTCGCCCTCCGCCTCGGGGTCGTGGGCCGGTTTCAGTATCTGCCGCTGATCCCCGCCGTCCTGGCGCCGGCGCTTCTGGGGTCGCGCGGCCCCACCATCCTGGCGATCGGGCTGGCGGTGATGTCCAACATCATTCTGGTTCAGCGCGAGGAATTGGGCGACACGATCGTCTACGCCCTGTCGTTCGCCGCCATCGGGCTGGCCGTCGGCGAGATGGCGACCGCGCGCCGCTCCGGGAAGGCCAGCGCAGCGGCGCTGGCGTCGGAGCTGAAGCGGCGCGACGCGACGCTCCAGGCCATGCTGGCCTCGACGCCTGTGGCGACCCTGGATGCGCAAGGCCTCGTCCTGACCATGAGCCGGCCGGCCTGCGCGCTTTTTCGGACAACCGAGCACGAGGCCGCCGGCCGGACCTTCAAGGATTTCGTGGCGTCCTTTGATGCCTGGGCAGCGGATACAGGCGGCAAGGGTGATTCCCCGCTGCGACGGTATTGGATGGCCCGCCGCTCCGACGGCAATCTTTTCCCGGTGGGAATCAGGGTGGCCTATGTCGATGCCCATACAAGGCCCTCCCGGGTCGTGCTGACCCTGACCGACCTCACCGACCGGCATGCCGCGGAGGCCAGGAATCAAGAGCTCAGCGAACAGCTGAACCAGGTCTGGCCTTTGAATTCCCTCGGCGAAATGGCCGCGATCCTGTCCCACGAGCTGAACCAGCCCCTGAGCGCCGCGGCGATCTACATGCAGGCGGCCCAGACCGATCTGGCGCGGACCCCTTTCATCGACAACGCCAGCCGCACCCTGGACCTGGCCAAGGGACAGGCCCTCCGGGCGGGCGAGGTCATCCGCCACGCCCGCGACCTGCTGAAGGTGGGGTCAAAGGCGCTGAAGCCCGAGCGCATGACGTCGATGCTGTTCGAAATCGGGCCCATGCTGAAGCTGATCGCGCCCGCAGCCGATGCGATGATCAGAATCGATATCTGTGGCGACAACGACCTCGTCATGGCCGATCGCATCCCGTTCCAGCAGGCTGTGATCAATCTTGTCCGAAACGCCGTCGAGGCGGTCAGCGGCCGCGATCGCCGCGAGGTCCATGTCCTCGGCCATGTCGTCTCGGCGACGCACTATGAGATCCGGGTCGAGGACAGCGGCCCCGGCGTGCCCCCCGAGGAGATCGAGCGAATCTTCACGCCGCTGACCACCACCAAGGCCGACGGCATGGGCCTGGGCCTGTCGGTCACACGGACGATCGTCGAGGCCCACCACAGCGCCCTGACCGTCGCGACCAGCCCCCTGGGCGGCGCGGTCTTCGCCTTTCGTCTCCAACGCGCGCAGGAAAGCCGGCAGCCATGATCTTGCCCTCTACCTTCGTGATCGAGGACGATTTCGCGGTCCGCGACGCCCTGGTGACCCTGCTCCGGGCCGAAGGCGTGCCGGCCCGGGGCTTTGCCAGCGGGACCGATTTCTTCGACCGGATGCCAGCCGACGCGGTCGCCTGCGTCGTCACCGATCTTCGCATGCCCGGACTGGACGGCGTCGAGGTCGTGCGCCGCGTCGCCGAAATGAAGGGCAATGCCTGGCCCATCATCGTCATAACCGGCCATGGCGACGTCGCCGCGGCGGTCGAGCTGATGAAGTCGGGCGTCGTCGACTTCATCGAGAAGCCGTTCGATCCCCCACGTCTGCTCGAAGCGGTGCGTGGCTGTCTGGTTCATCTGATGAACGATGGCGGCGCGCGTCAAATCCGGCAGGAGGCCGCCGGACGCATCGCCCAACTGAGCCAGCGCGAAAAGCAGGTGTTCCGCGCCCTGGTCGAGGGCCGGTCCAACAAGGAGATCGCGGCGGAACTGAGTATCAGCCCGCGCACGGTCGAGATCTTCCGCGCCAAGGTCATGACCAAGATGCAGGCGAACAGCCTGTCGGACCTGGTCCGGATGGGACTGGCGTCTCCGCCGGAATAGGGGTCAGGGCGCGCAGCCGATGCGCCACGACATAAGTCGCTCCAGCCGACTTGGCGTCGCCCGCGCATCTGTCATGGTGGAGGGATGGCCACCCTCGCCCTGCCCTGCCGACCCGAGCCGCTGGAGATCGATCCGGCGAAGACCGCGGTCATCGTCATCGACATGCAGAACGCCTACGCCTCGCCCGGCGGCTATCTGGATCTCGCCGGTTTCGACATCTCCGGCGCGGCCAGGGTGATCGAGAACACCAGGGGGGTGCTCGAGGTCGCGCGCCGTGCGGGCGTCCAGGTCATCTTTTTCCAGAACGGCTGGGACCCCGCCTATGTCGAGGCCGGTGGCCCCGGCTCACCCAACTGGCACAAGTCCAATGCGCTGAAGACCATGCGCGCCCGGCCCGAACTGGCGGGGACGCTCCTCGCCCGCGGAACGTGGGACTACGAACTGGTCGACGCGCTCAAGCCGCAGCCGGGCGACATCTGCCTGCACAAGACCCGCTACTCCGGCTTCTTCAACTCCCAGCTCGACAGCGTCCTGCGCTCGCGCGGCATCCGCAATCTCGTCTTCGTCGGCATCGCCACCAACGTCTGCGTGGAGTCCACGCTCCGCGACGGCTTCTTCCTCGAATATTTCGGCATTGTGCTGGAGGACGCCACCCATCAGGCGGGGCCGGAGTTCGTCCAGCAGGCCGCGATCTATAACATCGAGACATTCTTCGGCTGGGTCTCCAGCGTCGCCGACTTCAAGGGCGTCGTCGGTCAGATTCCGCCCAAATCACAGGAGGCCTGAATGCCCAAGACCGTCATTACCCCGCCCGGCGCCGTCACCCCGATCGCCCCCTTCTCGCCCGGCACGCTCGCCGATGGCGTGGTCTATGTCTCGGGCACCCTGGCCTTCGACAAGGACAACAACGTTGCCTGCGTCGGCGACGCCGAGGGTCAGACCCGCATCGTGCTGGAAACCATCAAGTCGGTGATCGAGACCGCCGGCGGGACCATGGACGATGTGACCATGAACCACATCTTCCTCAAGGACTGGTCAGACTACGCCGCCCTGAACAAGATTTATGCGGAGTATTTCCCCGGCGACAAGCCGGCGCGGTTCTGCATCGTCTGCGGCCTCGTCCGCCCCGACTTCCTCGTCGAGATCGCCACCATCGCCCACATCGGCAAACGCGCCTGAGCCCGCTCGCGACCCTGCTGATCAAGGCCGTCGTCTCCGCGATCCTGATCGTGGCGGCGTCCGAGGTCGCGCGGCGCCAGCCGGGCATCGGCGCCCTGATCGCGTCCCTGCCCCTGGTGTCGGTGCTGGGCATGATCTGGCTGTGGTCGGCCAAGCCCGATCCGGAGACCATGGCGCAGCACGCCCAGGCGACCTTCTGGTATGTCCTGCCGTCCCTGCCGATGTTCCTGCTGATCCCGATGCTGCTGAGGCGGGGGATGGCGTTCTGGCCCGCACTCGGGCTCGGCTGCGCCCTGACCATCGGCCTCTATCTGGCGATGACGACCGTCGGTCCGCGCTTTGGATTGAAGCTGTGAACAGCGGAACTGCCGACGGTCTCTATTGGGAAATGCACGACGGCCCGGCGGGCGCGACGTCAGTTTTACTGTCGGCGGGCCTCGGCGGATCGGCCGCCTTCTGGGCCCCGCAGATGGACGCCCTGACCGAGCGCTTCCGCGTCATCCTCTACGACCACCGCGGAACGGGCCGCAGCGACCGCAGCCTGAAACCCGGCCACTCTGTCGCCGCGATGGCCGAGGATATGGTCGCCGTCCTCGACGCCACGGACACGGCCAGGGCCCACATCGTCGGCCATGCGGCGGGCGGCAATGCCGGGCTGCAGCTGGCGCTCGACCATCCCGAACGGCTCGACAAGCTGGTCGTCGTCAACGGCTGGTCGCGGCCGGACCCGCATGTCGCCCGCTGCTTCGCCGCCCGCATTCGCCTGCTCGAGGCCTTTGGGCCCACCGCCTATGTCGAGGCCCAGGCGGTGTTCCTCTATCCGCCCGACTGGATCAGCGAGAACGACGCCCTGGTGAAGACGCAGGAACACCATCACATCCAGACCTTCCCCCGCACCGACGTCATGCTGGCCCGGATCGGCGCCCTGCTGGCCTTCGACATCGACGACCGGCTCGGAGAAATTCCGCACCCGGTTCTGGTCGCCTCCTCGGCCGACGACATGCTGGTTCCGCCGCTTCTGTCGCGGCGTCTGGCCGAGGGTTTGCCCAGCGCGACGCTCGATGTCGTTCCCTGGGGCGGACACGCCTTTACGGCGACGGTTTCCGGTGCGTTCAATGCGCGCTTGGTCGCCTTTCTGAACGGCGACGGCTGAGGGGCGATGATCATGGAAGTCGGCGTCTTCGTACCGATCAATAACAACGGCTGGCTGATCTCCGAGACTGCGCCGCAGTACATGCCCTCGTTCGACATGAACAAGCGCATCGCCCAGCGGGCCGAGCACTACGGCCTCGATTTCCTGCTTTCGATGATCAAGCTGCGGGGGTTCGGCGGCAAGACGGCGTTCTGGGAATACGGTTTGGAGAGCTTCACCCTGATGGCCGGCCTCGCGGCCGTCACCGACAGGATCAAGATCTATGCGACCTGCCCGACCCTGGTCATCCCCCCGGCCTTCGCCGCGCGGATGTGCAACACGATCGACTCGATCAGCCACGGCCGCTTCGGCCTGAACCTGATCACCGGCTGGCAGAAGCCGGAATACTCCCAGATGGGCCTGTGGCCCGGCGAGGAGCATTTCCGTAACCGCTACCAGATGCTCGACGAATACGCCCGCATCCTGCGCGAGCTGTGGGAGACGGGTCGCTCGGACTTCAAGGGCGACTACTACACGATGGACGACTGTCTGGTCCGGCCGACGCCGTCGACGGACATGAAGATCATCTGCGCCGGATCGTCGGACGAGGGCCTGGCCTTCTCGGCCCAGTGGGCGGACTACGCCTTCTGCCTCGGCAAAGGAGTCAACACGCCCAGGGCCTTCGCCTTCAACAACGAGCGTCTGGCCGAAGCCACGGCCAGGACCGGCCGCGACGTGAAGATGTTCGTCCTCGTCATGGTCATCGCCGCCGACACCGACGAAGAAGCCATGGCGAAGTGGAAGCTCTACAACGACGGCGTCGATGTCGACGCGATCAGCTGGCTCAAGGATCAGGGCGCGGCCGACAAGGTCAATGCCACCACCAACGTCCGCCAGCTGGCCGCGCCCGAGGGGGCGGTGAACATCAACATGGGCACCCTGGTCGGCTCCCATGCCTCGGTCGCGCGGATGCTGGACGAGATGTCGGAGGTGCCCGGCACCGGCGGCGTCCTGCTCACCTTCGACGCTTTCGAAAAGGGCATCGAGGACTTCGGCCAGAAGATACAGCCGCTGATGACCTGCCGCGCCAATGTGAAAGCCGCCTGAGCCTTGGCCAATTTCGAGATCACCCGCGACGGCCCGGTCGCCCACCTGCGTCTGACCCGTCCCGAGGCGTCCAATGCGCTCGACATGGATTTCTGGCGTCGCTTCGGGCCGGAGCTCAAGGCGCTGGACGCGACGGGCGAGGTCCGCGCCCTGGTCCTCTCCGGCGAGGGCCGGAACTTCTGCGCCGGCATGGACATCTCGGTCTTCTCGGGCGGCGCGATCCTGAACACCGACAAGTCCAGCGACCGCCAGGCCTTCCACCAGACCGCCCGAGACTTGCAGGAAACCCTGACCACCCTGGAAAAGGTGCGGTTCCCCGTCATCGCCGCCATCCAGGGCGCCTGCGTCGGCGGCGGGCTCGACCTGATCGCCGCCTGCGACATCCGGCTGGCGTCGCAGGATGCGTACTTCCGCATCGAGGAAATCAACATCGGCATGATGGCCGATATCGGCAGCCTGCAACGCCTGCCGAAGCTCATGCCCGAGGGCGTGGTGCGGGAACTGGCCTATACGGGCGCCACCTTGACGGTCGATCGAGCCGAACGGCTGGGCATGATCAACGCCGTCCTGCCCGACGCCGAGGCGGTGGTCACGGCGGCGCTCGACATGGCGAAACGGATCGCGACCAAGGCGCCGCTGGCGATCTCCGGGTCCAAGGCCGCCCTCAACCACGCCCGCGACCACAGCGTAGCCGAGGGGCTGGAATGGATCGCCGTCATGCAGGGCTCGCTGTGGAGCCCGGCCGATGTCATGGCCGCGATTCAGGCGCGCATGGCGCGGACGGAGGGCGAATTCGCCCCGCTCTCGCCGCTGCGGCCGTTTGACCCGGAGGTCTGAAAGCCCGCCAGCACTGGGGTCGGCGTGAAGATTTCGTAATGATCAGCCGGAATGGCTCCGATCATTTGACCTGTGTCATCCGCCTGTCAAAGATGCGGCCCGCGTGACGAGGGGGCTCTGTGCGATGCCCGCTCAACACCGCCTGTGCGCCCCCGCGGCAGGCCATTCGGGTGGAGAGAAGCCTTGGATAGACGTTCATTCCTCGCCGCTTGCGGCATCGGCGCGGGGGGGCTTCTGCTGCCCGGGTTCGCCGGACGCGCCATCGCGGAATCCCAGCTGGTCGAGACCATCGACATCGCGGTCAAGAAACGCCTGGCCGACGCCGGCCTGAGCGCCGCCTCGGCTGCCGGAGCCAGCTACTGCGATGTTCGCGTCGGCCGCTACCTGCGCCAGTTCGTGATCACCCGCGAAGCCAACGTCCAGAACATCGTCAACACCGAGTCCATCGGCACGGGCGTTCGGGTCATCGCTGACGGGGCCTGGGGCTTCGCCGCCACCAACGACATGACGGCCGAAGCCGTGGCAGAGGCGGCGCGCCTCGCCACCGCCATCGCCAAGGCCAACGCCCGGAACCAGACCCAGCCGGTCCAGCTGGCCCCCACGCCCGGCGTCGGCGAGGTCAGCTGGAAGACCCCAATCCGCCGCAACGCGATGGAAGTGCCGATCGCCGAGAAGGTTGAACTGCTGCTGGGCGTCAACGCCGCGGCGATGGCGGCGGGCGCCAACTTCGTCAACTCGCAGCTGTTCCTGGTCAACGAGCAGAAGTATTTCGCCAGTTCTGACGGCTCCTACATCGACCAGGACGTGCACCGCATCTGGGCCCCGATGTCGGTCACGGTCATCGACCAGACGAGCGGCAAGTTCCGCTCGCGTCAGGGGCTGTCGGCCCCGATGGGCCTCGGCTACGAATATCTGGAAGGCCGCGCCGAGGACAAGCTGGAGTCAGCCAACGGCGCCGTAATCAGCTACGGCATGTCCTACGACATGCGCGAGGATGCAGTCGCCGCCGCCCGTCAGGCGCGCGAGAAGCTGACCGCCAAGTCGGTGGAGCCGGGCCAGTACGACCTGGTCCTGGACCCCGATCACCTCGGCCTGACCATCCACGAGTCCGTCGGTCACCCGCTCGAGCTCGACCGGGTGCTGGGCTACGAGGCCAACTACGCCGGCACCAGCTTCGCCACGCTCGACAAGCGCGAGAGCCGCTTCCAGTACGGGTCGGAGATCGTCAACCTGTTCGCCGACAAGACCCAGCCCGGCAGCCTGGGCGCGGTCGAGTACGACGACGAGGGCGTCAAGACCAAGTCGTGGGATCTGATCAAGGACGGCAAGCTGGTCGACTACCAGGCGACCCGCGATCAGGTTCACATCCTGGGCAAAAACGCTTCGGACGGCTGCTCCTACGCCGACAGCTGGTCGACGGTTCAGTTCCAGCGCATGGCCAATGTTTCGCTGAAGCCCGGCACGCAGCCGATGACCCGCAACGACATGATCTCGAACGTCGAAAACGGCATCTACATCCTCGGCCGCGGGTCGTTCTCGATCGATCAGCAGCGCTACAACGCCCAGTTCGGCGGCACCCTCTTCTACGAGATCAAGAACGGCGAGATCACCCAGCCGCTCGAGGACGTCGCCTATCAGATGCGCACGCCCGAGTTCTGGAACGCCTGCTCGGCCATCTGTGACGAGAGCGACTACCGCATGTTCGGTTCGTTCTTCGACGGCAAGGGCCAGCCCAGCCAGGTGTCGGCGGTGAGCCACGGCTCCTCCTCCACCCGCTTCGACAAGATCAATGTCATCAACACCGCGCGTTCGCTCGGTTGATCGGACCCAAGGGAAAAATCACATGAGCATCATGACGGAAGCCGAGGCCAAGACGATCCTCGACAAGGTGATCGCACTGTCGACCGCCGACGAATGCACCGCGCAGCTGGACGGGACGATCGACGGAAACATCCGCTTCGCCCTGAACAACGTCTCGACCAGCGGCGTCATCTCCAACATCGACCTCAGCGTCCAGGTCGCGTTCGGCAAGCGCGTGGGCACCGCGACGATCAACGAGTTCTCGGACGCGGCCCTCGCCCGCGTCGTCAAGCGCGCCGAGGACCTGGCCAAACTGGCCCCGGAGAACCCGGAGTTCATGCCGGCGGTCGGTCCCCAGACCTATCGCGCCACGAACACCTTCAGCGCGGCGACGGCGGCCATCACGCCGGAGAACCGCGCCGAAATCGCCCGCGCCTCGATCGCCCCCTGCAAGGCGCAAAATCTGATCGCCGCCGGGTTCCTGAACGACAACCAGAGCTTCACCGCCTTCGCCAACTCGAACGGCGCCTTCGGTTATCAGCGCTCCACCGAGATGGACTACACCTGCACGGTGCGGACCGAGGACGGCACGGGATCGGGCTGGGTCGCCCGTAACCTTCAGGACGCCAGCACCTTCAACGTCGATACCGACATCCAGATCGCGATGCGCAAGGCCAGCGCCTCGCGCGACGCCCAGGCGCTCGAACCCGGCAAATACACGGTGATCCTGGAGCCGGCCGCGGCCGCGGGCCTGATCTCCTTCATGTTCAACTTCTTCGACGCCCGTTCGGCGGACGAGGGCCGCAGCTTCCTGTCCAAGGCAGGCGGCGGCAACAAGATCGGCGAACAGGTCTTCGACCCGCGCGTCAACGTCTACTCGGATCCCGGCCACGCCGAGACCCCGGCCCTGCCCTGGGACGGCGATGGCCTGCCCCGCGAGCGCGTCAACATCGTCGAGAACGGCGTCGTCCGGAGCCTGGGCTATTCGCGCTACTGGGCCGACAAACAGGGCAAGCCGCAGATGGCCCAGCCGGGCAACATCATCATGGAGGGGGGCTCCAAGTCGACGTCCGACCTGGTGCGCGAAACCGAGCGCGGCATCCTGGTGACCCGCACCTGGTACATCCGCATGGTGGACCCGCAGACGGTGCTGCTGACCGGCCTGACCCGCGACGGCACCTTCTACATCGAGAACGGCGAGCTGAAGTATCCGCTGAAGAATTTCCGCTTCAACGAGTCCCCCGTGATCATGCTGAACAACATCGACGAACTGGGCCGTTCGGTCCGCGTCGGCGATGACGGTCCGACCATGATGATCCCGCCGATGCGCGTGCGCGACTTCACCTTCACCTCCCTGTCCGACGCCGTCTGACCGGAGAGGGTGCGTGTCGCGTTCGAGTATGACACGCGCGGATGCCTTGCGACTGCTGACCGGCGGCGCGCTGGGGGCCCTGCTTGCAGGCTTCCCGCGCGCCGCCGACGCGCAGGCCACCTATGATTTCTGGTTCACCCGGTTGCGCTATGATTCCGGCGACTGGGACGTGGACCAGCGGATGCCGGCCAACATCCTGACCTCCCTGGTCGACTACACCAACCTGCGCGTCGATCCCGAAGAGCGGGTCGTGGCCCTGGCCGATCCGGCCATGCTGACCGCCCCGTTCTGCTACCTCGCCGGCCACAAGCTGGTCGAGTTCAACGCCGCCGAGGCGCGCAATTTCGAACGCTATGTGAGGAACGGCGGCTTCGTCTTCGTCGACGACTGCAACCACGACATCGACGGCCTGTTCGCCACGACGTTCGAGCGCCAGATGGCCTCGATCTTTGGCGCAGAGGGCCTGAAGAACCTGCCCAACGACCATGGCCTCTACTCGAGCTTCTTCGAGTTCGAGAACGGGCCGCCGGCGACCAGTTTCGAACTGAACGGCTGGGGCGACGACCTCATTCACGACTACCTCAAGGGCATCGAGATCGATGGCCGGCTGGGCGTGCTCTACTCCAACAAGGACTATGGCTGCGAGTGGGACTACGACTGGCGCAACAAGCGCTTCCTGGCCGAGGACAATACGAAGTTCGCGGTCAACATCATCCTCTACGCCCTGACGGCCTGACCTTCCGCCTCTCCTCCTCCCCGGAGCCTCTATGACCACGCCCACCCAAACCGAGATCGACGCCCGGCTGGCCCAGCTCGGCAAGCTGAAGGCCGCGATCGGCCAGGCCATCGTCGGCCAGAACGAGGTCGTCGAACAGCTGCTGATCGGACTACTGGCCGGCGGCCACTGCCTGATCGAGGGTGTGCCCGGCCTCGGCAAGACCCTGCTGGTCCGCACCCTCGGCCAGGCCCTGCATCTGGAGTTTCGGCGCGTCCAGTTCACCCCCGACCTGATGCCCTCGGACATCCTCGGCACCGAGGTGCTGGAGGAGGATCACGGCACGGGTCACCGCAGCTTCCGCTTCCAGCCCGGCCCGGTCTTCACCAACCTGTTCCTCGCCGACGAGCTGAACCGCACCCCGCCCAAGACCCAGGCCGCCCTGCTGGAGGCGATGCAGGAGCATACGGTCAGCTATGCCGGCGTGACCCACAAGCTGAACGAACCCTTCTTCGTCCTGGCGACCCAGAATCCGCTGGAACAGGCCGGCACCTATCCCCTGCCCGAGGCGCAGCTTGACCGCTTCCTGCTGAACATCCGCGTCGGCTATCCGACGGCGGAAGAGGAGCGCGCCATCCTGGTCCAGACGACCGGCTCCGGCGGCGGTGCGGTGCCCCAGGTCATGGTCGGCGAGGATATCGTCGCCCTGCAGAAATGGGTGCGCGAGGTCTATGTCGGCGAGGCCCTCCTGACGTGGATCACCGCCCTGGTCCGCGCCACCCGGCCGTCTGCGGACTCGCCGAAAGCCATTCAGGACTATGTGCGCTGGGGCGCCGGTCCGCGCGCCGGTCAGGCGCTGGTCCTCGCCGCCAAGGCGCGCGCCCTGCTGCATGGCCGTCTGGCCGCAACGCGCGAGGACGTCGTCGCCCTGGCCGCACCGGTCCTGCGTCACCGCATCCTCCTGTCCTTCGCCGCCGAGGCGGAGCGCAAGACGGCCGACGACGTCGTCGCCGCCCTTCTGGCCGCCCTGCCCGCACCCGCGCCCGACTGATCCACGGCATGTCCCCGCTCGACCTGCCCCCGGAGTTGCGCAGCCGCCTTCGTCGTCTGTCCATCGTCCCGCGTCGCGCGGCGGTGCTGGCGAGCGCGGGCATGCACGACAGCCGCAACAAGGGCGGCGGGCTCGAGTTCGCCCAGTACCGGGCCTATGAGCGCGGCGACGATCTGCGGGCCATCGACTGGAAACTCTACGCCCGCTCGGACAGGTTCTTCGTCCGAGACGCCGAGCGAGAGAGCCCCGTCGCCATCTGGATCGTCATCGACGCCAGCGCTTCCATGGCCCAGGCCGATCTCGCCCGCCCGGACTGGTCCCGCTTCGACGCCGCGCGCCGCCTCACGGCCAGCCTGATCGAGATCGCCCTGTATCAAGGCGACCGCTTCGGCGTGGTGGTCGAACGCGCCGAGGGGCCGATGGTCCTGACGCCGCACGCCGACGGCCGCCATCGCGACAGGGTGCTGCTGGCGCTGGCCCCGCTGAAGGCTGCGGGCGCGGCGCACTGGTCGCGCGACGTCGGTGTCTTCGGCGAACAGATCGGCGCGCGCGACCTGATCGTCATCCTGACCGACGGCTTTGACGAAGGCTGTATCGGGACTGCCGAACGGTTAGCCGCTTCTGGCCGCGATATCTGCCTCGTCCAGATCCTGACCAGCGACGAGCGCGATTTCCCCTTCGACCGGGGCTATCGCTTCCATGACCCGGAGACGGGAGCCGAACTGATCGGTGACGGCCGCTCGCTCCGCGCCGACTTCCTCGCCCGCTTCGCCGCCGCCCGCGCCGCGCTGGCCGCCCGGCTCGACGCGCGCGGCATCCGCCACGTCGAGCATTTCATCGACGAGAGCGCGGACATTCCGATCCGCACCCTGTTCCGTCCGACCGGCCGCCAATGAACCCGGCGCTGCTCCTCCCCGCAGGCCTCGCCGCCCTGCTCGCCCTGGCGATCCCGATCGTCATCCATATCGCGCGCCGCACCGAGAGCCGGACGATCGACTTCGCCGCCCTGCGCTGGCTCGATCCCCAGCCGAAGCCGCGTCGCAGCCTGACCATCGACGAGCGGTTGCTGCTGGCCGCCCGCCTCCTGCTGCTGGCCCTGATGGCCCTCTGGCTGGCCGCGCCGGTAGTGTGGAACGCCGCCGACGATCGCCCCGTCGTGGCCATCGCGCCGGGCGCCGACGCCGCGACCATCGCCGCCGCCACGGAAGAGGGCGACCGCGTCGTCTGGCTGGCGCCCGGCTTCCCCGAGCACGGCGCCCTGACTCCCGCAGCGCCCGGGGATGTCGCCAGCCTGATCCGCCAGCTCGACGCCGAACTGCCGCCCGGCGCCCCGGTCAAACTGGTCGTCCCCGGTACGCTCGACGGCGTCGACGCCGAGCGCCCGAAGCTGTCCCGCCGCGTCGGATGGACCGTCGGCGCCGAAGCGCCCGCGGCCCAGGTCGGCTCGCCCGCGCCGCCGTCCCTGACCGTCCGCTTCGCCCCGGAGGCCGGGGAGGCTGTCCGCTATTTCCGCGCCGCCGCCACGGCCTGGATCGCCGCCGACGTCGCGCCGACGTTCAACGCCGAACCGGTCGATCGCGCCGTCCCGAACAGCGCCCGTCATCTGATCTGGCTGGCGTCCGGCCCTGTCCCCGTTCCGGTCGAGCGCTGGGTCCGCAATGGCGGCGTGATCCTGACCGCGCTCGAGGCCCGCATCCCCGTCGAGGGCGAGACCGTTCCCGTGTGGCGCGGCACGGCCGGAGAGCCGCTGGCTGTCGCAGGCCGTCTGGGCCGGGGCCGCGTCATCCGCCTGACCCGCGCCCTGGAGCCCGCCGCCATCCCGCAGCTGGTCGAGCCGGACTTCCCCGACGCCCTTCTGGCCATGCTCGATCCGCGTCCGGCGCCCGGCCGCGTCGCCGCCGTCGATCATGCCCCCCTGACCGGCGCCGCCCCCTATGACCAGCCGCCGCTCGACCTGCGTCCGTGGCTGGCGCTGCTGATCGCCGTCGCCTTCGCCGGCGAGCGCTGGCTGGCCATGCGGCGCCAGAGGGCGGTCGCGCCATGACCGCCGTCCCTGTCCTGCTGAACCACCAGAGCGCCGCCCGCGCACGCGCCGGTCTCGACACAGTCGCCCTCGGCCTGCCCGGCGTTCTCGTTCTCGCCGCGCTGGGCTGGCGGCTGTTCGGAGTGACGGGCGCGGTCATCGCCGCCCTGCCCGGTCTGATCGCCCTCGCCGCCGTCGCCATCTGGCGCTCTCGCCGGTTCGACCTGCGCTGGCTGATCGGCGAGCTCGACGCCCGTATTCCCCGCTTCGAGGACAGCACCGCCCTGCTGTTCAGGGACCGCGCCGCCGTCGCCGGCCTCGCCGCCCTGCAACGCGACCGCCTCGAAAGCCGCGTCCACGAGGCCGCCGCCGTCGATCTCCGACCCGGCTGGTCCCAGCGGCCGATCCTGATCGCCTGGGGCGCCGCCGTCGTATTGATCGCCGCCGTCCTGCTCTGGCCCGCCGCCGACACCGCCGAGACGAAATCCGGCGCCCCCGGCCGTGCCGGCACAACCGGCTCCGCGCCCGTCCTGACCGGCGCCCGCCTGCGCATCACTCCGCCCGCCTACACCGGCCTGCCCGTCCGCGAGCAGACCGCGCTGGACGCCCGCGTGCCCGAGGGCTCGCGCGTCGAATGGCTGATCGACTTCGCGCCCCAGCCGTCCACTGTCGGTCTGGAGTTCCCGGAAAGCACCCCGGTCTCCCTGATCCGGGACGGCCGGCGCTGGACCGGGACCCGCATCGTCGACCGGCCCCTGCTCTACCGGATCGAGGCGACGGGTCTGGCCCGGCAGCGTCTGAATCGGCTCGACGCCGTCGCCGACGCCGCACCTGTCGTCCGCCTGGTCGAACCCGAAAGCCAGCTGGTCCAGCTCACCCCCGGCCAGACGACCTGGACGCCCGTCTTCGAGGCCAGCGACGACTACGGCGTCATCGAGACAGCGATCCTGCGCATCACTGTCACCAGGGGCGACGGCGAGAACATCACCTTCGAACAGCGCTCCATGCCGCTGCGTGGACAGGGCGCGGCGAAACAGCTGCGTTTCTCCACGACGCTCGATCTCGCCCGGGAGGGCATGGCGGCGGGCAGCGACCTGATCGTCCAGCTCGTCGTCAGCGATAACCGCGCGCCTGAACGCCAGCAGGTCGAGGGTCCCAGCGTGATCCTGAGATGGCCCGCCAACCTCGCCATGGCCGACGGGCTGGACGGCATGGCCATGCGCATCATGCCCGCCTATTTCGCCAGCCAGCGCCAGATCATCATCAACGCCGAGGCCCTGATCGCCGAGCGTCGTCGTCTGGAGCCTCGCGCCCTTCTGGACCGCTCCAACGTCATCGGCGAGGAACAGGCCGCGCTGCGTCTGCGCTACGGACAGTTCATGGGCGAGGAGGCGGAGGGCGGTGGAGGCAGCGGCATCATCCTGCCCACCAGCGACGCCCCGCCTGCCCGCCCGCCCCTGCCGACCAGCGACGCGCCCGCGCCCGCCCAGGCGCCCGCGCATGACGAGCATGACGATCACGACGACCATGGCGGTGAGGCCGCCGGCGGTGCCATGGGTTCCGAAGTCGATGTGCTGCACGAGTTCGGCCATGCCCACGACACCGGTGAGGCCGCGACCCTGTTCGCGCCTCAAACCCGATCCGCCCTCGCCCGCGCGCTGGACGCCATGTGGAGCTCGGAGCGGGAGCTGCGTCAGGGGCGGCCGGAACAGGCCCTGCCCTTCGCCAACGAAGCGCTGGAACTGCTGAAAGAGGCCCAGCGCGCGACACGCATCTTCCTCCCCAGACTCGGCAACGACCTGCCGCCCGTCGACTTCGCCCGCCGTCTGACCGGCAAGCGCGAGGACATCGTGGCCGAGACTGCCGAACGTCCCGAACGCAGTCCTGCAGACGCCGTCGCCGCCGACGCCTGGCGCGCGCTGGAGGAACGGCCCGGTTCGACCTCGGCGGCGCTGGCGCTCGGCGCCCTGGACCGCTGGGCGCGCGAGAATGGAGGCCGCCTCGCCGATCCACTGGCCCTGCGCGCCGCTATCGACACGGTCCGCAACGAGCCCGCCTGCCTCGACTGCCGTCGCCGCCTGCGCGCCCTGCTGTGGACCGCCCTGCAACGTCCGGCGCCGTCGCCCGGCCGCCGCGAGGCCCCCGACGCGCGCGGCCAACGCTATCTGGACGCCCTGCGATGAACGTCTCCAGCCCGGCTCTCTGGACGGCCCTGGTCATCGTCGCAGGGGTTGTCCTCGGCGTCATCCGTCTGCTCCGGTGGCAAGGATCCGCGGCTCCGAGGGCCCAGGCCCCGCGCTGGCGTCTGGCCGCGCTGATCGGCCTTCAGGTCGTCGCCGGCGCCCTCGTCTGGCTGACGCTGAACCCGCCCCCGTCCGTCATCCGCACCGGGACCCTGATCGTCGCCACGGGCGGTTCGCCCGCGACCATCCCGACCGCGCCCGGAGACATCCTGGTGGCCCTGCCCGCGGCCGGCCCCGTCACAGGCGCGATCCACGTCCCCGACCTCGCGACAGCGCTGCGACGCTACCCCACGCCGGTCCATATCCGGGTCCTGGGGCAAGGACTCACGCCGCGAGACCAGTCTCCCCTGCCTGTGCCGGTCGAGTTCTCCGCCCCGCCCCCTCCGCGCGGCCTGATCGACATCGCCCTGCCCGAGGTGACGGCGCCCGGCGCGACCTTCGTCGTCGGCGGACAGGTTGGAACGATGCCTGCGGGAACCGTCGAACTGGTCGATCCCGCCGACGTCGTCGTCGATCGCGCCCGCATCGCGCCCGGCGAGCGTTTCGCCCTGATGGCCGCCGCCCGCGCGCCCGGCCTCGCCCTGTTCGACCTCAGGCTCCGCGACCCAGCCGGCGCCGTCGTCGAGCGGATCGCCATCCCGGTCGAGACCATGGCGACGACGCCGCCGCGCGTCCTCGTCCTCGCCGGAGCGCCCACGGCCGAGACCAAATATCTGAAGCGCTGGGCCGAGGATTCCGGCGTCGAACTGACGCTCGACATCGACATCGGCGCGGGCGTCCGGCTCGGCGACGCACCCGTGCCGCTCAACGCCACGACCCTGAACGAACTGGATCTCGTGATCCTCGACGACCGCCGCTGGGAGAGTCTCGGCGGCGGCCAGCGTGCGGCCCTGACAGCGGCGGTGAACGGCGGCATGGGCCTTCTGTTCCGCCCGACCGGCCCGCTGTCGGCCGCGACCCGGCGCGACTGGGCCGGTCTCGGGGTCACCCTGACCGGCGGCGACGAAGCCGTTCCGCTGCGCCTCGACCTCCCTGCCGAAGAGGCCGCGCCCGGGGCCGAGGCCGAGCCGGCCGAAGAGACCGAGGCCCCGCCTGAACTGGCCCGTCGCGACCTGACCGACGAGGGCTCCGGCGCCGTGACCCTGTTGCGGGACGCCGACGGCGTCGCCCTGGCCAGCTGGCGCACGCGCGGCCGCGGCCGGGTCGGCGTCTGGACCGTGACCGACAGCTACGCCCTGGTGCTCACCGGCCGCCCGGATCGCTACGGCGAGATGTGGAGCGCCCTCTTCTCGGAGATCGGCCGCGCCGGAGACGACAGCCGCGCCGAGGTCGACGGCATCGCCCGCGTCGGCGCCCGAATTGCCGTGTGCCGCCTCGTCGGCCAGGCCAATGTCCTGGGTCAGGACGGCCGCGCCCACGGCCTGCGCGTTGATCCGGCCGTCGGCGACCGCGCCTGCGCCGCCTACTGGCCCGAACAACCGGGCTGGCACGTCATCCGCGACGGCGAGAACCGCCAGACGGCCTTCTATGTGCAGCCCGCGGACGCCGCGCCGTCGCTGGTCATGGCCGCGAACCGTTTAGCCACGCTGGCGCTCGCGGGGACGGCCCCGACCCGGGCGGCGCCGGCCTCGACCTCCGACGCGCCCGGCTCGCTCTGGCCATGGTTTGCCGGGCTGCTGGTGGTGCTGTCAGGGCTTTGGTGGTTCGAGCGGAACCGGGACGTCGGCGGATGGGTCGCGGCCCTGCGAACGCGCGTCGGCCGTCGCCAGAGCGGGTCCGCCACGCGACTCCGGAAATAGACTCGACAGAGTCGACAGAGTCGCGCCGCTTCGACGGGGTGATGATGAGACCTGTCAAAGACCGCAAGGATCAGATGGGAGCCTCGGCCTGACGCGCAAGACCTGGGCAGGAATAAATTCGCAACGCCCTTTGGCGCCGTGGCCCCCGGCAGGAGGGATCACCCTCCGCCGGAGGCCAGGCCGGACCTATTGCGATCCCACCGCCGGAGCGGTGGGGTTCTTGATCGTCTGGTCGAGCCAGCGGGTCATCTCCCACAGGGTGTGACCGACTGATTCCCGCGCGCGATAGCCGTGCGCCTCGAGCGGCAGGACGACGTAGCGGACCGTCGCCCCATTGCCCTTGAGCGCGGCGTAGAACCGCTCCGACTGGATCGGGAAGGTGCCCTGGTTGTCGTCCGCCTCGCCGTGGATCAGCAGGATCGGCTCGTTGACCTTGTCGGCATAGGCGAAGGGCGACATCTCGTTATAGGTCTCCGGCGCCTGCCAGTAGGTCCGCTGCTCGGCCTGGAAACCGAACGGCGTCAGGGTCCGGTTATAGGCGCCCGACCGGGCGATGCCCGTGGCGAACAGGTCGGTGTGAGCCAGCAGGTTTGCGGTCATGAAGGCGCCGTAGCTGTGGCCCCCGACGGCGATGCGACCCCGCTCGGCCACGCCCATTCCAACCACCGCATCGACCGCCGCTTTCGCGCTGGCGGCGAGTTGTTCGATATAGGTGTCGTTCGGCTCGGTCCCGTCCGCCCCCACGATCGGCATCGAGGGGTTGTCCAGAATGGCGTAGCCCTGGGTCAGCAGGAACAGGTGGCTGGAGCCGCCCGGACGCACGAACCGGTTGGCGGTATCCACAACCTGACCGGCCACGGCCGCGTCGGTGAACTCCGCCGGATAGGCCCACATCAGCAGCGGCAGGGGGCCGTCACGATCCTTGTCGTAGCCGGCCGGCAGATAGAGGGTGCCCGACAGCTGCACCCCGTCGTCGCGGGTGTAGGTGATCAGCTGCTGGGTCACGCCAGCCAGCTGCGGCGCCGGGTCGGGGAAGCTGGTCAGGGGCGTCACGTCGCCGTCCAGGTCGCGGACACGCAGGTTGGCCGGCTCGGTCCGGCTCTCGCGCACGGTGACCAGACGGCGGCCGTCCTCATCCAGCAGGCCGATGACGGTCTCGTACTCGCCGCTCGCCGACTGCCAGATCCGTTCGGTCAGCCCGGTCGAGAGGTCGAGCGTTCCGAGGAAGGGATACTCACCTTCCCGCGTGGCGCCGTCGCCCTCGACGAAGACGCGCGACCCGTCCGGGGTGAACTGGATCACCTCGCGGCCGGCGGCGTTGGCCTCGGTCGCGATCGAGCCCGGGTCGTTGTAGCGATCCTGATAGTTGCGATCGACGATGACGCGGCCAGCGCCCGGACGCGACGGATCGACGACCGACCGGGTCTCGTGCCGGGTGTTGAACCACTGGGTGTTGACCACGGCCACGTCCGACCGGCCCCAGGTCACGCCGGCGTAGCGTTCGGGCAGGTCGATCAGGGTCGTCGCCTGACCGTTGAACGGCGCATCCAGCATCAGGACGCGGTCGCGAACGGTCGCCGGCGTACGCGGATCACCGCCGTCCTGGGCCTCGACCCAGACCAGGGTCGATGGCGTGTCGGCGCGCCACTGGGCTGCGCGGGGGCCGGTCTCTACGGCGTCAAAGGGCGGCGGGATATTGTCGCGCAGCGGCAGGTCGGCGACCTCATGCACGACCCGGCCGTCCATGTCTGTCACCACCACGTCGCCGGGGAACAGGCGCGCGGGCACGACATAGCTGAACGGCCGCCTGGCCGTGGTCTGCAGCAGATAGCGGCCATCCGGCGACACTGAAGCGCCCAGGATCACGCCCGGCGCGCCGATTCTGCGGGCCTCTCCGGTCAGCGGGACGACAACCAGCTGCGCAGTGAAATAGTGGGCGAACAAGGCCTCATCGCCGGCATCGGCCAGCAGGTCCTGATAGGTGCGCACCGCCGCCGCGCGGCCGCCGCTCTCGGCGACCGTGGGCCCGGCCGGCGCGGCCGTCACGTCCGGCGCGGCGCCGCGATCAGCCGGCACGGCCCGGACCAGCAGGCCCGAACTGTTCGGCAGCCAGCTCATGCCGGCGCCCGTCGCGGCGTTCACGCGGGCGCCGAACACCTCGCGCGCCGTGGCCGTGCCGACATCGGCGACCCACAGGGCCATGCCTTCGGGCTGGTCCATCAGGAAGGCGACAGACCTGCCGTCGGGCGACCAGCTCGCGCCCGTGAAGCGCGCGCCTTCGGGCAGGGCGACGGCGCGCGCCGCGCCGCCTTCGATCGACTGGAAGCTCAGGCCCGTCACCCAGGAGATGCGGCTGTTGGCCGGTCCGTTATTGCGCGGGTTGATCCGATAGCCGGCGAGGCGGAGCATCGGCTCGGCCAGTTCGGCGATCGTCGGCAGGTTGGACCGCTGGAAAAGGACCAGGGTCTTCTGATCGGGGCTGACGCTGGCGCCGGGCGTCGGCCGGGCGTCCAGGATATCCGCAATCGGCGCGGGCGGCTGCTGATAGGTCAGCGCGCTACCGGCCGTCTGGGCCAGAACGGGCGTCGCGAACAGCATCAGCACAGTCGGCGCCACATGACGCATCAGTCGCATCTTCATCGGAAACTCTCACCCAGACAGGACAAGGCGGGCCCCTCCGGCGCGCCGGGCCGGACAGTAACCCCGCATTTCGCCCTGGTCACCAAGGCAAACCTCCCTTCCCGTGCGACCAAAGAGATTCTAAAAGCGGCCTCGTTCAGATGGAGCATCTCCCCGTGCCGATCGCCTCCGATATTCTTTCCCTGATCGGCTCCACGCCGATGATCCGCCTGCGCGCGGCGTCCGCCGCGACGGGCTGCGAGATCCTGGGCAAGGCAGAGTTTCTCAATCCGGGCGGGTCGGTGAAGGACCGCACCGCACGCGGCCTGATCCTCGACGCGAAGGCCTCCGGCGCCCTGCGACCCGGCGGGACGATCGTGGAGGGAACAGCCGGCAATACCGGCATCGGCCTCGCCCTGGTCGGCGCCGCGCTCGGCCATCCCGTCGTCATCGTCATGCCGCGCAGCCAGAGCGAGGAAAAGAAGAAGGCCGTCCGCCTGCACGGCGCCCGCCTGGTCGAGGTCGATCCGGCCCCCTTCTCCAGCCCCAACCATTTCGTCCATTTCTCGCGCCGCCTCGCCGCCGAGCTGAATGAGAGCGAGCCCAACGGGGCCTTCTACGCCGACCAGTTCGACAACACCGCCAACCGCCGCGCCCATTTCGAGACTACAGGCCCGGAGATCTGGGACCAGACCGGAGGCCGCATCGACGGTTTCGTCTGCGCCGCCGGCACCGGGGGCACACTGGCCGGCACGTCCGCCTTCCTGCGCTCGAAGAACGCCGCCGTCCGCATCGCCCTCGCCGATCCGCCCGGCGCCGCCCTGCATGCCTGGTTCACCGAAGGGGAGCTGAAGGCCGAGGGCTCATCCGTGACCGAGGGCATCGGCGTCAACCGCATCACCGGCAATCTTGAAGGCGTCACGGTCGATCATTCCTTCCGCATCGAGGACGCCGAGGCCCTGTCGGTCATCTTCGATCTGGCCAGGGACGAGGGCCTGACCCTGGGCCCGTCCAGCGGGGTCAATGTCACCGGCGCCGTCCGACTGGCCCGCGAACTCGGCCCCGGCCACACCATCGCGACCATCCTCTGCGATCCCGGCCAGCGCTACACCGGCAAGATCTACAACCCCGCCTTCCTGCGCTCCAAGGGCTTCGACGTGCCCGCCTGGCTGGAGGGCGTATGAGCGACGCAGGCGACGCGGGACGCCGCCTCCCGCCCCTCAACTCTCTGAAGGCCTTCGAGGCCGCGGGTCGTCGGCTCAGCATCTCGCTCGCCGCGCGCGAACTGGGCGTCACCCCCGGCGCCGTCAGCCAGCAGATCAAGGTGCTGGAAGATCATGCCGGCGGCCCCCTGTTCCGTCGCGACGGCGGCGCCGTGGCCCTGACCGAACTCGGCGCCCGGCTTCAACCCGTGCTGCGCGACGCCTTCGAACAGCTGAAGCGCGCCGCCGATATCGTCTATGGTCCTACCGGTCGTAGATCGCTCGCCGTCAGCGTGCCCCCCTCCTTCGCCGCCCGCTGGCTGGCCCCGCGCATGGTCCGCTTCTCGGCCGAACATCCGGAGATCGAGGTCTGGGTCTCGGCCGACATGCAACTGGCCGACGTGGCCGGCGGCCGGGTCGATGTCGCCGTGCGCTACGGCGTCGGCGGCTATCCCGGTGTCCGCTCTGAACTTCTGTTCGAGGCCGGCGTCGTGCCCGTGTGCAGCCCCGCCCTCCTGACCGGCCGCTCACCACTCCAGAAGCCTGCCGACCTCGCCCGCCACACCCTGATCCACGTCGGCAACGGGCATGTCGAGGAGCCGCGCCCCGACTGGGCCGCCTGGCTGAAGGCGCGCGGCGTGACCGGCGTCGACGCCTCGGCAGGGTCCCGCTACGACCAGACCGCCTTCGCCATCGAGGACGCCGCCAACGGCCGGGGCGTGGCCCTGGCCCCGCGCGCGTTCGTCGCCGCCGACCTGGCCTCGGGGCGGCTGGTGACGCCGTTCGCCGACGGCTACCTGCCGACCGACATGGCCTATCACGTCCTGACCCGGCGCAACGGCGGCCGCGAGGAGGCCCGCACCTTCGTCGCCTGGCTGAGGCGCGAAGCCGATGCCGACGACGGCACGGTCGATGAGCTGTAGGAGACCCGCATGACTGTTCCGGATCGAGGCGTCGTCATCGTCGGCGCGGGCCACGCAGGCGGCACGGCCGCCGCCCTGTTGCGCCAGTACGGCTATGACAAACCCATCACCCTGATCGGCGAGGAACCGCTGATCCCGTACCAGCGTCCGCCCCTGTCCAAGGCCTGGCTCAAGGGCGAGGCGGAGGGCGACAGTCTGGCCCTGCGCCCGCGGGCCTTCTACGCCGAACACGAGATTGACCTTCGCCTCAGGGTCGAGGTCACCGGTATCGACCGGACGGCCCGGACCGTCGGCCTGTCGGACGGCGCGACTCTGGCCTACGACCATCTGATCCTTGCGACTGGAGCGCGGGCCCGCCGGCTCGACGTCCCCGGCGCGGACCTCGTCGGCGTCCACGTCCTGCGCACCGCCGCCGACGCCGAGGCGATCAAGGCCCAGCTGGGCGAGGGCCGCACCCTGGCTGTCGTCGGCGGCGGCTATGTCGGGCTGGAGGTCGCCGCCTCCGCCCGCGCCCTGGGCGCCGGGGTCGTGGTGCTGGAGCGCGAGCCGCGCCTTCTCGCCCGCGTCGCCTGTGATGTCCTGTCGACCTTCTTCCAGACCTATCACGAGGATCGCGGCGTCCGCTTCGAACTGGCCGCCGAGGTCACGGGCTTCGCCGGCGACGGTCCCCGGGTCGCGGGCGTCACCCTGGCCGACGGCCGCACCATCCCTTGCGACAGCGCCGTCGTCGGCGTGGGCGCCATTCCCAACGACGCACTGGCGGTCGCGGCGGGGCTCGACGTGGAGGGCGGCATCCTCGTCGATCTGGAGGCCCGCACCTCCGACCCCGCCATCTTCGCCATCGGCGACGTCACCCGCCGCCCCATGCCGATCTACGGCCGGATGTTCCGCATGGAGAGCGTCCCCAACGCCCTGGAACAGGCCAGACAGGCCGCCGCCGCCATCACCGGCCGCCCCGCCCCCGCCGGCGAGACCCCCTGGCAGTGGTCGGACCAGTACGACCTCAAGCTCCAGATCGCCGGCTATCCCTTCGACTCGGACCGCATCGTCGTCCGCGGCGACCCCGCCACCGCCAGCTTCGCCGTCTTCCACCTGTCCGGCGACAGGGTGCAGGCGGTGGAGGCCATCAATGCCCCGCCGGAATTCATGATGGGCCGGAAGCTGATCGGCGAGCGGCGGGCGGTGGATGTCGAGAAGCTGGCGGACAAAGGCGTGTCGATGAAGGAGGTGGGGGTCTGATGCCTCTGCCGTTCCCCGCCTCTAGACGGCGCCTTTAAGCTCGGTGGCGTGAGGAGGATAGGCGGCGGCCGGCGTCAGGCTGCGCGGCTCCTTGGACAACTGGCTTGCGAAGCCGTGGTTGACGTCGCGGTGATGCGCCTCGTCGGCCCGCACGACCACAACGACGTCGCGCAGCGTCGCGTCTGCGGGCAGCTTCCAATAGTGGATGGCGATGGCGGGCGCGGGGACGTTCGGCGAGCGACCTTCGTCGATTTCCTTCAGATACAGGTCGTAGCTGATGACGGCCTCCTCCTCGAAGTAGCCGACCACCCGGTGCGCCGTGCGGGACGAGATCAGATAAAGCAGGAAGAACCCGACGTAGAACACCGCCTGGGCCAGCTGGATCACCAGCCGTTCGAAATAGGTCGGCTGGGCCACCTCGATGAAGGTCATCAGGTGCATCCGCTCGTTCTCCGCTTCCTCCATCAGGGTACGGATCCAGCCCTCGTCGTCCTTCATTTGGCGCAGGCATTTCAGGTGCGTCAGCGTCGCCCCGACCATGCCCGGCACCGCAGCGACGGTTTCCAGAACGATGGCCCGGTGCCCGTAGCGCTTGGCGAAGAAGGTGTCGGCGCTGAATCGCAGCAGCTTGGTGAAACCCAGGGCGAAACGGTCGGAGAAGCCCTTTGGAACGTGATGGATGACAGGCTGGGCCGCCTTCTCCTCCGCCAGGGCCCGGGGATCGGGGGCGAGGACTGTGTTGGCCATGTCATGCGTCCAGAGCGGAGGCTCGCGAAGCGAAAGCCATACCCAGCCCGGTTGTCAGAGGAAGTCGCGCCAACGGGGAGCGTCACGGAAAAAATCCCTAGGCTCTCTAGGGTTATTTCACAAGAGCTATCTAACTGTTAAGCTTGACTAAAGCCCCTTCACAATCCCCTCGACCATCTTCTTGGCGTCGGCGAACAGCATCATTGTGTTGTCGCGGAAGAACAGTTCGTTCTCGACGCCGGCATAGCCCGCCGCCATGCCGCGCTTGATGAACAGGACGGTGCCCGCCTTTTCTACGTCCAGGATCGGCATGCCGTAGATGGCGGAGGTCGGGTCCGTCTTGGCCGCCGGATTGGTGACGTCGTTGGCGCCGATGACGAAGGCGACGTCGGCGGTGGCGAACTCGGCGTTGATGTCCTCCAGCTCGAACACCTCGTCATAGGGGACATTGGCCTCGGCCAGCAGGACGTTCATATGGCCCGGCATCCGGCCCGCGACGGGGTGGATGGCGTATTTCACCTCGACGCCTTCTTCCTTCAGCTTGTCGGCCATCTCGCGCAGGGCGTGCTGGGCCTGGGCCACGGCCATGCCGTAGCCGGGGACGATGATGACCTTGGAGGCGTTCTTGAGGATGAAGGCGGCGTCTTCGGCCGAGCCCTGTTTGACGGGGCGGGTTTCCGCCGCTCCCGCTGCGCCCGCCGGACCCGTGTCGCCGCCGAAGCCGCCCAGGATCACGCTGATGAAGCTGCGGTTCATCGCCTTGCACATGATGTAGCTGAGGATCGCGCCCGATGAGCCCACGAGGGCGCCGGTGATGATCAGGGCGATGTTCTCCAGCGTGAATCCAAGCGCCGCCGCGGCCCAGCCGGAATAGGAGTTCAGCATCGACACCACGACCGGCATGTCGGCCCCGCCGATGGGGATGATCAGGGTCGCGCCGAGGATCAGGGCGATGGCGAACACGCCCCAGAAGGCCCAGACCGCCGTGCCGCCCGTGCCGATCAGGATACCGATCAGGAAGACCAGCCCCAGGGCCAGGCCGATGTTGATCAGGTGCCGCGCCGGCAGGATGATCGGCGCGCCCGACATATTGCCGTTCAGCTTGGCGAAGGCGATTACCGAGCCGGTGAAGGTGATGGCGCCGATGGCGACGCCCAGGCTCAGTTCGATGATCGAAATGGTCTTGATGCCCACGCCGTCCGCATTGAGGATGCCGAAGGCTTCGGGCGCATAGACGGCTCCGATGGCGACCAGACAGGCGGCCATGCCGACGAGGCTGTGGAAGGCCGCGACCAGCTGGGGCATGTCGGTCATGGCGACCCGTTTGGCGATCAACGCCCCGCCGCCGCCGCCCACGATCACGCCGCCGGCCAGCAGGGCCAGGGTCACCGGATCGAGCGCGCCCGAGGTCCCCAGCGTCAGCAGGGTGATGCCGACCGCCAGCCCCATGCCGATCATGCCGAAGGTATTGCCCTGACGGCTGGTCTCCGGGCTCGACAGGCCCCGGAGCGAAAGGATGAACAGGACGCCCGACGCCAGATAGGCCAGCGCCGCGATGGATGCGTTCATGTCGTTTCCCCCGAAATCGTCTTCTTCAGTCGTGTCATCACAGGAAGCCCACCGCAGCCGGATGGGCCGTATCGTTGGTGGCGTCGGACAGGACCTCGCCGTCCTTGACCATGGCGATGCCGACCGGTCCCGGCCCGCCGGTCTTCTTCACGGTGCAGCGTCCGTCCTGATGCGGCAGACGCCCCCGGGCCGCGCCCGTTCCGGTCGTCGCGATCTTGTTGGTCCAGTGGCGCTGGTCCCACTGGCTGGCCTCATAGGTCACCGGTGCGAACCGGCAGACCAGCGACCAGCTGGCGCCCTGGGGCGCCGCCACCGACCAGGGCAGGCCGCCCTCGACATTCGGACCGACATGGACCTGGGCCGAGGCGGCGGACGCGACCGCCGTAACGGCGAGAACAAGAAGGCCGGCGAACCCACGCATCATCGGGGGTCCGTCCCGGCGCCCGCCGCCGTCCGCGCCAGTCGCCACAGGGCGGCGGCGATGAACAGCGGGCCCAGGAAGACCATGGCCCAGTCCACGGCCATCATCGGCCGGTCCTGCACCACGATCCGCGCCAGAATGCCCGAGAACAGCAGCACCACGCCGCAGTCGCGCAGGCGCAGCTTCTGGATCGGGCTCTTCTCGCCAACCCAGCTCCACACCCACATGCCGAGACCGATGCCCGTGGCGATCCACGAGCCGGTCCAGGCAATGCTGGCAGGTGCGAGGTTCAGGTCGGCGAAGGACATCAGGCCTTGGCCGCCTCGGCGGGCTTCGCGGGCCGTTCCTTCTTCTTGTACATGGCCAGCATCCGTCGCGTGACCATGAAGCCGCCGAAGATGTTGACGCTGGCCAGGGTCACGGCCGCGACGCCGGCGCCCTTGGCGATCCAGGCGTTCGGCCCGGTCGCCTCGCCCGACACGGCCGCCGCCGCGATCAGACCGCCGACGATGATGACGCTGGAAATCGCGTTGGTCACGGCCATCAGCGGCGTGTGCAGCGCCGGGGTCACCGACCAGACGACATAGTAGCCGACGAAGATCGCCAGCACGAAGATGGCCAGGCGAAAGACGGTGGGATCAACGTGTTCCATCAGGCGGCTCCATCCCTGTGAGACAAGTGACTTTCAATTCGAACCAGCAGCAAGACGATGACGCCAATCCCGGCGAACATCATCATTTGCGGGCCATAGTTCACGATGAGAGCAAGAAACCCTCCGAACAGCCCGCCGATCTGAACGCCGCTCACGGCAGCCAAGGCGCCGATCAGGACAAGCGTTGGCGCGACGAACACGAGGGCCAAGCCAACGCCGCGAACGATCGAGATTTCTCTCACCCCCACACCCCTTCGTGCACCACGACCCCGCCGTTGGTGACCACCGCCGCCTTAAGGATCTCGTCCTCCAGATCCACCGCCAGCGCCCCGTCCTTGATCAGCAGGCCCGCGAAAGCGACGAGGTTCTTGGCGTAAAGCGACGACGCGTCCGACGGGATCCGGCCCGGCAGGTTGGTGTAGCCGACGATCGACACGCCGTTCGCCGTCGTCACGACCTCGCCCGGCTTCGACCCTGCGACATTGCCGCCCGCCTCGACAGCGAGGTCGATCAGCACGCTGCCCGGCTTCATCGAGGCCACCTGTTCGGCGCTGACCAGAACCGGCGCCGCGCGTCCGGGGATCAGGGCGGTGGTGATGACGATGTCCTGTTTCTTGATGTGTTCGCCGGTCAGGGCCGCCTGTTTGGCCTGGTACTCGGGGGACATCGGCTTGGCGTAGCCGCCGGCGGTCTGGGCGTTTTTGAACTCCTCGTCCTCGACGGCGAGGAATTTGGCGCCGAGCGATTCGACCTGTTCCTTGGTCGCCGGGCGCACGTCGGTGGCCGTGACCACCGCGCCCAGACGCCGCGCCGTCGCGATGGCCTGCAGGCCCGCGACGCCGACGCCCATGATGAAGACCTTGGCCGGGGCGACCGTGCCCGCCGCCGTCATCATCATCGGGAAGCCCTTGCCATAGGCATAGGCACCCTCGATAACGGCGCGGTATCCGGCCAGGTTCGCCTGGGACGACAGGGCGTCCATCACCTGGGCCCGGGTGATCCGGGGCACGAACTCCATGGCGAAGGCGGTGACGTTGGCCCCGGCCATGGCCGCGACCGTGTCCTTCTCGCGATAGGCGTCCAGCAGGGCCACGACGATCGCGCCCGGCTTCATCGCCGAGATTTCCTGCGCCGTCGGACCGCGCACCTTCAGCACCAGATCGGCGCCGTCCAGGGTCGCGCGGGTGTCCGGCTTCACCGTGGCGCCGGCCGCGACATACTCGCTGTCGGGAATGGACGAGCCCAGGCCCGTGCCGGCCTCGACCGTCACGGTCGCGCCCAGGGCGGTGAACTTCTTCACGGTCTCGGGAGTGACGGCGCAGCGGGTCTCGCCCTCACGGCGTTCCCGGGTCACGGCGATGGCAACGGCCAAGCGAATCTCCCCATCCAGACTGGATCGGAGAACGTTAGGCGCTGGGATACGGATGCGTCAAAGGCGGAAAGTCGGCAAGGTTCAATCAGAACGCCGCGCGGCGAAGGGTCGCCCGCGCACGGGCCGACCCGCGCTCAAGTCGCGAGCCGCTGCTCGGCGAGCGATAGCGCGCCCAAAAAGTTAGTGGCTCTTGCCGCCCTTCAGGAAGACGAAGCCGGCGACGGCCAGAACCCCGCCGCCGAGGGCGCCGGCGATGAAGCTGCCGCCCGGCTGGAACCACAGCGTCAGGAACAGCAGCACCGCGGCGACCACCAGCGAGCCCCACTTGGCCAGGTTCATGAACAGGCTGTAGGTCGCGGTCTGCTCCTCGACCGTCATCTTGCCGTGGACATAGGCATCCGCGTCGTGATCGGCGTGTTCGGTCGGGGAATGATGGTCGGCCATGAGTCTGCGTCCGTCGGAGAGGCGATTGCGCGCTCTTATAGCGATGCGGGGGTTTGGCTCAAGGCGCCCAGCGAAATCCTCCCCCGTTGGGGGAGGTGGCATGAAGCGAAGCGGAGTGACGGAGGGGGCCTGCCGCGAAACCGGTGTCTGAGGCTGCGCCCCTCCACCGCTTCGCGGTCCCCCTCCCCCGATGGGGGAGGATTACGATCCCAGAGCCTCGAACTGATCGATCAGTCGTTCCAGCCGTTTCGTGCCGATGGTCCAGAAGGACGGGTCGCGCGGATTGAGGCCGAACGGCTCCAGCGCCTCGACATAGGTCTTGGTCCCGCCGGCCGCGAGCAGCCCGCGATACAGCGGCGCGAACCCGTCCGGGTCGGCCCGCCGCGTCTCCATCAGGGCCGCCACCAGCAGGTCGCCGAACGCATAGGCGTAGACATAGAAGGGCGAGTGGACGAAGTGGCTGACATAGCTCCACCACGCCTCGTAGCCGGGGTTCAGGGTCACCGCCGGGCCGAGCGAGGCCCCCATTTCCTGAAGGAACAGTTCGCCCAGCCGGTCGGCGGACACCTCGCCCTTCACCCGCTCGTCGTGGAACCGCGTCTCGAAGCGGTGGAAGGCGATCTGGCGGACGACGGTGTTCAACCCGTCCTCGATCCGCCCGGCCAGAAGACCCCGCTGCTCGGCCCTGGGCGCCGTCGCCAGCAGCCGGTCGAACGTCAGACCCTCGGCGAAGATCGACGCGGTCTCGGCCAGCGTCAGCGGCGTATCGGCCAGCAGCGTCCCCTTCTCCGCCGCCAGCGTCTGGTGCACCCCGTGCCCCAGTTCATGCGCCAGGGTCAGCACGTCGCGCCGCTCGCCCATCCAGTTCAGGAAGACATAGGGGTGGCGGTCGGCCGTCACCGGATGGGCATAGGCGCCCGACTGTTTCCCGGCTCGCGCGCGTCCATCGATCCAGGGCTTGTCGAAGAACCGCCCGGCCGCCTGCGCGAACTCCCCGCCCAGATCGCCGAAGCTTTCCAGCACCAGTTCGCGCCCCTGGGTCCAGTCGAAGCCGCGCGGCGCCGTCGTCTCCAGCGGCGCATTGCGATCCCACTGGTCCAGCTTCGCCTTGCCCAACGCCCTGGCCTTCAGCGCATAGTAGCGGTGCGACAGTTTCGGATAGGCGGCGGCGACCGCATCGGCCATCGCATCCACGGACTCGCCGTCGACCTCGTTGGCCAGGTGGCGACTGTCAGCGGGGCGTTTGAAGCCGCGCCAGCGGTCCTCCATCGCCTTGTCGGCCGCGACGGTATTCAGCACCAGTGCGAGTGTCGAGGTCCGCGCCGCCAGCGCCGTGTTGAGCCCCTCGGCCGCTGAACGTCGCTTCGCCGGCCTGGGGTCGGAAAGCTGGTTCAGCGCCTCGGCCAGGGTCAGGCTCTCCTTGCCGCTCTCGACCCGCAGCGCCGCGCACGTCTCGTCGAACAGCCGGGGCCATTGCGCCGCGATCGGCATCCGCTCGGCGATGAAGGTCTCCAGTTCGCCGGACAGCTCGTGCGGCTTCATCGCCCGCACCCGCCGCAGCCACGGCTTCCACTTCCTTGCGCCATCATCAGCCGCCAGCGCCGCCTCGATTTCGGCCTCCTCCAGCTGGTTGATCTCCAGCGTCAGCCACACGGTCGGGGTGGCGATGGCGGTGATCCTCTCGCGCAGATCGGCCTCGAACCCCTGCGCCCCTGCATCCGCCCGGTTGGTCGAAGCGGCGAGGAAGGCATAGGCGCCCAGGGCGCCGAGCTTTTCCGAGGCCTGTTCGTACAGGGTGATGGCCCGGTCCAGCGTCGCGCCCAGCGCTTTCGCATCGGCGCGCTCGCCGACGAACCGGCCCTGCAGCCCGTTCAGTCCGGCGACCGCCGTCCGCGCCGCCTCCAGATCAGCGGCGATCCGCGCATCCTCGCGCGACGCATAGAGATCGGACAGGTCCCAGAGAGGCGGTTCGGCGGGATCGACGGGATGGGGCGGGGCTTTGAAGGGGGCGTTCATGCCCTTCGTTGTGGGGTCGCCGAGGCCGTGGCGCAACGGCCGAAACCCGCCAGACGCGCGGCGCGGTTCGTCGCATCTCTCCCGGCGAACACGGAGAGACGCCCATGACCTACCGCATCGAAGCCCTGCCGCTGGAACCCTTCACCGCCTATTTCGCCATGACCGACGCCGAACTGGCCGAGGTCGGCGCCCGCCGCTGGGTCGCCGATGCCCCCGGCCGGGCACCCTGCCGCGTCAGCCTCCAGGACGCCGACGCGGGCGAGGCCCTCGTGCTCGTCAACCACGCCCACCTGACCGATCCCGCCTCGCCCTATCGCGCCTCGGGCCCGATCTTCGTGCGCGAGGCCGCCGTCAGGGCCGCACCGGCGGCCGAGGCGCCCGAGATGCTGCGCAAACGCCCCCTGTCCCTGCGCGTCTATGACCGGCGCAACATGATGATCGAGGGACAGGTCATCGACGGCGCCGAGCTCGACGACCGACTGGCGCAATGGTTCGCGAACCCGGCCGTCGCACAGGCCCACATCCATTTCGCCCCGCGCGGCTGCTACCTCGCCCGCGCCGTCCGTCAGGAAACGTAGCTTCCCCGACGCCTCACCCCGGTTCATGGTCACGCTCCGGGGGAGACACGACATGACCGACCAGACAGACACTGCGGGCCGCAGCGACCTGGGCCAGAGCGACCGCCTCGTCGGTCTGGTCCGGCTGGTGATCGGTTTGGCGCAGGGGATCGCCCTTTATCTCCTGGTCCGCGCCTCCGAGGGCGAGGGCGCGACCTGGTCCTCGCGCTTCCCCGAGACCTTCGGCCCCTTGGTGCTGGTCGCCCTCTTCCTGCCGCCGCCCCTGCTGGCCGGCGTCGGGCGGTTGCGCTGGCCGACCCTGGCGATCTGGGGCGTCGTCGCGGCGGCGGCCCTGGCCTTCCTCGCCTGGCACGACGTGGCGCGTCAGGCCGGCGACGTCGGCCGCGAGATGACCTTCCCCCTGTTCGCCTTCTCGGCGGCGGCCCTGTTCATCGCCCATCATCTGATCGTCCCGGCCGATCGCGAGCGCAAACTGATCGCCTCCTTCCCCGCCTATTTCGACGCCGCCTGGATGGCAGGCGTGCAGCTGGTCCTGTCGATCGCCTTCGCCGGCGCCTTCTGGCTGCTGCTGTTCCTCGGGGCCGCCCTGTTCAACATCATCGGCCTCAGCTTCCTCGGCGACCTGATCGAGGAGGGCTGGTTCTCCCTGCCCCTGACCGGTCTCGCCTTCGCCACGGCCGTCCATCTGACCGACGTCCGCGACGGCCTGATCCGGGGCGTGAGAACCGTCGCCCTGATGCTGCTGTCCTGGCTGTTGCTGGTCCTGACGGTTCTGGTCGGAGGCTTCCTCGCCGCCCTGCCCTTCACCGGTCTCGACGGCCTGTGGGAGACCGGCAGCGCGACCGCCCTGGTCCTGTCGGCCGCGGGCGGCCTGATCATCCTCATCAACGCCGCCTATCAGGACGGCCGCGCCGACAACCTGCCGCCCGCCGTGCTCAGGATCGCCGTCCGCGTCGCCTCGGTCCTGCTGACGCCCCTGGTCCTGATCGCCTTCTGGGGTCTCAGCCTGCGTATCGGCCAGCACGGCCTGACGCCCGACCGGATCATCGCCGTCGCCTGCGCTCTCGTCGGCGCCGCCTACGCGATCGGCTACGGCATCGGCGCCCTGGTCCCCTTCGTCCGCAAGGGCTCGCCGTGGATGAAGGCGCTGGAGATGACGAACGTTGTCACCGCCGTCCTCGAGGTCGCCGTCATCCTCGCCCTGTTCACCCCGCTGGCCGATCCCGCCCGCCTGTCGGTCGCGGATCAGGTCGCCCGGCTTGAAGGCGGCAAGGTCGCGCCCGACAAGTTCGACTACGCCTTCCTCCAGAATGGCAGCGGCAAGACTGGCCGCGCCGCCCTCGCCCGTCTCGCCGGCTCGGATGACGCCGACGTCGCTGAGCGCGCCCGGCAAGCCCAGGCCGACATCTTCCCCGTCGCCGACGCTCCCGCTGATGAGGCCTTCAAGCCGACGATCGCCACCCTCCCCGGCGCCCCCGCCCTGCCCGAGGTCTTCTTCCAGCCGGTCACCGACGACGACGCCCGTCGCGAATGCCGGGCGGACGGCGACTGTCTGGCCACGGTCGGCGAGGCCATCGGCTTCCAGCCGAACACCGTCCTGCTGGTCCAGTCCTACCGGGTCACGATCTATGGCGAGGACGCCGAGTTCGGGACCTATATCCCGCTCGGAACCTACGTCCCCGTGCGGTGCGGCGACGAGACGGCGACCACGGACGCGCGCGACCTGCTGCGTCAGGGCAAGCTCAAGGCCGGTTACAGCGACAACCTGCCCGACCTCGACACCGGCGGAGAGCGGCAGTCACCCCTGTCGCCCGCCGCCCCATTCGCCTGCCCGCCCGCCCGTTAACCCACCGCACACCACGCCCTCTCACCCGATCTTCACCGCATCGGGGCTAAAACCGTCCCGAAACGGGTCAGTCGCGCACCTCGAACGCGACCCCCCATCGGTGATGACAAAGGGCGCCCGCACATGGCCAAGACCGTTCTGGTGGTCGACGACGATCCGACCCAGCGCCGCCTCGTCCAGGCGGTTCTGGATCGCGAAGGCTATATCGTCGTCCACGCCGAATCCGGCGGCGAGGCCATCGACCGCCTGACCAAGGGCGGCGGGGCCGACGTGGTCCTGCTCGACCTCGTCATGCCGGGCATGAGCGGCATGGAGGCCCTGGCCGAGATCCGTACCGCCGGCGTCACCACCCCCGTCATCGTCCTGACCGCCAACGGCGGCATCGAGACCGTGGTCAAGGCCATGCAGGCCGGGGCCCAGGACTTCTTCATCAAGCCCGCCAGCCCGGAACGCATCCTGGTCGGCATCCGCAACGCGCTGCAGCTGACCCAGCTGACCGCCGAGGTCGGCCGTCTGAAGAAGCATGTCGCCGGCCGCGTCACCTTCGCCGATCTGGTCGGCGACAGCCGTCCGATGCAGATGGTCAAACAGCTCGGCGCCCGCGCGGCGAAGTCGTCCATCCCGGTCCTGATCACGGGCGAGAGCGGCGTCGGCAAGGAGGTCATCGCCCGTGCCCTGCACGGCGCCAGTGACCGCGCCGGCAAGCCCTTCGTCGCGGTCAACTGCGGCGCCCTGCCCGCCAACCTCGTCGAGTCCATCCTGTTCGGCCACGAGAAGGGCTCCTTCACCGGCGCCTCCGACAAACACCTCGGCAAGTTCATGGAGGCCAACGGCGGCACCCTGTTCCTCGACGAGATCGGCGAACTGCCGCTGGACATGCAGGTCAAGCTGCTGCGCGCCCTGCAGGAGGGCGAGATCGACCCGGTGGGCTCGAAGCGCGCCGTCAAGGTCGACGTCCGCATCGTCTCGGCCACCAACCGCGACCTTTCGACGGCCGTGGCCGAGGGCCGGTTCCGCGAGGACCTGTTCTATCGCCTCAACGTCTTCCCCATCGAGGCCCCGTCCCTGCGCGAACGCCGCGAGGACGTGCCCGCCCTGATCGACCACTTCATCGGCCGCTTCAACGTCGAGGAAGGCAAGCGGATCGCCGGTGTCGCGCCCGAGACCCTGGCCCTGCTGACCGCCTTCGACTGGCCCGGAAACGTTCGCCAGCTGGAGAATACCATCTATCGCGCCATCGTCCTGGCCGATGCCCCCTTCCTGCAGCCGCACGACTTCCCGGCCATCTCGGGCGTCGCCATGCCGCTGGAGGCCGAGGCGCCGTCGGCCGCGATCATGAACTACGCCGACCTGCCGCCCCTGCCGGACCAGCCGATCAGGATCCTCGACGAGCGCGGCCATCTGCGCACGCTCGAGGACATCGAACGCGACCTGATCCAGCACGCCATCGAGGTCTATGCCGGCCATATGTCGGAGATCGCCCGCCGCCTCGGCATCGGCCGCTCGACCCTTTACCGCAAGGTCCGCGAACAGGGGCTGGAAGGCGTGCTCAGGGAGGCGGGGTGATCTCTGCGGTCCCGGGGGACCTCGTCAGGGCGTAGCAATCGTTGGGCCCCGCCGCTTCCCCGAGCTGGGGACGGGCGTCCCAGTTGGCGAGCGTCGCCTCGTAAGTCAGTCCGGCCCTGCGGAGGACAGCGGCGGAAGCGACGTTTTCCGGATGGCAGGTCGCCCACACGCGAAAGATTCCGGGCTGGGCGATCGCCCATGCGACCACCGCCGAAGCCGCCTCGCCCGCGAAACCCTGACCCCAGAACCGCTCTCCAAGGATATACCCCAAGTCGGCTCTGGGCGGCTTCAGTCTGAGCTCCAGAGCGCCCATGAACTGTCCCGTGACCCTGTCGGTGACCGCCCAGGGAAAGGCGGAGCCGGAGCGCCAGCAAGCCTCGCAGAAGTCCGCGAACGTCACGCTTTCAGCCACATCGCGATGGCGTGGAAAGTTCATGAACTGCATCGGCCCAGCCTGTCCGGCGTAGGTTCGAAAGATGTCCGCTGCATCCGCTCGCGCAACGGGACGGAGACGCAGGCGATCGGTCTCGAACTCTTCTGGCGCTCGCATGCGGCGATGATGCGTGGCCGACCGGGCGCGCGCAACGGCTTTGTTCCCGCGCAGATCGACGCTGGAGCCCAGCCGATGCGGCTCGAAAACCACAGTTTTCCTTCGCGACGCAGGGCTGCAACAAAGCGCCACATTGCGGCCGCGACGGATCATGATGACTGAGCCGTATAACCAGGCCGTCGGATTGATCGCAGCGCTGCGCGTTCGCCTCCCGACGGGCGTTTCCCCACGCCTCGTTCGGATTGTTGAATGACCATCGCCGCCGCCCTGCTCTATGCCCTCGCCTCGGGCGCCATCCAGACCGCGCCCCCGCCGCAGACGACAGTGCCCCCCGCGCAGGCCACGCCCCAGACGACACCTCCGGCGACTCAGGATGACGATCAGGAGGACCTCCCGACAGGCGCGCCCGCCGGAGACGCCGACGTGGTCGACGACGTCCTGGTCGACGGAACCCGCCTGCGCGGCGGCGTCCAGGGCGACGTCCCGCCCGATCTCGTCCTGGATGCCGAACAGCTGCGCGCCTACGGCGCCTCCAACATTGCCGAGCTGCTGACGGCGCTGGAGCCCCTGACCCGCAGCTCACGCGGTTCCGGCGGCCCCGTCATCCTGCTGAACGGTCGCCGCACCTCCGGCTTCCAGGAAATCCGCAACATCCCGTTCGAGGCCATCGAACGTACCGAGATCCTGCCGGAACAGGTCGCCCTGACCTACGGCTACACGGCGGATCAGCGGGTCGTGAACATCGTCCTGAAGGCCCAGTTCCGCCAGGCGACGGCCGAGCTGTCCAACCGGGCCCCGACCCAGGGCGGCCGCACCTCGACCGAGGTCGAAACCAGCTATTTCAACATCATCGACGGCTCGCGCATCAACGTCAGCCTGGAGCGGCTGCATGACACTGCCCTGTTCGAAAGCGAACGCGACATCACCCGCGATCCGGGTTCCCAGCCCTTCGACCTGACCGGCAACGTCGCCGGCATTCCCTACGGGACCCGGATCGACCCGGCCCTGGCGGCGGTGGTCGCGGCCAACCCCGGCGTCGCCAATCCGACGCTCGCCCAGTTCGCCGCCGGCGCGAACGCTCCGCGCACCGGAAATCTCAGCGACTATCGCACCCTCCTCCCGCGCGGCGACACGACGACGCTGAACGCCTCGCTCGCGCGCGACCTCAACTCGACGACCAAGGGCACAGTCAGTCTCAATCTGGTCGAGGCCTCGAGCTTCGCCTACGGCGGACTGCCCGGGGTGACCCTGATCGCGCCGGCCGGCCGCAACGGTTCGCCCTTCAGCCGCGACGTCGCCGTCTACCGGTTCATCGGCGACGCCGGCGCCCTGACACGCGACACCGACACCTCGACCGCCAACCTCGGCCTGTTGCTCGACGGCTTCGTCGGCGAAAACTGGCGCTGGACCCTGCAGGGCGCCTACGACCGGGTCGAGACCGACACCACGACCGGCCGCGGCCTCAGCGCCACGGCGGCGCAAACCGCCGTCACCGCTGGCATGCTGAACCCCTTCGGCGCCCTCTCCGCCTCCAGCTTCACCCGCCTGACCGACACCGCCAACTCCGTCGCCAGCGGCGGCCTGCTGGAAGGCGTCGTCATGGGCAACCTGCTCCAGGCGCCCGCCGGCGGCCTCTATTCGACCTGGAAGGTCGGCGTCGACACCCGCGACCTCAACTCGCAAAGCACTCGGGGCGGCGTCTTCTCGGAGCGCGCCATCGGCCGCGACCGCGCCTATGGCACGGTCAACTTCTCCCTGCCGATCGCCAGCCGCAGCCGCGAAGTTCTCACGGGGCTCGGCGACCTCTCGATCACGGCCAACGCCGGCTATGACGAGGCCTCCGACATCGGCGGCCTCGTCACCCTGGGCGCCGGGGCGAGCTGGTCGCCGATCGAAGCCCTGTCCCTGAGCGCCAGCTACAAGGATGAAGAGGGCGCTCCGACCATCCAGCAGCTCAACGATCCGACCATCTCGACGCCCAACAGTTCGGTGTTCGACTTCCGCACCGGCCGGACGGTCCAGATCACCCGCGTCAGCGGCGGCAACGCGAACCTCAGCCCCGAGGATCGTCAGGTCCTCGCCCTCGGAGTGAACTTCCGGCCCTGGTCCGAGCAGGACTTCTCCGTCAGCTCCAACTACACCCGCACGATCGTCAACGACGCGATCATCGCCTTCCCGACGATCACCGCCGACCTCGAGGCGGCCCTGCCGGAGCGGTTCACCCGCGACGCCACGGGCAATCTGATCGCCCTGGACGCCCGGCCGTTGAACTTCGCCCGCACCGAGCGGGCCGAGCTTCGCACCGGCTTCAACGTCTCGCGCGCCTTCGGCACGCCCACCCCGCCGGCGGCCATGGGCGGCGGACGGGGCGGCATGGCCGGCGGCGGCATGATGATGATGATGGGCGGCGGCCGTCCCGGTGGGGGACGCGGCGGCGGCATGCAGCCCGGCCAGGGCCGTTTCAACCTGTCAATCTATCATACGGTCCGGTTCACCGACACGGTGAGCATCCGTGACAGCCTGCCCGAGCTGGACCTGCTGGACGGGGACGCCATCGGCGCCCGGGGCGGCACCTCCCGCAACGAGTTCCAGGTCCAGGCCGGGGTCTTCCGCAACGGATTCGGCTCGTTCATGAACGCCAACTGGCGTCAGGCGACCCGCGTCGACGGCGGCGCGGGCGGTTCGGACCTGGCCTTCAGCGACCAGACCACGGTCAACCTGAACGTCTTCGCCGACCTGACCCAGCGGACCAGCTGGGTCGAGAAATTCCCGATCCTGAAGGGCACGCGCCTCAACTTCGGCATCCAGAACCTGTTCGACAGCCGCACCGAGGTGACCTCCTCGACCGGCACGGTCCCGCTGAACTACCAGCCCGACTTCCTCGACCCCCAGGGCCGCGTCTTCTCGATCAGCCTGCGCAAAATCCTGTTCTAGCCGCCAAGACCACCGTGCACTCCGGCGCAGGCCGGGGTGCACGGCCTCGATTGGCGCCGCCAGCAGACCTTGATCGCCGCTCAATCGAGCGGCTTCTCCATGAAAACCAGATAGGGCATCAATCGCTCTGGATACGTCTGGTAAGGCTCGATGGGCCTGAACCCCATCGATTCATACATGGCGATCGCCTCGGTGAGGCGATTGCCGGTGTCCAACTGCATGGTGGAATAGCCATCGGCGATTGCCGCGCCGATCAGGGCGTCCGACAGTTTTCTGCCCAGACCCAAGCCTCTTGCCCCATCCGTCACGAACAGCCGCTTGAGTTCGCAAACCGTATCCGACAGCCGCCGGTAGGCCCCACCCGCCACGACCCCATCCTTGCCCATGACCAGCAGGGTGCGCCCCGCGGGTTGACCGTATTTATGCGCCAGCTCCTTCAGCTCTTCTTCCAGATCCTGATAGCCGAAGACCTCTTCGACGAACCAGGGCATGTCGCCGTAACGCTCGCGGCACCATTCGACATACGCCCGGCAGACGCTTCCAAAAGCCTCGAAATCCTCAGGGGTTTCCGCCACGACCAGAGTCGGCTCGGTCACAGGTTTTTGCACCATACTGAGGTCCCTCGAAGTTCAACCGCGTGATCATACCGTTCGGCGGATCAAAACGGACTGCAATCGCATGCATCCAATGCTGCAGTGGGTGGGGAGCGGACGCCTCACTCATCAGGGTTACAGCCGATCTCACCTAGCGGTAGCGACGGGCGGCAGCGTCCAGGCGTCGGTCACCGGTCTCCAGGCCCGAAACCGCGCCAGGGACCTGCTGCGACAGATATTGGCACCGGGACTTCAGGCGCGGGTACATGTCGCGCAGTAGGCGACGCGCCTCCTGCGGCGTCACGCCGGCCGCATTCATGACGATACCCACCTCGGCGCGTTCCACCTCGCGGCCCCGGTCATAGGCCGCGGTCTGTCGTTCGTCCGTCCAACCGGCCTCTCGTGAGCGCCGCTCGAAATCGTCGGCGAGGCGGTGCCCGACGGCGATATCAACGGTGTAGTAGGGCTCACACAGCGCGAACAGGGTCGATAGCCGCCCGAGGTGTTCACCCTCCGTTGTAAGGGCATCTGCCGCAGCGTCGGGCGGGTTATCGAGGTGCGGGGCGCAGGTCGGCACGGTATCGTCGGAGCGCTGGAGCCCCCCGATCACGACCTGGATGATGGGCTCCGGCCAGTGCTCATAAGTGGCCATTCCTGGCGGAACGGTACACACCGACGTCGGGTCGGGACCGCGCGCCTGTCCGCCGACGTAGCGCACGATGAACCCTGAATAGGCGAGCCCCTGGGACTGGCCGTTCTCAACCTTCAGTATGGAACCGACATCCTGGCGACTTTCCAGGGCGAACCTCAGGGTTCCGGCGTCCGCATCGTTGACGGCCGCAGTCGATCGGTCCGTCGGCGGCAAGACGTCTCGCATCTGGATCCGGTCGACCCGGATCAGGTCATAGGTTCCATCCGCGTTCTGACGCAGGGTAGCCCGCTCGCCTGAGGCGACATTGAGCGTTCCCTGGACGTAAGCAGAGCGCCGGTTTCGAAACTGCTGCGGCGTCTCAGGATGGGCGACAGGCGCGTCCTGAAAGACCATCGCGGACAAAAGGGAGATCAACAACATAGCGCGCTCCGGTTGTGGCGGCGTCAGTTAGCTCTCGCCAGCCAACCTTCGTCAAGCTGAGCCGCGGGGTGTCTTTCTCCTGGCTGTGGACATGCCGACCGTCTGCAACGGGTCGAAAGCTATCATCCCCGAATACCAGGTCGCGGCGATATAAATATGAGTTTATTCCTACTCACGTCTTGCGGCCTCGCGACCGTCTCCCCACCTTTTCGTCGGGTCTTTGACAATCATCGCGCCGCGCGCGGGCGGAACGCCCGGCTCCCTGGCGAACGGACGAAACAGGGGTCGCGTCAGATTTTTGAATCGAAACGACTTTTCTCTCGTTTCGTCCGCTTCGTCCGTTTCGTCAGCCTGTTTTTCGTCTGGACGATCCGGACGTTGGGGATCAGGCTTCGCCGGACGGCGGCGTCTTGCGACTCCATCGCCGCTTCGGCTCTTCGCCGTTGGCCTTGGCCGTGATCTCCTTCAGCTTGCGGCCCTGCATCGACGACAGGGCCTGACCCGGCGCGCCCTTCTCCGGGTCGCCGAAGGCGCGGCCGTAGGTCTTGATGCGGTCAGAGACGCCTTCGATGAACTCCCCCTCCCATTCGGACAGGGCGATCCCCGCCTTGTCGGCGGCGCGTTTGGCGCGTTTGAGGGCGTTCAGCGCCTTGCGACGCGCAGCCTCACGCTCGGCCTCGAACGGGCTGGGCGGCGGCGCGTCTTTGGTCTGGAAGCCCGCCCCCGGCTTGAGCCCGGTCGAGCGCTTGAGTGACCCTGCAGGGCCTTTCGGACCGCCCGGGAGGGGCGTCCGCTTCAGGATCAGATCTCGCCGAGCGCCGACAGATACAGGTCCAGGATCGCGTCCTCTTCCTGACGCTTGGCCTTGTCCTGTTTGCGGATGCGGATGACCTTGCGCAGGATCTTGACGTCGTAGCCCTCGCCCTTGGCTTCGAGGAAGACCTCCTTCATGTCAGCCATGATCGCGGCCTTGTCCTCTTCGAGACGCTCGATGCGCTCGATGATGGTCCGCAGGCGACCCTGGGCCGTGGCGTTCATGACGTCCGGCGAGGCGTCGAAAGTGGCGTCGTCGGCCATGGGAGGTCTCCGTGTATCGGGCTGGCCGCCCTCAGGTCGCCAAAGGGGGCGGCAGGGCAACAAAGAAGAGCCGGGACGCTAACCATGCCAGAGGCACAGGCTCAACGCCGGGCACGAAAAAGGTCGCGGACAAAGTCCGCGACCTGTGGGTAGTTCTCAGCTCAAGCAGGCGACGACCGCGTCGTCGCCGTTAGCGAACCGGAATGCCCTTAGCCCTGCTTCGCCTTGAAGCGCGGGTCCGTCTTGTTGATCACGAAGACGACGCCCTTGCGGCGAACGACCTTGCAGTCGCGGTGACGGGTCTTGAGCGACTTGAGCGAGCTGCGGACCTTCATGGTCTGAAATCCTTGGTGGCGCTGACGCTTGCCGCTCGGCGGCTCGCTGCTCAGCGCAGGCTGGAGGCAAATAGAAATAGAAAAGCCGCGCGGAAGCCCGGCGGCGGAGGCGTGCGTATAGCCAGACACCCCCCGGACGTCAACCCGAGTCGGTCCCGGATCAGTCGCCCACGAAGTCCTGGGCGAACTCGGGCGCATCCCCGTCCTCGATCGGGTCCTCATCCTCCGGTCCCGACCGCGACGGGTCCGGAACCTCGAACCCGACGGGCAGGGACAGGTCCAGCAGCCCCGCCGCCTTCATCTCCGCCGCGCCCGGCAGCTCATAGAGGCTGGCCAGGCCGAAATGCTCGAGGAACCGGTCTGCCGTCGCATAAGTCACCGGCCGCCCCGGCGTCCGCCGACGGCCCCTCAGCCGCACGAACCCCATCTCCAGCAGCAGGTCCAGCGTCCCCCGGGAGATCGACACGCCCCGCACGCTCTCGATCTCGGCCCGGGTGACGGGCTGGTGGTAGGCGATGATGGCCAGGGTCTCCAGCGCCGCCCTCGACAGCCGGCGCGGCTCTTCCCGCTCCTCGGTCATCAGGAAGCCGAGGTCGCCCGCCGTCCGGAAGCTCCACCGGTCGGCGACGCAGACCAGCTCCACTCCCCGGCTCTCATAGCGGGCCCGCAGACCCGCGATGGCCCGCCCCACTTCCGCGCCCTCGGGCAACCTTCGGGCGATATCCGCCGCCGACAGCGGCCCGGCCGCCGCGAACAGCAGGGCCTCGACCCGCCGTTCGATCTCGCCTTCGTCGGGCGCGAACTGGACGCCGCTCACGGCGTCAGCTCCAGCGGCTGGCCCTGCCCGCGCCGCTTCAGCCAGACCTCGTCGAAGGCCTTCTCCTGACGCACATCCATCGCGCCCTCCTTGACCAGCTCCAGGCTGGCCGACAGGGTCGAGGCGGTCAGACTGGCCTGGCTCGGCCCCTCGCCGTCCCGGACAGGCGCGACCCGCTCCAGCGGCGTCCAGTCGGCCATACGCGGCAGGATCTCGCGCAGCCAGTCCCGCGCCGCCTCCAATGGATAGGCCTCGACCCTCTGGCCGGGATTGTAGTGCCGGGCCTGCTCCCGCCGCCGCTGGCCGACATAGGCCGCCATCAGCTCGTACAGGCTGGCGTCGATCCGGTCGGACGGGACGATGACCGTCGCCTGCGGGTCGCCCCGCGTGAACACGTCGCGCTTCAGCTGCGGCCGGGCCAGCAGGGCGTCGGAGGCCTTCCGCATCGCCTCGAGCTTCTGCAGCCGGAAGGCCAGGGCGGCGGCCATTTCCTCCGCCGGCGGCTCGTCGCCCTTGCCCTTCTCGGTCCGGGGCAACAGCAACCGCGACTTCAGATAGGCCAGCCATGACGCCATCACGAGATAGTCGGCGGCCAAGGAGAAGTTCCGCCGCCGGGCCTCATGCACGAAGGCCAGATACTGTTCCGCCAGCCGGGTGATCGACAGCTTCAGCAGATCGACCTTCTGCGTCCGCGCCAGGGCCAGAAGGACGTGCAGCGGTCCCTCGTAGCCATCGAGATCGACCACGAAGGCGTCGCGCGCATCGACCTCCTGCGCCGCCGTGAAGTCCAGATTGGGCTGGAAGGCTTCCGACATTCTCTTTGCCTACCGCGCGTTCGCGCGACTTGAGGCGGGGGCCTGCGCCTCGCCCACGTCCGGTCCCTTCGAGGCGTCGAGCCGACCGCCCAGCAGGGCGTCGAACCGGTCGCGCGCCTCGCGGACATCCAGCGGCTCCGGCGTGTGAACGATCCGGGCCAGCGCTACCTCCGCTCGTTTCGCCGCCCCGCCCTTCAGCCGGTGCACGCCCTCGGCCACCTGACGCATCTCGGCCATGTCGCCGGTCCAGTGGATGACGAGGTCGCATCCGGCCTTCAGCGACCGCTCCGCCCGCTCCGTCAGCGTCCCCGACAGGGCGTTCATGCAGAGATCGTCGGACAGCAGCAGGCCCCCGAAACCCAGATGGTCGCGGATCAGCTTGATCGCCTTCTTTGACTGGGTCGCCGGCCGCTTATTGTCGATGGCCGTAAAGACGATATGGGCCGTCATTCCGATGGGCATGTCCGACAGGGCCTTGAACGGTGCGAAGTCCCAATTGTCGAGCGCATCCAGATCCGCATGAACGGTCGGCAGTTCCTTGTGGCTGTCGGCGAAAGCACGGCCGTGGCCCGGCATGTGCTTGATCACCGGCAGGACGCCTCCGGCCAGCAGACCTTCCGCCACCGCCCGGCCCATCTGGGCCACCGTCGCCGGATCCCTGGCGTAGGCGCGGTCGCCGATGATGTCGTGGGCGCCCGGCGTCGGGACGTCGAGAACGGGGGCGCAGTCGATGTTGATGCCGACCGCTTTCAGGTCATGGGCCATCAGCCGGCCGCCCAGCCGCGCCAGTTCCCGGGCTGCGAGCCAATCGTTGGTCGCCTTCAGATAGGCATCACCCGGCGGGTATTTGCACCAGTGCGGCGGCCCCAGACGCTGGACCCGACCGCCCTCCTGATCGACCAGCACCGGCGCGTCCCAGCCTACGCTGTCGCGAAGGTCCGACGTCAGGCGCAGGACCTGCTCCGGGTTGTCCACATTCCGCCGGAACAGGATGAAACCCCACGGCCGGACGTCGGCGAAGAAGGTACGCTCCTCCTCCGTCAGCACGGGCCCTGAGCAGCCATAGATGGCGGCGCTGTTCAAATCCCTATCGCACCAGGCAGTCGCCGCCGCCGCTTTCGATGGCGGAGCAGAAGGCGCGGGCGTCTTCGCGGCTGAGGCCCGTGAAGGTGGTGCGATAGACGGTCGAGCCGTTCGACGCCGTGACTTCCTGCACCCGCTTGGTGGCGTTGCGGGCGAACTGCGGGAAACGGGCGGCGACCGAGGCGTACTCCCGGTCGGCGATGGCTGTTGAGGAGAAGGCCCCGATCTGGACCGCAGCCGCTCCGCCGGCGCCGTTGGCGACCGGAGCGGGCGTTGTGGCGGCCGGAGCAGCCGGGCGTGAGGGAGCGGGCGCCGCAGGACGAACCGGCGCGGTCGCCTCGGCGGTCTCGATGGGACGTGGGGCCTGACGGGGCAGAGGTCTTTCGGGCGGCGGCGTGAAGGCCGGGGCCGTCGCGGTGTCCTCGGCCTGATCGTACAGGCCGACGCCGGTTTCCGGATCGATTGGCTGGGCCTCCTCGGGCGCCTCCACCTTTAGCTGGGCGATAGGGGTGCCGACAGCCGGCGGCGCATCGGTCGAAGAGCGCAAGCCCGACCGATAGAACAGGACCACCGCAATGATCAGCACCAGCAGGACGCCGGCGCTGACAATCAGGGTCACCGGCGGGGCCTTGGCGGGCGGACCGCGACGGGCGTCGAAACCACCGCGGTTGAACGGCAGGTCGTCATCCGTCGGCGGCGTATAGGCGCCGCGGTCGCGGGGGCGTTGGTCGTCGTCATAGGACATGGTCGTCGCCTTCTCGGGGACCAGAGCGCGAATCGACGCTCCGGCCTGACAGTCTAGCCCCTGCAGCGTCTCTTTCGAATCACAGATCGAGGGCGAGGTCGAGGTTGAACAGCTTTCGGTGCTCCTCAATCGCATAGCGGTCGGTCATGCCCGCGATGTAGTCGCAGACGGCGCGCGCTCGCTTCTGCAGGTCCCCGGTTGCGGCCAGCTCGCCCCATTCCGTCGGCATGACCTCTGGCTCGGCCATGAACAGCTGGAACATGTCGGCCAGGATGCGCCGCGCCTGGCTGCGGGTCCGGTTGACACGGTAGTGGCGATACATTCGCTCAAACAGGAACCGGCGCAGGACGCCGAGGTCCGCCATCATCGGATCGGAGAACTGGACCAGGGTCCGACGGGCGGTCCGAACCTCCTCGACGGACCGGATGTTATCGTCGGCCAGGCGCTGTTCGGTCTCTGCCAGGACATCCTCGACCATGACCCCGATCATGCGTCGCACGGCCTCCAGCCGGATCATCCGCTCGTTCAGATCGGGCCAATCGCGGCGGGTCTGATGCAGCACCGGGCCGATCAGGGGCACGTCGGCGAGGTCGGCCAGGGTGAACAGGCCCGCCTGAACCCCGTCGTCCACGTCGTGGTTATTGTAGGCGATGTCGTCAGCGACGGAGGCGGACTGGGCCTCCAGAGAGGCGAAGCTGTCGAGCCGCAAGTCCCAGCCCGGCGCGAAGTCGGCGATAGCGCGCCAGGCGGGCTGATCCAGCATGTGCGAGACCGGCCCGTTGTGCTTGACCACGCCTTCGACCGTTTCCCAGCTCAGGTTCAGGCCGTCGAAGGCCGGGTAGCGGGTCTCAAGCCTGGTGACGACCCGGAACGTCTGAACATTGTGATCGAAGCCGCCCCAGGGCTCCATCCGGGCCTGAAGTTCGTCCTCGCCGGCATGGCCGAAGGGCGGGTGACCCAGATCGTGGGCCAGGGCGACGGTCTCGGCCAGTTCGCCATCCAGCCGCAAGGCGTGGGCCAGGGAACGGGCGATCTGGCTCACCTCCAGCGAGTGGGTCAGGCGGGTGCGGTAGTGGTCACCCTCGTGCGCCACGAAGACCTGCGTCTTTCCCTTCAGGCGGCGGAAGGCGGTGGAATGGATGATCCGGTCGCGGTCGCGGGCGAAGGCGTTGCGCGTGCGGCTCGGCGCCTCAGGAACAAGGCGTCCGCGCGAGTTGGCGGCCAGTTCGGCGTAGGGCGCACGGGCGTCGGTCTGGCTCAAGCGCAATGTTCTCGCGGACGGCCTTTGCGTACAGGCCTGTGCAGCCTCATATAGACAGGCATGACCTCCGTCCAACCGGCCCCGACTGAACTGAAGATCGCGAAACGCGCGCCGGAGGGCATCGTGCTGGCCGAAAGCGCGGCAAGGCGACTGGCCCGGCTGGCGGAGGTCGAGGGCCATCCCGTCCTGCTGCGTGTGGCGGTGGACGGCGGCGGCTGCTCCGGCTTCCAGTACCGGATGGACCTCGTCGAGACGGGCGAGGCGGACGACCTGCGGATCGAGACCGACGGTCAGGCGGCGCTCGTGGACCCGATCTCGGTTCCATTCCTGAAGGGCTCCGAGATCGCCTGGGTCGATGAACTGGCGGGCGCCCAGTTCGTGATCCGCAACCCGAACGCGGCGACCAGTTGCGGCTGCGGCGTCAGCTTCTCTATCCTCTAGACCGGCAACGTTTCCTGGAAGCGGACCGGGCGGCCTTGGCCGAGCCGATCAGTTCCTCGTTGGACGTGACGACCCGGCCACGGACGATCAGGTCAAAAGTCTGGGTCCTGGGCGCGGTCCGGTCGTCAAAAACACCGTCCGAAGCGCCCGATCAGTCCGAAGCGTCCGGATCGTCGAAGCTTTCGCCGCTATTATATTTAAGGTTTGAGGGCGCCGGGTTCGTAACCGGATTTTTTTTCGCCAGCAGGCCGCGCGCGGCGCGCAGGACCCGGTCGGCGGGCAGGCCGAGCATGTGGTGGATGGCCTGGTTCAGACGCGGATCGACGGCCTTGAACTCGTCCAGAGACCGCTCGCCCCGGATCGAGACGCCCTGCCAGGGGCCGACGAGGCTATCGTCCGATGGGCCGAACACGGCGACCGAGGGCACGCCCGCAGCGACCGCTAGCTGGGTCCAGATCGAGTCGCCGCCCACATAGAGGGTGGCGCGCGACAGAGCGGCGGCCGTCTGGAGCCGCGTCAGCTTGCCCTGCAGCTCGATCACCCGTTTGCGGGGAACCGCGAGGCGGATGGCGTGGGCGGCGTCACGATCGGCCTCCTCGCCCACGATCATCAGACGGCCGCCCGCGAGCGGGCCGTCATCGGCCAGAAGCGGCGCGGCGACCTTGGCGAACCGTTCGGCCGGCCAGCGCTTGCCGATCCAGTCGGCGCCGGGACCAACCGCCAGCAGCGGGGCCGTGTCGGGCCCGATCAGGGCGTCAGCAGCGGCATGGGTCTCCTCGCTGAAGAAAAGACGCGGCGCGGGGATGTCGTCGAGCTGAAGGATGCGAGCGGCCTGTTCGACCGCGTGCAGGCCCGGCAGGTCCGGGCCGCGCACGGCGCGCCTCTGGCGGCGCAGGCGTTCGGAGAATTTCGTGCCGCGCATGTCGACGACGAGACCCCAGCGGGTGTCGCGGACCTGGTTCCACAGGGAGATCCAGTCCCAGCGACCGGTCTTGTCGAGGACGATCAGGCGATGCAGGCGGGGGGTGTCGGCGAACAGGGGCGCGGAGGCGGCCGAGCCGACGATGGTGAAGTCCGCGTTCGGAACGGCATCGACGAGATGCGCCAGGGCGCCGGACGAGAGCACAGCGGCCTCCGCGTCGGCTTCGGCGATATAAAGAATGGGGAAACGCACGTTCATGGGCACACCGTATACGGATTCTCTCGTGGCGAGTGTGAGGCGGTTGTGGCGTCGTTCTCCCTCACCGTTCAGGGAGGGAGACGGATCACTCCCCTCCCCTTCTCGCCTCGCACCCCCTATCTCTCGCCCATGACCGAACTCATCGCCCGCCTCGACAGTCGCGCCCTGGTGAAGGTCAGCGGCCCGGATGCCCGGCACTTCCTGCACAACCTGCTGACACAGGATGTGGAGACCCTCGAGCCGGGCTCCCTGCGGTTCGGGGCGATGCTATCGCCACCGGGGCGGCTGCTGTTCGACCTGTTCCTGTGGGGCGACGAGTATGGGGTGGTGCTGGACGTGGCGGCGGAGAAACGCGACGCCCTGATCCAGCGGCTGTCGATGTACAGGCTGAGGGCGAAGGTCGAGGTCGCAGCCGATCAGCGGCCGGTGTCGGTCAGTTGGCCGGGCGTCGCGGGCGGCTTCACCGCCGATCCGCGCACGGCGGGGCTCGGCGGGCGTGCCGTCGGCGAGCGTGGCGCGAACGCGAGCGAGCATGACTGGCAGGCGCACCGACTGGCGGTCGGGGTCCCCGATCCAGCGCGGGACGTCGATGACGGGACTTATCCGATCGAGGCCAATTTCGACCTGCTGAACGGCATTGACTTCGCCAAGGGCTGTTTCGTCGGCCAGGAGACCACGTCGCGGATGAAGCGGCGGGGCGAGATCAAGAAGCGGATGCTGCCGCTGACTTTCGACGGCCCGGCGCCGGCGGCCGGGACAGAGGTGCTGAACGGCGAACTACGCGCTGGCGAGATCCTGACCGGTCGCGATGGGGCTGCGATGGCGCTGGTGCGGCTTGACCGTCTGGACGGAAATTTGTCCGTCGATGGGCGTCAGGCAGCGGTCTACCGTCCAGCTTACTTTCCAGTCTGACACGCGTATTCAGCCAAAGCTGAAACGATAAGTCCTGCTAAATAGTGGAAAAATTTAGGCAATTGCCCAAGGCCGGACGCAACCAAACGTCACGGTCACGAGTATCTTTCTGCGGAACGGGCTCATAGACGCAGGATTTTCGGCATGTCCAAGACAGACCTCATCATCGACGCCCTCGACCAGCGGGTCGAACGCCGCAACGACCGGCGAAAATTCTTCAAGTGGGGCGGCGGCTTCGCTGTCGGCGCCGTCGGCGGCGCAGTTCTGGGCGCCTGTTCCAGCTCCAGTGACACGGCCGTGGCCCAGAACCCGCCGGCGGGGGCGCCCAACCTGGATATCGAGATCCTGAACTTCGCGCTCCAGCTCGAGTATCTGGAGGCCCAGTTCTACTCCTTCGCCGCCTTTGGCACTGGCCTGCCGCAGAGCTCGTTGAGCGGCACCGGGACGCAAGGCGCGGTCATCGGCGGACGTCAGGTCGCCTTCTCCGATCCGCTGGTTCGCCGCTACGCCAATGAAATCGCAGCCGATGAAGTGGCGCACGTCAACTTCCTGCGCACCGCGCTAGGCAGTGCGGCCGTGGCCCAGCCGGCGATCGACGTCGGAGGGACTGATCCCAACGGCGCCTTCTCCAGCGCCGCGCGCGCCGCAGGTCTCGTCGGACCGGGTCAGGCCTTTGACCCGTATCTGAACGACAACAACTTCCTGCTCGGCGCGTTCATCTTCGAAGACGTGGGCGTGACCCTGTACAAGGGCGCTTCCCCGCTGGTCACCAGCAAGGTGTTCCTGGAAGCCGCAGCCGGCCTGCTGGCCGCCGAGGCCTACCACGCGGGTCTGATCCGCACGGTGCTGTCGGCGAAGGGTGTTGCTGCTCCGACGCTACTGACCAGCGCGGATGCGATCTCGAACGCACGCGACAGCCTCGACGGCGCTACCGATCTGGATCAGGGCATCAGCCCGACCGGCACGGGCAATGCGCAGGCGTCGAACATCTTCCCGGGCGATGCCAACGCCCTGGCGTTCAGCCGCACCGTGCAACAGGGCCTGAACATCGTCTACCTCAAGCCGGGCGCGGGCCAGACCAGCGGCGGCTTCTTCCCCGCCGGCATGAACGGTCCGGCCGGTTTCCGCACCACCTGATCGCCGTAGAGACTCAAGGAGCCCCGCCCGTGGAAACACGGGCGGGGTTTCGCTTGTCCGGGACGTGGTAGGCTGCGGGCATGACCGAATCTCCCGGACGCTGCGCCTGGTGCGGGACGGACCCGCTGTATGTCGAATATCACGACACCGAATGGGGCGTGCCGGAGTACGACGCCCGCGCCCTGTGGGAAAAGCTGGTGCTGGACGGGTTCCAGGCCGGGCTGGCGTGGATCACCATCCTGAGGAAGCGTGAGACGATGCGCGCCGCCTTCGCCGGGTTCGACCCGGATCTGGTGGCGAAGTTCGGCGACGACGATCGGGCGCGGCTGATGGCCGATCCGGGTATCATCCGCTCGCGCGCCAAGATCGAGGCGGCGATCAAGGGTGCCCGGATCTTCGTCGAGATGCGCGACAGCGGCGAGGATTTCTCGGCCTGGCTGTGGTCCTTTGTGGACGGGGCGGCGGTGCAGGGCGAGCGGGTCGGCTGCGATATCCCGACCCAGACCGAACAGTCGGTGACGATGGCCAGGGCGCTGAAGACACGGGGCTTCAACTTCTGCGGCCCGGTGATCGTCTATGCGTTCATGCAGGCGACCGGGATGGTCAACGACCACGTCGCCGGATGCTTCCGCTGCGAGGACGTCCGGACTATGGGCGCGTCGTGACCGGCACGACGACAGCGAAGACGGCGGCCCCCCGGGTCGCGAAAGCGTTCCCGACGCTGGTGCTCGAGACCTTGTTGTCGCAGCGGGTCGGCGGGCTCGTGTGCGGCGTGGACGAGGCGGGACGCGGGCCGTGGGCCGGGCCGGTCTCGGCGGGGGCGGTGATCCTGTCGGCCGACGACATCCCCGAGGGCATCAACGATTCCAAGGCCCTGACGGCGGGACGGCGCGAGGTGCTCGCGGTGGAGATCAAGCGCTGCGCCGTCGCCTGGGGCGTCGGGTTCGCTTCGCCTGAAGAGATCGAGGACCTGAACATCCTGCAGGCGACGGGCCTGGCCATGTGCCGGGCGATCGAGGCGATGAGCGTGCAGCCGAAGGCGGCGCTGGTCGACGGCAACTACCGGTTCAAACTGCCCTGCGACGTGGAGACGGCGGTGGGCGGCGACGGCCTGTCATTGTCGATCGCGGCGGCCTCGATCCTGGCCAAGACGGCGCGCGACCGGATCATGATCGAGATGGACGCCAAATACCCCGGCTACGGCTTCGCCTCGCACAAGGGCTACAATGCGCCGATCCATCAGGCGGCGCTGAAGGCCATGGGACCCTGCGCCATCCACCGGCGGAGCTGGTCGCCGATCCGGGCGCTGCTCGAAACCTAGACGGACATCATCCCGCCCAGAAGGGCGCCGAGCAGGGCCGCGACGATGCAGCCGATGGCGACTATGATCCAGCGAGGCATCTCTTCCATCTCGGCGGGTTGCACCGGATAGGTCGTCGGCGCGATGACTTCCGCGCGCGACAGGAAGTCGTTGGCCGGACGGCTGTCGAACCGGGTCGCGGCGGGTGCGCGCCAGGCGGCGGTCTGATAGGCGCTCAAAGCGTCGCGAACGGCGCCGGGACGCGTAGGATTGACGGGGCCCTGGGTCACGATCAGCTCTTCCATGCCGCTGTAACGACGCAGTGAGCCCCTCGTTCCCTGAACGGTCAAGCTGCGAGTGCGACGGGCCGTGCGGTGACCACGAACAGGTATTCGACATTGCGCAGACGTCCCACGGCGCCGACCTTCTCGCCCTTGGGATTATGGATGCCGATCCGGGCGCCGACGTAGCGGGGGCGCGGGATTTCCATGACCTGCACATGGCCGCGCGCCGACAGCATCTCGACCAGCTGATCGCGGCTCAGATAGCCTTCGTCGTTGAAAGAGACGATCAGGTTGGGCGCGCGGATCGCCTCGATCACCGCCTGCAACGCCGGGCCGATGCCGGGGCGGGAGTTGAAGGCGCTCTTCCTCGTCTTTACGTCGATCCGCTTGTTGGCGATCCCGTAGGTCTCGGGCCGGTCCCACAGGATCAGGCTTTCCCAGACATGGTAGTTCCCGAGGTAGGAGTGCTGATTGTAGGGCGGGTCGAGATAGACGAGCTCGCCGTCGAAGGCCGAGGCGATCTCGAGCGCATCGGCCTGTGTCGCCTGGCAACGACCGGCGGCGACGGCGGGCTGGAGCGCCGGCATCCGCAGCGTCAGGGGTTTCAGCGCCCGCGCGGCCCAGGACTTCATATAGGCCATCTGCAACCCGGCCGTGGAATCGACCCGGTCGGCGGCCTCCATCAGGCTGACAAGGGCGATGGCCTTGAGTTCGGGCTCCAGACCCATGGCCTCGATCCGGTCGCGCATGGCGTCGATGCGGGCGCCGTTCCCGGGCGTGAAATAACGGGCGTCCTCGCAGAAGGCCCTGGTGAACCAGCCGGCGGCGGGGGGCGTAGCGGAGAGGTCGGCGAGGACGGCCTCGGCTCTGTCCGCCCAGACGTCGCGGTCGACCTGGACATAGGCGGTTGCGAGGGCGTGGGCATAGGCGTTGTGATCGTTCGACCAGACCTGGAAGCCGGCGCCCTTCAGGGCATGGCCGACGCGGGCCGTGCCGGAGAACAGGTCGCAGACGTGGCCGCCCTCCGGCAGCAGGGCACGGACGGCGGCGGCGATCGGATCCAGCAGGGCTCGCTTGGAGCCGAGGTATTTGATCATTCGCCCTCGCTAATCCTCCCCCGTCGGGGGAGGCGGCGCGGCGCATCTTCGCGCCGTGACGGAGGGGGCTTACGACGAGTGCGGTGTCCGGGGTTGGCCCCCTCCACCGCTTCGCGGTCCCCCTCCCCCTACGGGGGAGGATTGCTACTTGCGCGCCTTCTTCATCGGAGCATGCGCCAGTCGCAGGAGATTCGCAGCCCCCGGGGCGCCGAAGGGCGTGCCGGCCAGGATCAGGATGCGCTGACCGGGCTCGGCGAGGCCGTATTCCATGGCGGAGTTGACGGCGTCGTCGGTAACATCCTCAAGGCTGGTCGGCTCCTTGCCGAGGCGCGGTTCCAGACCCCAGACCAGCGACAGGCGGCGCGCGGTGTCGGGGTTGGGGGTCAGGGCCAGCACCGGCTGGAGCGGGCGTTCGCGCGACATGCGGCGCGCGGTGCCGCCGAGCGTCGTGAAGACGACGATACAGGCGGTGGACTGGGCCTCGCCGGCCTTGCGGGCGGCGGCGACAAGCGCGTCGGCGTCGATGTCGTCCATGCCCGTGTGTTCGGCGTCCATCAGGCTGGGCCACAGGGGGTCGGCCTCGACCCGCTCCATGATCCGGTTCATGATTCCGACGGACTCCAGCGGATAGTCGCCGGACGCCGTCTCGGCCGACAGCATCAGGGCGTCGGCGCCTTCATAGACCGCATTGGCGACGTCTGAGGCCTCGGCCCGGGTTGGCGCGGGCGAGGTTGTCATCGATTCCAGCATCTGGGTGGCGACTATGACCGGCACGCCGCGCTGGCGGGCGGCGCGGATGATGCGCTTCTGGGCGACGGGCACCTCTTCCGGCTCCATCTCGACGCCCAGGTCGCCCCGCGCGACCATGACGCCGTCGCAGTAGTCGAGGATGCTTTCGAGGGCGTCGAGCGCCTGGGGCTTTTCGATCTTGGCGAGACAGGCGGCGCGGCCCTTCACGATCGCCTTCAGCTCGGCCATGTCCTCGGCCTTCTGAACGAAGCTCAGGGCGACCCAGTCGACGCCGATGCGCAGGGCGAAGGCCAGATCCTCGCGATCCTTGGCGGTCAGGGCCGAGACGGGCACCACGGCCTCGGGCACGGCGACCCCCTTGCGATCCGACAGCTTCGAACCGCTCTCGACGGTCACATCGGCCCATTCGTCGGTGCGCTTGCCCACCCGCAGACGGACCCGACCATCGTCGAGCAGCAGCAGCATGCCTTCGCGGAGGGCCTTGAAGATTTCCGGGTGCGGCATCTGAACCCGCGTCGCGTCGCCGGGCGTGGGATCGAGGTCGAAGCGCATCTTGTGACCCAGCTTCACCGAGATCTCGACGTCGGCGAACCGGCCGAGGCGCAGCTTGGGGCCTTGCAGGTCGGCGAGGACGCCCAGCGGACGCTTCAGCGCCAGTTCGGCGCCGCGCACGGCCTTCAGGTTGGCGGCGTGATCCTCATGCGAGCCATGACTGAAGTTCAGCCGGAAGACATCGACGCCGGCCTGGGCCAGGGCCTTGACCATGCCGGGAGCCCGGCTGGCCGGTCCCAGGGTGGCGACGATGCGCGCGCGGCGTGCTCTGTTCATGATGGTCCCGTTGGCCGGTCGCGTTTCCTGAGACGACGTTGTGCCACGAAACGCGCCGGGAGGAAGGACGGCTCCCTCACGGGAAACGAGAAGTGAGTCTCTGTTACCTGGCGCCGAGTCGACGAGCCATCCCGGTCACCGTGCGCTGGAGGGCGGAGGGGCGACGTTCGGCCGCCGACGCCGCCGGAGCGACGACAGGGCAAGCGCCGGCCCCGAACAGTCCCAGATCCATGCAGCGACCCTCGACCGTTGTCGGGGTCTCGACGCCGACGATATTGGCCAGGGTCGGGGCGATGTCGATGGTGCGGATGGGGAAGAACCGCTCCTGGCCCTGCATGTTCGGAGACCAGAAGACGATGGGCACGCCGCGATCATAGTCCCAGGGCGTGCCGTGGGTCGACAGGGTGCCCCCGACGCGGCCCGGAACCGTGGTGGTGTTGGGCCATTGGGCCACGACGATGTCGGGCGAGCGGCCTTCGACGGCGCCGAGGCGGTGGCGCTGGAGCAGGGTCAGTTCCTGGGGGCTCAGGTTGCGCGGCGGCAGGGGCGAGGCCAGCACGTCCTCGATCGTCCAGGCGCCGGCGACATTGGGCTCGGCGCGCAGCAGGGCGACGGCGGCGGCCGCGATCTGGTCCCGGCGACGGTCGGCCAGCTCGACATTGCCCGCACCCACGACCATCAGGCCGGAGCCGCCATAGGACAGCGGATCGACGGTCAGGTTGAAGCGGTCCCGGAGCGCCGTATTGATGCGGCCCAGCAGGGCGGGGTCGCCGCGCACCGCGTCCTCATAGCCGCGCTCATGCATCCGCTCGGGGAAGTCGGAGCCGCCATGGTCGGCGGTCAGGACGACGACAACGCCGCCCGGCAGCTGGGACAGGCGATCCATGAAGACGCCGAGGGCGGCGTCGAGCCGGTACATCTGTTCGCACATCTCCGGCCCCTGGGTGCCGAAGGCATGGCCAATCCGGTCGGTGGCCGAGAGGCTGACGCCGAGGATGTCGGTGACGCCGCGCCGCCCTAGCGACTGGGTGTCCAGCAACTCGGTCGCGGCCTCCAGCGTCAGCTCGTCGAGAATCGGGGACGTGTCCAGCTTGAAGCCCGTGGCGGGCGGCAGGGCGGCGTGGAAGGTCTCGGTTCCGATGGTCCAGTCACCTTCCAGAGCGCGGCACTCGGCGCGGGTGTAGGTCCAGGTCGGCGGAGAGGCGGCCAGACGGGCGTTGATGCGGGCGTTCAGGGCGGCGACGGGCGCCAGCTTCGCCTCGGCCGTCTGGCCCGGTTCGACGTAGGTGGTGAAGCCGAAGCCATCGGTCATCCAGAAGGCGCCGTCGCCATGGTGGCCGGCCAGGTTGATGGCGCCGCGGTCCTTGCCGGAGACCGCGAAGATGCGGCTGGTCGGGCTCCCGGCCTTGAGCCAGTCACCCAGGGTCGTGGCGAGCAGCTGATCCGGGCCGACCGGGCCGTTGTCGGTGATGCGGCCATGCGCCAGCGTGTTCTGCGGCGCGGCAAGACAATAGACCTCCGCGCCGGTCGCGCGGTCGATCCAGTCATTGGCGGGGATGCCCGCACTGGCCGGGTTGACGCCGGTCAGGATCGTGGCGTGACCCGGGCAGGTCTCGGTCATGGCGTGCTGCTGGAAGCCGTTGGCATAGACCAGACCGGTCGAGGCCAGGGCATGCAGGCCGCCGGTGAAGCGGTCGCGGTACTGGTTGAACAGATTCGAACTGAGCTGATCGACGACGATCGTCACGACCAGCGACGGGCGCTCGGGCGGCGGGCCGGGAGTCGCCGACGACGGAGTCTGGGCCATTGCCGCCGGGGCGATGAGGCAGGTCGCCAAGGTCAGCAGCAGGGGGGCGGACAGTCGGGACATCAAGAACACCGGAGCAGTTGCGATGGCCCCGCTTAGACCCGCTTCGTTACGTCTCCAAGACGCGCGTCGCGTCGCGTTGACAGGGCTGTGGACCACAGCCTAGGTCCGCTGCGAAACGAGGGCGTCCATGAATAGATTGCAAGTCCTGATGCTGCTGGGCGCCAGCCTGCTGGCGGCCTGTTCTGGCGAACCCGCTCGGCCGGACAAGCCTGAGGCGCCCGTCGTTCAGGTCGCCGATGTAACCCGACTGACGGGCGATGCCGAGGCGGGCCGGGTCGGCTTCGGCCAATGCCGCAGCTGTCATGCGGTCGAAGCCGGGGTGAACCGGGTCGGGCCGAGCCTGCACGCGATCGTCGGGCGACCGGTCGGGACGTTGGGGGACTATCGCTACAGCACCGCCATGGCCGCAGCGGGCGGAGCCTGGGACGAACAGCGGCTGTACGACTTCCTCGAGAATCCGCGCGAGCATGTGTCAGGCACGAAGATGACCTTCGTCGGCATCAAGGACGGCCAGCGCCGCGCCGACATCATTGCGTATCTGAAGACCCAGGCGGACTAGGTCCGCCTGTCGGGGCCTACATCGTCGCGCCGAGGCGCCAGGGCTGGATCTCGTCCTCACCGAAGCCCAGCGACTCAGAGGCCGTCACCCTGCCCGAGGCTGTGGCGATGATGGTCTCAAAGATCTCGGCGCCGAGGGCGTCCAGCGACATCCCCTCGTCCAGCACGCGGCCGCAGTCGATATCGATGTCGTCCGGCATGCGGCGGGCCAGGGCGCTGTTGGTGGCCAGCTTCAGGCTGGGGGCCGGCTTCGCGCCGAAGACCGAGCCACGGCCTGTGGTGAAACAGATCAGGGTCGCCCCGCCCGCGATCTGGCCTGTGGCCGAGACGGGATCGTAGCCGGGCGTGTCCATGAAGACGAGGCCGTGGGCCGTGACGGACTCGGCATATTCGTAGACGGCCGCCAGGGACGCGGAGCCTGCCTTGGCCACCGCGCCCAGCGACTTCTCGAGGATGGTCGTCAGGCCGCCAGCCTTGTTGCCTGCCGAGGGATTGTTGTCGAGCGAGCCGCCGGTCGTCTCGACGTGCTTCTCCCACCACGCGATCCGGCCCATGAGTTTGGCGGCGACCTCGGGTGAGGCGCGGCCGGTCAGCAGGTGTTCGGCGCCGTAGATCTCGGGCGTCTCCGACAGGATCGCCGTGCCGCCGTGGGCGACCAGCAGATCGACGGCGCGGCCGAGGGCCGGGTTGGCGGTCATACCGGAATAGCCGTCCGAGCCGCCGCACTGCAGACCCACAATCAGTTTCGACACCGGCTGGGGCGTACGCTCAAGCGAGGCGGCGCGGTCGGCCATCTCCATCAGCCGGTCGATGCCGCGCTGAATGGTCGAGGCGGCGCCGCCCTCGTCCTGGATGGCCATGACTCCGAGGTCAGGGGACCCCGCCATCTGCTCCGCCTCCATCAGGCTCGAGATCTGGTTGGTCTCGCAGCCGAGGCCCAGCATCAGAACGCCCGCGACATTGGGATGTCGCGCATAGCCCGACAGGGTCCGGCGCAGGATGTCCATGCCCTCGCCTTCGGAGGCCATGCCGCAGCCCAAGCCGTGGGTGATGGCGACGACGCCGTCGATGTGGGGATAGCGGTCGCCAAGCCGCGCCTCGGTCTCGCGCGCGATGCGGCGGGCGACCATGGCCGAGCAATTCACCGAGGTGACCACCGCCAGATAGTTGCGTGTTCCCACCCGTCCGTCGGCGCGGAGGTAGCCGTCGAAGGTGCGCGGCTCATTGGCGACGGAGACGACCCCGGCCGGGATACCGGTGTCAGCGCGGGCCGAAATATCGCCGATGCCGAGGTTCTGGACGTGAACCCAGTCGCCGGGCGCGATGGCGGCGGTGGCGGCGCCGATGACCTGACCGTATTTGCGGACCTGGCCGCCGACGGGGACCGGCTTGAGCGCGATCTTGTGGCCGGCGGGGACATCGGTCGTGGCGGTGACGCCATCGACGGTCTCGCCGGCGGTCAGGGCGCGGACGGCGACGGCGACGTCGTCGTCAGGATGGAGGCGGAGAACGGACGGGGAGGACATGGTCCTCCCCGCCTAGCATGAGGCAGCAGAAACGTCAGGCCGCAGGTGCGGCTTCGGCTTCGGCTTCAGCAGCGAGCTTCTTCTTCGAACGCCCGCGACCGAATCGGTAGACGGCGAAGGCGATACCGCCGCCGATGGCCAGGATGATGATGGTGGTGATCGGACGGAAGGCCAGCCAGGCCAGGGCGATGGTCACCGTGCCGACGATCAGGCCGAGCACGAAGCCGATCAGGCCCGTGCCCATCCGCACGATCGTTCCGGCCAGGGGCAGGACGTCGGCCAGCACCCCGAACGGCGCCAGGATCAGACCGAAACCGACCATCAGCAGGACCATGCCGACGACGCGGATGATCCAGGCGATCATGTTGTTGGCGTCCTGGGCGGACTGAAACATGTCGCCGGCGGGCACGTCGCCGTCCGCGACCAGCAGGAATTCCGAGCCGTTGCGGGCGCGGTAGTCGAGGAAATTGTCACCGTTCTGACGGGCGACGACGCTGATCTCCGACGCCGGGGTGACCTCGTATGAGACGCGGGTGTCGCCGATGACGGGCGTCTGTGCATTCTCGCCGAAGAAGATCGTGCCTTGCGACACCGTATGGCTGGACGCCTCGCCGGCGGCCGCGTCGATGGCGTCGGTCTGTTCTGTCAGGTTCACGGCCTCGGCGCCGCCGACCTGGCTGAGGACGTTTTCCTCCAGCCGATAGTCACCCAGCGTCGCGTCAGTCGCATAGATGTCGGCGCTCTCGACCGACATCTCCGGATTCTCGTGGCCGGCCGGGGTGTTGAAGGCGCTGGAATCGATCGCGGTCGAGGACCAGGCCTTGGTGTAGGTGTAGGTGGTGACGGTCTCTTCGCCGCCGCCGAGCTTGGTACGGCTCTCCGACTTGGACTCCTCCTGCCACTGATACATCTCGGCGGTGCGCGACAGCTTCAGGCCGGTCGCGGCGACGCCGTACTGATTGTCCTCCAGCGGCGCGGTGACGACGGTCTGGCCGGTGACGTGGACCAGCTTCTGGTCGTTGGCGGGATCGATCGGAGAGGCGGGCGCCTCAACCACGGCGCCGGCGCCTTCGGTCAGGCCGCGCGCGACCTTGACGGCATTACCCTCGTTCCAGGCCAGGCCCCACACGCAGGCGAAGATCAGGACGATGCCGACCAGAACGCCGGCGAAGGCCGAGCCGATGCGGCTGAACCAGCCTTGGTTGGTTGTGACTGTGACTTGATCCGGCATGTGAGCCCCCCACGAGCTATCCGGCCGAAACCCGGCCGTCAGGCGCGCAGATATAGCACCGCTTCATCGCTGAGATAGCGATGGCGCGCATACGGAAGCTGACGGCGCCCTACAGCCCGCGCCAGTCCCGCCACCAGGTCACGAACCGGCCCAGCCCCTCGGCCAGGGCGACCTTGGGCGCATATCCAGTCAGGGCGGTCAGCCTGGACACGTCGGCCCAGGTGGCGGTGACGTCCCCCGCCTGCATCGGGCGCATGACCTTGACCGCCTCGCGACCCAGCGCCGTTTCGAGCGTGGAGATCATCTCCATCAAGCCCACGGGGCTGGAATCGCCGATGTTGTAGATCTCGTGCCCGCCGTGCGCCGGCGGCTTGTCCAGCACGCCCATGACGCCGTCGACGATGTCGTCGATGAAGGTGAAGTCGCGCGCCATCCGGCCCTCACCGAAGACCTGGATCGGCTCGCCCGCCATGATCTTCTCGGTGAAGCTGAAATAGGCCATGTCAGGCCGGCCCATCGGCCCATAGACGGTGAAGAACCGCAGGCCCGACTGGGGTAAGCCGTAGAGCGAGGCGTAGCTCTGGCTCATCAGTTCGCAGGAGCGTTTGGTGGCGGCATAGAGCGAGACGGGGCTGACCGTCGGATCGTCCTCGCGGAAGCCCTGCCCGGCCAGCGGCCGGTCGCCGTAAACCGAGCTGGAGGAGGCGTAGACCAGGTGCTCGACGCTGTTGTGGCGGCAGGCCTCGAGGATCGACAGGTGGCCCTGCAGGTTCGAGCGCTGGTAGGCGAAGGGATTCTCGATCGAGTAGCGGACCCCGGCCTGGGCGGCGAGATGGACCACCCGTTTCGCGCCCGATGAGCGGACCAGTTCGGCCATAGCCTCGGCGTCGGCGATATCCGCGCGCACCATGCGGAAGCCCGGGTAGGTCGCCAGCCGCCCTGCCCGCAGCTCTTTCAGGGCGACGTCGTAATAGGCGTTGAAGTCGTCCACGCCGACGACGGTCTCGCCGCGTTGCAGCAGGCATTGCGCCACGTGCATGCCGATAAAGCCGGCCGCCCCGGTGACAACGACGGTCATGAGGCTCAGCCCCGTCCGATGCTGGTGTAGGCGAAGCCGCGGGCGCGCATTTCCGCCGGACGATAGATGTTCCGCAGGTCCACGATGACCGGCGCCCGCGCCATCAGCTTGATCCGGTCGAGATCCAGGGCGCGGAACTGATCCCATTCCGTCAGAATCACGATCGCGTCGGCGTCCTGTGTCGCGCTGTAGGCGTCGTCCCGGTAGTCGACGTCAGGCAGAAGCTTCCGCGCCTCGTGCATGCTCTCGGGGTCATAGGCCTGGACCTTGACCCCGGCGGCGATCAGGGCGGGCACGATGTCGAGGCTGGGGGCGTCGCGCATATCGTCGGTGTTGGGCTTGAACGCCAGGCCCAGGATGCCGACGGTCTTGCCCGCGCCGGAGCCGCCGAGGGCCTCCAGAACGCGGTCCGCCATGGCCTTCTTACGGGCGTCGTTGACCTCGACCGTGGTCTCCACCAGGCGAACGGGTGCGCCGTACTGCTGGGCCGTGCGGACCAGGGCGACGGTGTCCTTGGGGAAGCAGGAGCCGCCGTAGCCGGGGCCGGCGTTGAGGAATTTCGATCCGATCCTTCCGTCCAGACCGATGCCCTTGGCGACCTGCTGCACGTCGGCGCCGACCTTTTCGCACAGGTCGGCGATCTCGTTGATGAAGGTGATCTTCAAAGCGAGGAAGGCGTTGCCGGCGTATTTGATCAGCTCGGACGTCCGGCGCGAGGTATAGATGACGGGGAAATCGTTGAGGCTCAGCGGACGATAGACCTCGGCCATCACGGCCTTGGCGCGATCATCGTCCGTACCGACCACGACGCGGTCCGGGCGTTTGAAGTCCTCGATCGCGGCGCCTTCGCGCAGGAACTCGGGGTTCGAGACCACGGCGAAGTCGGCGTCCGGATTGACGCGGCGGATGATGGCCTCGACCTCGTCGCCGGTGCCCACGGGAACCGTCGACTTGTTGACGATGACGGTAAAGCCCTGGATCAGGCCCGCGATCTCCTCGGCGGCCGCATAGACGTAGGACAGGTCGGCATGGCCGTCGCCGCGCCGCGTCGGCGTGCCCACGGCGATGAAGACGACATCCGCCGAGCGGATCGCCTCAGCGCCGTCCAGGGTGAACTCCAGACGGCCGGCCCTGACGTTGTCGGCCACCAGCTGTTCCAGGCCGGGCTCGAAGATCGGGATCTCGCCCCGATGCAGCCGCTCGATCTTCGAGGGATCCTTGTCGACACAGACCACTGTGTGGCCGAAGTCGGCGAAACAGGCTCCGGACACCAGGCCGACATAGCCGGTGCCAATCATCGTGACGCGCATCAAAACATTCCCAGCGAGAGCGCGGGCAGCCTTAGCCCAGTCATCCCGGCGGCGCAAAAGACGGGCGATACGCCCTGTTAAGCCTGTCCCCTTACCCGATCTTGAGCCGGACCGTTCAGGGTAGACGCATGACCGACGCCTCCCGCTTCTCCCTGCCCGAAGCTGTTGCGACCGATCGCCGCCAGCAGGTGCGGGCGCCCTTCCGCAAGGCGCGGCGCGAGCGCGAGCGTGTTCGCCTGCTCGGCCAGACCGTGGATCTGGTGCGCCCCGAAGAGGTGCTGCACCACGTGGAGACCTGGGTCGAGGCGCGCCGTAAGGTCCTCATCGCCAATCACAACCTCAACAGCCTCGCCCTGCTTCAGAAGCACCCAAGGCTTCAGCGCTTCTATGATCGGGCCGATCTGGTCGAGGTCGACTCCACGCCGCTGATCCATTTCGCAAGGCTGCTGGGCCTTCAGGGCAAGGCGTTTCACCGCTGCACCTATCTGGACTGGCGCGACCACTTCTGGAGCCTGGTCGACCGCAAGGGCTGGCGCGTGATGTACATCGGCGGTGCGCCGCAGGTGGTCGAGCGGGCGCGCGGCCGTCTGGCTTCTGAGTACCCGAACGCCGACATTCGCGCGCGTGACGGCTTCTTCGTCGCCACCCCGGGCTCGCGCGACAATGAGGTCGTGGTCGCCGAGGTGAAGGCCTTCGATCCGCACATCCTGTTCGTCGGCATGGGCATGCCGCGTCAGGAGCTGTGGATCCTCGACAATCTGGACGCCCTGCCCGACTGCGCCGTTTTCTCGGTCGGCGCCGCGTTCGACTATGAGGCCGGTGAGCAGAAGGCCGCGCCGCGCTGGATGGGTCGGATGGGCCTCGAATGGCTGTTTCGCCTGGTCCATGACCCGAGGCGGCTGGCGCGCCGCTATCTGATCGAGCCGTGGAGCCTGAGCCATCTGATCGTCGCCGATGTCTGGACGGCGATCCGGACGAAACGGTTCGGCCGGGCCTAGACCGCCAGGGGCGAGGTGGTGATCGCGACGCGGCCCCCACGGCCCGTTGCCTGCACCTGGGTCCGCGTCTCGCCCTCGAGCCGGACCGCCGACAGCACATTGGTCGCATAGGCGCCGGTGTCGACGCCGATCCGGCGCGCATCGGAGTGGACCCCCTCGGCGGGGGTGTGGCCGTGCACGACCACCTGTTCGAACAGGCCTGCGTGATCCAGGAACGGCTCACGAATCCTCATCAGATCTTCGGGCGACTGGACTGCCAGGGCGACGCCAGGCCGGGCGCCGGCGTGGGTGAAGAAATAGTCGCCGATCGAAATCCACATCTCCTGGCTGGCCAGCAGCTCGCGGTGGGAGTCCGGCAACGCCTCGTCGAGCGCTCGCGAGGCATCGGCCCAGGCCAGCGTATCGCCGCGCATCGGGGGCGGACTGACGCCGTAGGACACCAAGGTGTCGCGGCCGCCGTCGTCGCACCAGGACGGCCCGACCTGGGGATCGCGCAGGAAGGCCTCCATCTGGTCCTCGTGGGCGCCGCGGATTAAGCGGACCTCCAGCCCCGGATCGGCCGCGAGATTGATCAGCTGATTCAGGACCCCTTTTGAGTCGAGACCGTGATCGACCGAGTCGCCGAGGAAGACGACGACCTTGCGCTTGACCTCGGCCGCATACAGGTCGGCGCGGATGGCCTGGATCAGCCGGTCGGCCAGATCGGAACGCCCGTGGATGTCGCCCACCGCCCAGATGACGCAGTCGGGCGGCGTGCGCGACGCCGGCCGTGCAAGCCGATTGGGGAACAGGCGGGAGAGCATGCCGATCACATGCCTCCTCGCCTCCCCGCGTTCAAGCTGAAGCCGGGGGTGACGACCTTAACGCCGGAGGATCAGTCGTGGATGAAGTGGGGAACGAAGCGCGAGACGTTGCGCGTGATCCGGCCTTCGTCCTCGCGCACCGACATGCCGGCCGGTTCCTCGCCAACCACCCATGAGCCGATGATGGCGTGACGGCCGTCGAACACGGGCGGAGCGTGGACGGCCTGGAGGATGGCGCGGCCGTCGTAGCCGCCGTCCTTTCCCTGTTCCGTACCGCCGGGCTCGACGATCGAGATGTTGTCGCCCTCGCGGGAGAAAAGCGGCTTGCGGACGTGAGCGGAGGACAGGGCCGAGGCTCCGGGATCGTCCTCGAACCAGCTCTCCAGCAGGTTGGGGTGACCGGCATGGCGTTCCCACAGCAGCGGCAGGATACCCTTGTTGGACAGGATCGATTTCCACGCCGGCTCCAGCACCGTGATATCGGCGTGGGGCAGAGGCTCGGCGTAGTCGTCGCGCAGCATCTGTTCCCACGGGTAGAGTTTGAACATGGCCTGGATCAGCCAGTTCTGCTCGTCCACAAACCGCCCGTCGGCGTTCAGGCCGATGTCGCCGATGGCCACGAATTTCGGGTCGAGACCGGCCTGTCTGGCGATATCCTCAAGGAAGCGGACGGTCTGGCGATCCTCGACGAAATCGGGGTCCGACGAGAAATGCACGAACCCGCCCATCGGGAAGATGGCGCGGAAGCGGGCGACCAGTTTCTCATGCAGGCTGTTGAACTGGTCGGCGGCGGCCGGGATCGAGCCGTCGGCGATCCGGTCTTCCAGCCACAGCCACTGGAACACCGCGCTCTCATAGATCGAGGTCGGGGTGTCGGCGTTGTACTCATAGAGCTTGGCGGGGCCCTGGCCGTCGTAGGCGAAGTCGAACCGGCCGTAGAGCGACGGGTCGCCCCGCTTCCAGCTGTCGGCGACGTAGTCCCTGAGCTTTTCCGGGATGTCGAGCAGGCCCATCAGCCGTTCGGACTTCACCGCCTCGTCGACGAGATCGAGACACATCTGATGCAGTTCGGCGGTCGGCGCCTCGATCCCCTCCTCCACTTCCTGGAGCGTCAGGGCGTAGGCGACCTCGTCGGACCAGTAGGGATCGCCCGACGTGTGGTGCCAGGTGAAGCCGAGGCTGTCGGCCTTGGCCTGCCAGTCGGGACGTTCGGGGAGGATGAGGCGTTGCATGTAATCTCCAATCCTCCCCCGTCGGGGGAGGTGGCGCGGCGCCACTTCAGCGCCGTGACGGAGGGGGCCAGCCGCGAATGCGGTGTCTGGGGCCAGCCCCCTCCACCGCTTCGCGGTCCCCCTCCCCCAAAGGGGGAGGATTTAGGCTGGGTCTTTATCCGGCGTCGACTGGCCGATGCGCGGCGTGACCACCGTAACGTCCTGTTGCGTCAGCCGCGCCAGCACGTCGTCGGCCGACGAATGCCCGGGCAGGATGCCGGCCTCCTTCAGCTTGGCGTCGAGGTCGGCGCCGGTGCGCTTGTCCTCGAACTCCTGACCGACACGGAGGCGCTCTTCCTGAACCGCCTGGCGCTGCTTGATGCGCTGCAGGCTGTCGGCGGCGGAGCCGATGCGCGAATGGGCGCCGGCCGACTGCAGGGCGACCGAGGTCTGGGCGCGCTGGACGCTCTCGTTAACCTTCACGATATCGATCTCGCGACGCAGGGTCTCGATCTTCTGGTCGGTCGAGGCGATGGCGGTGCGCAGACGCGCCTCGGCGGCCTTCATGTTGTCGATCAGCGGACCGCGCGTGCCGATCTCGGATTCCAGTTCGGCGATCCGGCCTGCGACCTCGCGGGCCAGATCGGTCTTGCCCTGGCCAAGCGCGGCGCGGGTCGAGCTTTCATATTTGCCGATCTGGTCGCGGAACGAGGCCATCTCGCTTTCGGCCATGCGGCGGCGGGCGACGAGGCCGGCAAGGTCGTCGCGGGCCTTGCCTTGGGCCGTGTCGGCGTCGCGGATTTCCTGATCCAGGATCTTCAGGGCGTTGGCGTCAACCACCGACTGGGCGGTATCATGGGCGGTGCCGCGGAACAGGGCGGAGAGTTTGCTGAGCATGGACATGGGTCTGGTCTCCGGTTCAGGCGGCGGCTTCGGTGCCGAAGGTTTCGCGCAGGTCGGTGGCGTCGATGGCGTTCTCGGCCAGGGTGCGCAGTTCAATCAGGATGGTCTGGAGCGTGGTCTTGGACGACAGTTCGCCCATCAACTCATAGACGTCCTGGTCGCCGACGGTGGTGATGGCGAAGTTCGACAGGGGCACCAGTCGCTGCGCCTTCAGCAGGAATTGGTTGAACCGGGCCGTGTCGGCCTGCTCCGCCACCGGCCACAACAGGACCGAACAAACGATCTGGGCGCCGCCGACGCTGAGGTAGACCGGCAGGTCGCCGTACTCATGCATGGTCGCCAGAAGCACGGGGTCGGCCCCCTCCAGCACGCGCAGGGTCATTTCCCCCTCGCGGACCAGGGCGGACTGGTCCAGCGCCGCCTTGATGGCGGGCACGGTCCAGGCGGTTTCGATGACGGCGTCCATGTGAGGTTCGGCTCCGGTTGATGTAGAGGTGGGACGTGGGCGACGCGGCGCAAGCTGTGATTTGAGCAAGGCGGGGCCCCGGGTCGAGTCGGTGACGATGGCGTGCACGGCGGCGCGGACATCGTCCCGGCAGCCCTGTGGCACCCAGAACTCCAGCTTGATCATGCCGGCATCGCGGCGCGCCTGTCTCCAGGCCCGAATGCGATCGGTCCCGGAGGATGCAGTGATATGCGCGGCGTCGGTCATGTTGCATGTAACGCGTAACATGAACACTTGACCTGCGACAAGCAGGATGCGAATTTCGTTCGTGGCCGCGCCGGAGCGGCGTAAAGACCGAACCATGTTCAAGCGTCTCTTCGGCGGACAGCCTGCCTCGGAACCCGCCAATCGGCTGGCGGTCGTGCGCAACATCACCGTGGGACGGACGGTGTCGCTGGACCCGCTGGCCTGGCGCCGGCTGCAGCCCGAGACCGTCTTCAACCTGGACACCGACACGCTGGAGATCACGGCGCAGGGCACGATCGCCCTGGACAGCGGCCAGCATGTGCACCGCTTCTACACCGACGACCATGTGATGCTGCAGGCCATGAGCGACGACGCCACCGGCGCCGAGGCCTATGATTTCTCCCTGTTCATTCCCTGGACGAGCGCCTACCCGCCCGGTCCGCGGGAGCGCCGAATCTGGACCGACCGGCTGAGCGAGCCCGTGTTCGACGGGACGGCGGAGGAACTGCCGTCCTACCCCCGTTACTGGTTCGCCGAGAGCGACGCGCGCCAGCCGCCGGTGACGTTGTGGGAATCGATCTGCGACGACCGCACCGCGACCGTCCCTTACGGCCGGATCTTCCAGACCTGCATGCTGTATGCGCGGGACCTGTCGGGCGGACGCGAACTGATGCTGGCGCTGGAGATGGAGCCCGAGAAGGCGGCAGGGAAATCCGCCGACATCAGCCACGAGATCATGGTCGGCATCCCCCTGGAAGTCGGCGAGTTCACGGCGTGAGCCGTCCCACGACAATGGAGCACTGAGACGATGGACTGGTTTGCATTCCAGACGGGGGCCACGGCCTTCGTCATCGCCTTCGCCGCGGCGGGAGCCTTCACCGTGGCGTTCAAGCTGATCTACCAGTGGGTCACGCCCTATCACGAGCGGACCCTGATCCGGGACGGCAATCCGGCGGCGGCCATTGCCCTGGGCGGCGCCCTGATCGGCTACGTCCTGCCGCTGGCCTCGGCCCTGTCGCACACGGTCAGCCTGATGGAGTTCGCCGCCTGGGCGACGCTGGCGGGCGTGATCCAGATCGGGGTTTTCGTTTTAATCAGCCGCCTGGCGTTCCGAAACCTCGCGACGCGGATCGAGGCGGGCGAGATCGCCGCCGCCATCTATCTGGCCTCAATTTCCATCTGCGTCGGCTTGCTGAACGCCGCCTGCATGACGACGTGAGGGAGACATGAGCGACCTTCCCGAAACCACCACCATCCGCCGCCTCAAGCGATCGCGCACGCTGCAGGTCACCAGTCTGATGGCGACGGCCTCCTTCTCGCTCGCCGCCTGCGGCGCGCCGCAGGTCGCTGTGCCGGAGCCCGTGCCGGCCCTGGCCTATACGTCCCTGGACGAGTGCAAGGCCGCCAATGACATCAGCGACACGGAGTGCGACGCCGCCGAGGCCAACGCCCGCACCCAGGCCGAAACGACCGCGCCGCGCTATGCGACCCAGTCGGAATGCGAAGGCCAGTGGGGTCCGGACCAGTGCCGTCCGAACAGCTCCGGCGGCTCGTTCTTCACGCCCCTGCTGACCGGGTTCGTCATCGGCCAGATGCTGAACGGCGGCGGCTATCGCGGCGGCGGCGGCCTGTACCGCGACCGCAACGGCAATTTCCAGAACGGCTATGGCGGCGGATATCTGAGCCGCGACTATCGCACCGGTCGTCAGGTCGCCAACGGCCGCGACTACGGGACCGACGTCGCGCGTCAGGCGCCGAGCCGCGTGCAGAGCCGCACGACCGTCGTCTCGCGCGGTGGCTTCGGCGGCGGCGGACGGGGTTACGGGGGGTAGGCCCCTCTCCCCTTGCGGGAGAGGGCTTGAGCGCCCGAGAGCGAAGCGAACGGCCTCGCGCGAAAGGGTGAGGGGTCGAGATGCCTCTCCGGTCAGCGCCCCGCGTCACCCCTCACCTGACCGCGCCAGAACGACGGCTTCGCCGCCGTGCGCGATCTCCCTCTCCCGCAAGGGGAGAGGGTCTTGTTCTAGTGCCCGCCACTCACCGTTGCCGCGACCTCGCCCCGCACCTTGGTTCGGGCCGCTGCGATGGCGAACACCGTCAGCGCCACATAACCCAGCAGCGGCACCCAGAAGGCCGGGTTCAGCACCCCGCCCGCGCCGTCCGCGATCCGCCCCGCGAGGAGCGGCAGGACGGCGCCGCCGATGATGCCGAAGACCAGCAAGCCTGAGGTCGCCGAGGTCGGGGCTGAGGACCGCTCCAGCGTCAGGGTGAAGATGGTCGGGAACATGATCGAGTTGAACAGGCCGATCGACAGGGCTGCATAGGCGGCCGTGGTCCCGCCGGTCTGGATGACGACGAAGCACAGGATGCCTGCGGCCACGGTGCACATAGCCAGCAACCAGCCGGCGGGAATGAAGCGCAGCAGGAGCGTGCCGACGAAACGGCCGATCATGGCGCCGCCCCAGTACAGGGCGACAAGCTTGCCGGCCTCCTCCAGCGGACGGTTGAGGATGCTCTCCGAGGCCAGGAAGTTGGTCATCAGCGAACCGATGGCCACCTCGGACCCGACGTAGATGAAGATGGCCACGGCGCCGAAAATCGCCCAGGGCGAGCGGAAGGCGGTCAGGAAGTTGGAACCGGCCGCGTCGGTCACCGGAGCGGCCGCATTGATCTGTTTCCGCGCCGAGAAGATGAAGGCGGCGACCAGGGCGAAGAAGCCGCCCAGCGCCAGGAAGGCCAGGTCGATAGCGCGCATGGACTCGCCGCGGGTGGCGACGGTGACCACCGCGCCGACCGCGAACACGCCGCCGGTCAGGAGGACGTGCGACCCCAGCCACGGCCCGATCGTCGTGCCGAGCGAGTTGAAGGCCTGCGACAGGGTCAGCCGCAGATGCGAGCTCTTCTTCGCCCCCAGCTCGGCGACCAGCGGATTGGCGGCGACCTGCAGCAGGGTGACGCCCGAGGCGATGACGAACAGGGCGATCAGGATGCCGGGATACCAGTCGGCCATGGTCGAGAGCGGCACGATCAGACAGCCCGCCACCATCGTCGCCAGAGCCGCCAGGATGGCCCGGCTGTAGCCGAGGCGAGCGAGGACCGCGGCCGCCGGCAGGGAGGCGACCCCATAGGCGATGAACCAGGCAAAGGTGGTCAGGAAGGCCTCGGTGAAGCTAAGATCGAACACCCGCCGCACAGCCGCGATCAGCGGATCGATCAGCGAGGTCGCGAACCCCCAGGCGAAGAACAGCGTCGTCACATAGGCGAAGGCGAGGGTCGTGCCCTTCGTCGGGGTCGTGGTGGTCTCGGTCATCCTGGCCTCGTTTCCTCTCGGGCATTGGTCGCCCGTAACCGCTTACGTCTCATGGGTCACGCGGATCGTCCGCGCCGTCCAGTGCGATCTTCCGCCCGTAACGAAAAGTGGCCGTGCAGGCGGACCCGCACGGCCAGTTTCACGCCTCAGGAGGCGGCGGCCACACCCCTTCCCCTCGGGGCAAGGGGAAGGGGGCGACCAATCATCGGATCAGTATTTGTAGTTCACACCGATCAGGAAGGTCCGGCCATAGGTCTGATAGTCGATGACCTGACGCTCGTCGCCGTTCTGGAAGGTCTGGAACGGCTCGTCGGTCAGGTTATTGACCTGGAACAGCACCGAGGCGCCCTCGAGCATGCCCGACTGGAACTCGTAGCCGACCTGGGCGTCGACGACGTTCTCGGCGGCGACGCTGCGCAGGGTACGGCCGTTGCCGAAGCCGGCGACCTCGCCGAGGAAGTCGGAGCGATAGCGGTTCGAGATGCGCGCCTGGAAGCCGTTGGCCTCGTAGTAGACAGTCAGGTTGGCGACTGTTTCCGACAGGCCTGGCAAGGCCGTCGCGGCCTGGCCGTCCGGCTTGATCTCGCTGGAGGTCTGCGAGACCGAGGCCTGCATACCGAAGCCTTCCAGCGCCGGGTGGACGATGTCGAACGGCATCGACAGGGCGAACTCGATGCCCGAGATATAGCCGCCCTCGCCGTTGTCCGGAGCCGAGACCACGCCCTGGTTGATTACCGGGACCACGGAGCCCGATGGGTAGCCGCTGAAGTCGAAGATCTGGTTCCGCGTAAAGACGAAGGTCTCCAGGTCCTTGTAGAAGCCGGCGATCGAGACATAGCCCTGACGGTCGGCGAAATACTTCTCGAACGAGATGTCATAGACGTTGGCGATGGTCGGCATCAGGTCCGGATTGCCGCCCGAGCCGCTCCAGGGCGAGTTGAGGTCCGGACGCGCCGCCGGCGTGTTGTTCGTCACGTTGAAGCTGAAGTTCCGCGACGCGCGCATATCGTCCATCCGCGTCCGGGCCAGGGTGCGGGCCGCGGCGAAGCGCAGGAACATGTCCTCCTGAACTTGCAGGATGAAGTTGGTGGAGGGCAGGAACTCCTCGTACTCCCGACCGCCGGACACGGCCCTCGAGACGGTCGATGCGCCGCTGCCCGAGGCAGCGAACCCGTTCGAGCTCTGATCCGTGCCAATGTACTGCAGGCCGATATTGCCCGTCAGAGGCAGGGAGCCCAGCATGTGATCGATGTTCAACTGGACGTAGGCCGTGTTGACCTTCTCGGTCACTTCCCAGTTGCCCGAACGCACATCGGCGTTGGGGTTGCGGACCCGGTTGTAGAAGCCGGAGTTCACCAGGCCCAGCGCATCATAGCTGATGACGCCGCCCAGGCCGAGGTATGTCAGCTGGGTCGCCGGCAGCAGGAAGGCGGTCGGCACGACGGCTGAGGCGCCGCCCGGAACGCCGAGGAAGAACTGGTCATTGACGAAGGTCTTCTCGCGCTCGGAGATGTTGACGCCGAACTTGATCGAGGAGAACGGACCTTCCCCGTTGAACTGGTGGCGAGCTTCGAGGCGCACAGCCTTGAGCTCGTCGTCGATGCTCGGGTTGTTCAGGTAGCCGTCCTGACCGCCCGGAATGATATCGCCGCCCCAGCCTTGCGGGCTGGTCAGACGGATCAGGTTCGGATCGGCATAGTTCAGGTTGTGGGAGAAGACGGGGACGTTGTTCTCATCCAGGCGGAAACCGAGCGTGTCCAGCGCGCCGGCGACGTCGCGTCCGGTGCCGGAATAGGTTTCCAGCACGACGTCCTCGCGCTCGACCTTCGAGTAGCTCAGGTCGGCCATGAACGACCAGTCGTCGGTCGCGTCGAAAACGGTATTCCAGCCCAGCGACGTGATGTTGCTGTCGCGGGTGTTCACGTCGTTGCGGATGACGCCCTTCACGTTGCTGACCGTTCCGGCGGTCAGGAAGCCATTGGCCACCGTGGAGCCTGCCTGTAGGGTCGGGCCGGGGCGGCAGGTCGGGGTCTGGACCTGGGGCGTGCCGCAGGCTCCGGACGATCCTCCCCAGGCCAGCGGGAATTCGATGCCGCGCAGGATCTGGGTGTTCCGGAACTCGGAATAGAAGGCGTCGATGGTGGAGTGGAACCGGTCGTTCGGCCGGAATTCGACCGTTCCCATGAAGCCGTCGCGCTCCAGCTCCGACGACATCACATAGGGCTTGACGCCGCCCAGTGCGAAGGACCCGCCGGGCCCAGCGTTCGGATAGCCCCAAGCGTTGTAGCGCTCGGACTGATAGGGGCTGGTGATGTGGGCGTAGCCCAGGGCGATGCCGATTGTGTCGTCCGCGAACTGGTCGATGTAGGACACGCTGTAGCGGACGCCGCTGTCCTCGGTGCCCGAGTTGAGCGCGCCGATGTCGTTCTGCTCGTAGCGGACGTTGGCGGCGATGGCGCGACGGCCGTAGGCCAGCGGGCGGATCGTCTGCAGGTCGACCGTGCCGGCCAGGCCCTGACCGATCAGCTGGGCGTCCGGGGTCTTGTAGATGGTGACGCCGCTGAGCAGTTCCGACGGATACTGGTCGAATTCGACGCCGCGGTTGTCGCCGGTGGTGACCTGCTCGCGACCGTTCAGCAGGGCGGTGGTGAAGTCGGGACCGAGGCCGCGGATCGAGATCAGCTGACCCCGGCCGTCCAGGCGCTGGACCGTCAGGCCCGGCAGGCGCCCCAGGGATTCGGCGATGGAGACGTCCGGCAGCTTGCCGATGTCCTCGGCCGTGATGACCTCGACGATAGAGGTGTTGCGGGCCTTGGCGGCGATCGAGCTGGCGATCGAGCCACGGATGCCGGTGACGATGACTTCTTCCACGTGGGTGGCGTCATCGTCCTGTGGAGCGGCCTGGGCCTGCGCGCCGCCGGTGATAACCAGCATTGCCAGGACGCTCGCCGCGCCTCCGGCCATCAGATGCGCACGCGTGTTGAAGCGGTTCCTCATCGTCTTCCTCCCTGCGGCCATCTCGCGTTTCTGACGAAGCGATCCCGACCTGTTACGCAAATCTATGCAAACTCTGCGCAACCTTGCAAGCCTGTAATGCGAGGGTTCGAAATAAGGCGAACCTAAAATCCAGCGATTCCGCCCAATATTGCAGCGCACCATATACACAGCCTAGCCGAAGGAGCGCTACCGTTGCTGCATTGACACGGCGAACCGGGCCTGCAAAATCTTGCAAAGAGTTCTGCCGGGCCTTGGATCCGGCGACGAGGAAGGGAGGAGAAGAGCGATGACGACATCACCCCGTCGCGTCCGGAGCATGGCTGGTCGCCTGACCCTCGGTCTCATGACGACGCTGCTGGCCTCCACCGCGCTTGCGCAGGCGCCGGACTATCGGGCGCGCCTGCCGCAGGACGAGGTGATCTATTTCCTGATGCCGGACCGGTTCGACAACGGCGATGCGTCCAACGACACGGGCGGCATGTCCGGCGGACGTCTGGACCACGGCTTCGACCCGACGCACGAAGGCTTCTATCATGGCGGCGACCTGGCCGGGGTCGAGCGTCGGCTGGACTACATCCAGGGCCTCGGCGCGACGGCCATCTGGATGGCTCCGATCTTCAAGAACAAGCCGGTGCAGGGCGAGCCGGGCCGCGAGTTCGCCGGGTCGCACGGCTACTGGATCACCGACTTCACCCGCGTCGATCCGCATTTCGGCGACGAGGCGGCGATGCGCGCCCTGGTCGAGGCCGCCCATGCGCGCGGCATGAAGGTCTATATGGACATCGTCGCCAACCACACCGCCGACGTGATCCGCTATCGCGAGTGCCCGGCCAACGACTGCGCCTATCGCAGCCGGGCTGACTATCCGTTCACCCGTCGGGGCGGCTTGGAGGAAGAGTCGATCAATGACGGTTTCGACGGCTCGAGCTTCGATCGACTGACCCGCCCGGACTACGCCCACACGCCGTTTATCCCCGAGGGCGAGGAGACGGTGAAGGTCCCGGCCTGGCTCAACGACCCCGCCTATTACCACAACCGTGGCGACACGACCTTCCGGGGCGAGAGCTCGCTGGACGGCGACTTCGCCGGCCTCGACGACCTGATGACCGAACACCCGCGCGTGATCGAGGGTATGATCGAGATCTTTGGCGACTGGATCGACCGCTACCAGATCGACGGCTTCCGTATCGACACGGCCCGGCATGTGAACCCCGAGTTCTGGCAGGCCTTCGTCCCGGCGATGATCGCTCGCGCGAAGGCCAACGGGATCCCGAACTTCCACATCTTCGGCGAGGTCTACGACGTTGATCCGGCGGTTACGGCGCGGTTCACGCGAGTGGACGGCTACCCGGCGGTGCTCGACTTCGGCTTTCAGTACACAGTGACGGACATCGTCGCCCGCGACGCGCCGCCCGATCGCCTGGCCAGGGTGTTCGCCTCGGACGCCCTCTACGAAGGCGGAGAGGTCGGCGCGCTCGGCCTGCCGACCTTCCTCGGCAACCACGACATGGGCCGGATCGGCGGCTTCATCCTGACGGCCAAGCCCGACATCTCGGATGACGAACTGCTCCAGCGCGAGACCCTGGCCCACGCGATGATGATGTTCTCGCGCGGCGCCCCGACCCTCTACTACGGCGACGAACAGGGCTTCTCCGGCGACGGCGGCTACGGCAGCGCGCGTCAGGACATGTTCGAGACCCAGGTGGCCTCCTACCGCGATGACCGGATCGTCGGCGGCGCCCAGCCGACCTTCTCGACCGAGGCCCCCCTCTACCGAGCGATCGCCGGGATGGCCCGCCTCCGCCAGGCCGATGTCCGCCTGCGCCGGGGTCTGCAGACCGTGCGTTTCGCCGCCGAGGCGCCGGGCCTTCTGGCCGTATCGCGCCGCATCCCGGACACGGCGGGCGAGACCCTGATCGTCTACAACACCTCGACCGCGCCGATCACGGCGAACATCGAGGTGGACGCAGCCTCCGCCGACTGGTCCTCTTTGCGGCGTGATTGCCCCATGTCGGCGACCGCCCCCGCCAGTATCCGGGTCACCGTGCCCGCGCTCGATTATCTGATCTGTAGTTCCGAAGGTGTGCGTTGACTGCTGAACCCCTGAGCCAAGACCTGCACGCCGTCCCCGGGGGCGAGGCCGCGCCGCATCGCGAATGGTGGCGCGGGGCCGTCATCTATCAGGTCTATCCCCGCAGCTTCGCCGACACCAACGGCGACGGAATCGGCGACCTGCCGGGCATTACCGCGCATCTGGGGCATGTCGCCTCGCTGGGCGTGGACGGGGTCTGGCTGTCGCCCTTCTTCACCTCGCCGATGAAGGACTTCGGCTACGACGTCGCCGACTATGTCGGCATCGATCCGATCTTTGGCACGATGGAGGATTTCGACCGGCTGGTGGCCCGGGCGCACGAACTGGGCCTGAAAGTCATCATCGACCAGGTCTATTCCCACACCTCGGACCTGCATGAATGGTTCCAGGAAAGCCGCCGGGACCGGACCAATCCCAAGGCCGACTGGTTCGTCTGGGCCGACGCCAGGCCGGAAGGCTCGCCACCGTCCAACTGGCAGTCGGTGTTCGGCGGCCCGGCCTGGACCTGGGATGCACGCCGGCACCAGTACTACATGCACAACTTCCTCAAGGAGCAGCCGCAGCTGAACGTGAGGAACGCCGAGGTCCAGGAGGCTCTGCTGGGCGTTGCCCGCTTCTGGCTGGATCGGGGGGTGGACGGCTTCCGCTGCGACGCCCTGAATTTCTCGATGCACGACCCCGCCCTGACCGACAATCCGCCGGTCCTGACGCCCGGCAAGCGCACCCGGTCATTCGACTTCCAGCACCACGACCACAACCAGTCGCACCCTGACATCCTGACCTTCCTAACCCGGCTGCGTCAGACGACCGACTCCTATGACGGGGACCGGTTCCTGGTGGCCGAGGTCGGGGGCGAGAAGGCCAACGAGGAGATGAAACTCTACACCGAGGGCGCCGACCGGCTGCATTCGGCCTATGGCTTCCTCTATCTGTATGCCGACAAGCTGACGAGCGATCTGGTCGATCGCGGCCCGGCAATGTGGCCGGGGACCGAGGGCGAGGGCTGGCCGTCCTGGAGCTTCTCCAATCACGACGCGCCACGCGCCCTGTCGCGCTGGGCCGAGGGTCGCGACCCCAAGGCCTTCGCCGAGATGGCGCTGCTGCTGCTCATGTGCCTGCGCGGCAACGTCTTCGTCTATCAAGGCGAGGAGCTGGGCCTGACCCAGGCCGAGGTGCCGTTCGAGCGTCTGGTCGATCCCGAGGCCATCGCCAACTGGCCCGACACCCTGGGCCGCGACGGCGCCCGCACGCCCATGCCGTGGAAGAGCGACAACGGCTTCGCCGGTTTCTCGGAGCACGAGCCCTGGCTGCCGGTCGATCCACGCCATCGCGCCCTGGCAATCGAGGTGCAGGAGAAGGATCCCGGATCGACCCTGCATCTGGCGCGCAGTTTGATCGCGCTGCGCCACGGCCATCCAGCGTTGCGCACTGGCTCCATGACCATGCTGGACGGGCCGGGGGAGCTCCTCAGGTTCAGACGCGAGGGCGAGGGCGAGACCCTGCTGTGCGCCTTCAACCTGGGTCACGATCCGATCGCCTGGACCCCGCCCGCCGGCTGGTCCGTGGTCGAGGCGGTGAACCAGCCGGACGCACGATCCGGTCAGCTTGCGCCGATGGCGGGGCTGGTGCTGAGCGAGCCTGCGGGATGATGACGAGGGCGCATCGTCCTTCTCCCCTTGCGGGAGAAGGTGGCAGCCGAAGGCTGACGGATGAGGGGTCACACCGGCGGCTGGAATGGACGGAAGCAACGCCAGTCGTTCAGGTCAGCGTGACCCCTCATCCGACCTCGCTGCGCTCGGCCACCTTCTCCCGCAAGGGGAGAAGGGAGACGCAGTTACCCCCCGCACGTCTCCCTGACGATCAGGTCGGTGGGGATGCGTTCGGAGCGCCCGCCGCCCTCGCCGGCGTGGTCGAGCAGTTTGGAGACCATCAGCCGGCCGGCCTTCATCGTGTCCTGGGCGATGGTCGACAGGGCCGGACGGCTGTAGCGACTGAAAGGCACGTTATCGAAGCCGATCACCGACACGTCCTCGGGCACCCGTTTGCCGGCATGAAGCAGGGCGCGCACCGCGCCGAGCGCGATCAGGTCGGACGCCGCGACGATGCCGTCGAAATCCAGGCCCCTGCGGATCATGGAATCGACCGAAGCCTCCGCGCTCTCGACCTCGAAATGCGCGGGGACGATCAGGTCGGGATCGACGCCCAGCCCCGCCGCCTCGACCGCCTCGGCATAGCCGCGCTGACGTTGCATGGCCTCGGGCGGTTCGAGGTCGCCGAGGAAGACGATGCGCTTGCGCCCCAGCCGCGCCAGATGCGCCGTGGCCCGGCGTCCGCCGTTGATGTTGTCCGATCCGATCGAGCAGTAGTTCTGGTCCGGCAGTTCGGCGCCCCAGACCACAAACCGGCCGTCCGTCTCCGCCATCCGGTTGAAGGCCGAATGCAGGGTCGACTGACCGAGAAAGATCACGCCGTCCGCGCGGCTGGTGTTCATGGCCGCGTTCAGATCATCGATGTTCGCCGGCGAGACGTGGCTCATCACCAGGTCGCAGCCGCGCTCGCGCGCCGCCTCCCCCACCCCGGCCAGAAGCTCCAGGAAGAAGGGATCGCTCAGACGCCCTTCCCGCCCCTGCGGTCGCGGCGTCACCAGGGCGATGGTGCCCGAGGCGCCGATGGGGCCGGCTGGCATGTAGCGGCGGAACGGATAGTCATGCTCGCGCGCCAGCTTCCAGATCGCCTGTTTGGTGCGCGCGTTCACCGCCGGGCTGTCGTTCAGCGCCCGCGAGGCGGTGGAGATCGACACCCCGGCCAGGGTCGCGATGTCTTCCAGACGGGTGGATCGCTTGCTCATACCTCTTGTCCCCTCCCTGTTCGCCGCTTGGCGAATGGGGAGGTGGCGGCGAGCCCTTGCGAGCCGACGGAGGGGTTCTTCGTGCGGCAAGAGCCCCTCCGTCTCTTCGCTTCGCTGCGAGCCACCTCCCCACGCCTTCGGCGCACGGAGGAGACTGCAAATTTTGCTGCAAACCACGTCATCGCCGCATCTGCATCCGTTGCGCGGCGCTTGGCAAGGGCTTCGATCCAGAAGCTTTAGAGGAGTGAAGCCGATGCGTATTCCATTGCTTGTGCTGGCGCTGGTCGCCCTCTGTTCGCCGGCCCTCGCGCAGACCCCGCCCCCGGCGCAGGCGACCGTCTCCTCGCCCGACGGGTCGCTGACGGTCAGTGTCACGACCGACGGCGACGGCCGCCCGAGCTACGCCGTCAGCCGCCTCGGCCGCCCTGTGATCGCCCCTTCGCGCCTCGGCTTCATCCTGACCGATGCGCCGAAACTGGAGCGCGGACTGGTCGTTTCGGCCGAACCCGCCACCGATCACGACGATACCTGGGAGCAGCCTTGGGGCGAGCGCCGGTTCATCCGCAACCACTACCGGGAACTGCGCGTCCACCTGCGCGAACGCACCGCTCTGGCGCGCGTCTTCGACGTGGTGTTCCGCGTCTATGACGACGGTCTCGGTTTCCGCTACGAGTTCCCGCAGCAGGACGCCCTGCCCACCGTCCGCATCGGCTCGGAGCTGACCGAGTTCAACATCGCCGAGGACGGCGAGGCCTGGTGGATCCCCTCGCACGAGTGGAACCGCGAGGAATATCTGTATCACCGCACCACGATCCAGGAGGCGTCGAACACCCAGACGCCGATGACGATGCGGCTGGACTCGGGTCTGCATGTCTCGATCCACGAGGCGGCCCTGATCGACTATGCCGGCATGAACCTGCGACGCGCCGAGGGCCGTCGCTTCGTCGCCGACCTGACGCCCGGCTTCACCAATGCGGCGGTGGAACGCGAGGCGCCGTTCAACACCCCGTGGCGCACCCTGCAGATCACCGACACGGCCGGCGGTCTGGTCGAATCCGCCCTGATCCTGAACCTGAACGCGCCCAATGCGATCGGTGACGTCAGCTGGTTCCGGCCGATGAAATACGTCGGCGTCTGGTGGGAGATGCACCTCGACCTGAAGACCTGGAACGCCGGTCCCCGTCACGGCGCGACCAATGAGAACACCCGCCGCCACATCGATTTCGCCGCCGACAACGGCTTCGGTGGGGTGCTGGTCGAGGGCTGGAACGTCGGCTGGGACGGCGACTGGTTCGGCAACGGCTGGGACTATTCCTTCACCGAAGCCTATCCCGATTTCGACATCGAGGCCCTCGCCGCCTACGCCCGCGAGCGCGGCGTCCAGCTGATCGGCCACCACGAGACCGGCGGCAACGCCTACCACTACGAACAGCAGATGCAGGCCGCCTTCGATCTGGATCAGCGGCTGGGCATCACGACGGTCAAGACCGGCTATGTCGCCGACGCCGGGGGGGCGCGGGTCACCGGCCCGGACGGGCAGCCGACCTTCGCCTGGCATGAGAGCCAGGCCATGAGCAGCCACCATCTGGCCGTCGTGCGCGAGGCCGCCGAGCGCCACGTCGCAATCAATGCCCACGAGCCGTTCAAGGATACGGGCCTGCGTCGCACCTACCCGAACATGATCTCTCGCGAAGGCGCGCGGGGCACGGAGTTCAGCGCCTGGGGCCAGCCGGGCAATCCGCCCGAGCACGAGGTCAACCTGGTCTTCACCCGCCTTTTGGCCGGGCCGATGGACTATACGCCGGGCATCTTCGGCATGGTCACCCGCGCGCCCGACGGCATCGCCACGACTTGGGCGAAGCAGCTCGCGCTGTATGTGACGATCTACAGCCCGATCCAGATGGCGGCCGATCTGCTCGACAACTACGAGGCCAATCCGGCCCCCTTCCAGTTCATCAGGGACGTCGCTGTCGACTGGGACGAGACCCGGGTTCTGAACGGCGAGGTCGGCGACTTCGTCACCATCGCGAGGAAGGAACGCGGGACCCGCGAGTGGTTCCTGGGCTCGATCACCGACGAGAACCCGCGCGTGCTGCAGGCGTCACTGAGCTTTCTTGAGCCTGGGGTCCGCTATCGCGCGGAGATCTACCGCGACGGCCCCAACGCCAACTGGCGCGACGGAGACGGCCGCAGCCGCACCGACATCGTCATCGAGCAGCAGGAAGTGACCTCTGCCGAGACCCTGACCCTGCGCCTCGCACCCGGCGGCGGCCAGGCCATCCGGTTCGTGCCGCTCGGGAGCGCGCGCCGGTGACCGCCCCCTCCGCCCTCCTGACCCTTCGCCCGCGCCTGAACGCCCTGGCGATCATGAACATGTGCGTGGGGTTCTTCGGGATCCAGATCGGTTTCGGCCTGCAGAACGCCAACACCAGCCGAATCTTCCAGACCCTGGGCGCCGAGGTCGACAGCCTGGCCATCCTGTGGATCGCCGCGCCCCTGACGGGCCTGCTGGTCCAGCCGATCATCGGCCATCTCAGCGACAAGACCTGGACGCCGCTGGGCCGTCGGCGACCCTATTTCCTGGTCGGCGCGGTGCTGACGTCAATGGCTCTGGTGGCGATGCCGAACAGTCCGACCCTGTGGTTCGCGGCCGCCATGCTGTGGATCATGGACGCCTCGATCAACATCACCATGGAGCCGTTCCGCGCCTTCGTCGGCGACCTGCTGCCCGACGAGCAGCGGACCGCCGGCTATGCGATGCAGAGCTTCTTCATCGGCACGGGCGCGGTGTTCGCGTCCTGCCTGCCGTGGATCCTGTCAAACCTCGGCGTCGCCTCCGTCGCGCCCGAGGGGATCACCCCCGACAGCGTCCGCTGGGCCTACTATATCGGCGCCGCCTGCCTGTTGTCGGCCGTGCTGTGGACCGTCTTCTCGACGAAGGAATACAGCCCCGAACAGGTCGCCGCCTTCGATGCCCACCGCGCCCTGCCCGGCCAGCTTCCCGACGGTGAACAGGCCCCTGCGCGGTCATCGAAATCCTACATCCTCGGCGGTCTGGTCTGGGCCGCCATCGGCTTCGCGGGCTTCATCGGCGTCGCGGTGACCGGGCTGGAGAAGGAACTCTATATCGCCGCCGGAGGCATCGCCGCCTTCGGGGTTTTGCAGATCGCCGTCGGAGCCCTGCATGCGGCGAAGGCCTCGAACGGCGTGACCGAGATCGTCGATGACATCTTCCGCATGCCCGAGGCCATGCGCGGCCTGGCCGTGGTCCAGTTCTTCAGCTGGTTCGCCCTGTTCGCCATGTGGATTTACACCACCGCCGCGGTCACGGCCGTCCACTACGGCACGAGCGACACCACCTCGGCGGCCTACAACACCGGAGCGAACTGGGTCGGAGTCCTGTTCGGCGTCTACAACGGCGTGGCGGCGCTGGCGGCCTTCGTCATCCCGGTGCTGGCCCGGAGGACCGGCCGCCGGGGCGCGCACGCCATCAACCTGGTGCTGGGCGGACTGGGCCTGATCGGCATCGCCATGATCCGCGACCCGGCCCTGCTGTGGGTTCCGATGATCGGCGTCGGCTTCGCCTGGGCCTCGATCCTGTCGATGCCCTACGCCATCCTGTCGGGCGCCGTGCCGGGGCGAAAGATGGGCGTCTATATGGGCATCTTCAACATCTTCGTCGTTGTGCCCCAGCTTCTGGCCGCGACCATCCTGGGCCTGACGCTGAAACACTTCTTCGGCGGCGAGGCGATCTGGGCCCTGGTCATCGGCGGCGGGTCGTTCTTCATCGCGGCCGTGTGCGCCCTGTTGGTCAGGGAGCCCGGGACGACATGACCCTCGATCGCCGCACCCTCCTGTCCGTTCTGGCCGCCATGCCCTTCGCGGGTGGGGCGCGAGCCGATGCGCCCGCAGGAGGGCGGTTGTTCGAATACCCGCAGATGGCCTCGGCCCATGCGGCGACGCGCAACGTCACCGTCTGGCTGCCACCTGGATATGATGAGAGTGCCCGGCGATATCCGGTCCTCTACATGCACGACGGCCAGAACCTGTTCGACGCCACGCGCTCCGCGTTCGGCGAATGGGGCGTGGACGAGCATCTGACGCGGCTGGCCGAGACCGGTCAGGTCCGCCTGCCGATCGTGGTCGGCGTCTGGAACACGCCGTTTCGGCTGCGCGAATACGTCCCGGCCGGCCTGATCGCCGCCCTGCCCGACGAGGTCCGCTCCAGCCTGCTCGGCATGTATGGCGGCGAGCCTCTGTCCGACGGCTATCTGCGGTTCCTGGTGGAAGATCTGAAGCCGATGATCGACAGCGCCTGGCGTACCCTGTCCGGACGCGACGACACGGTCATCGCCGGCTCCAGCATGGGCGGGCTGATCTCGCTCTATGCGATGATGAAACATCCCGAGGTGTTCGGCGCGGCTGGCTGCCTGTCGACCCACTGGCCGCTGCGGCTGGAGCGGCTGGAAGGCGGGGCATTGGAAACCTGGCGCGAGGCCGTGGTCCAGTCCTGGTCAGATGTGATCCGCGCCGGCCTGCCCGACCCGGCGACGCACCGCCTCTACATGGACCGTGGCGACGAGACGCTGGACCAGTTCTACGCCTTCTTCCAGTCGCGCATCGACACCGTGATCCGAGCTGAGGGCTGGACTGCCGATCGTTTCCGGACCCTGGTCTTCCCGGGCGCCGAACACAACGAGAAGAGCTGGAACAGCCGGCTCGACGTCACCCTGACCTTCCTGCTTCCGCCCCAGTGAAAGTGATCCCGATGCGTAGTCTGACCGCCGCCCTGATGCTGAGCGCCGCCCTCCTGCCGCTTGGCGCCTGCGCGTCGTTGAGCGCGGCCCCTGTCGCCGTCGCGCCGCAGATCGCCGAAGTGTCAGCGCCCGGCGCGCCGGGCGCTGTTCCGACCTGGTCCAGCGCCGTCAAACAGGGCGTCGGGGCCTCCTACGAGGCCTATGTCGACGGCCAGTATCGCGACGGCGGCCGCACCGGGAGCGTCTCCCGCGTCTGGTTCTCGATCGCCGACGGCGTCCTGACCGAGACCATGTACGGCCTGATCCACGAGGCCCAGATCAAGCAGATGCGCTTCGCCGTGATGACCGGAACCGGTCTGTCCGTCGAAGGAACCGACACCACTTCGCGCATCGAATACCTGCACACGGACGCGGAAGGCCGCCCCCTGTCGCCCGCCTACCGCGTGATCACCCGGGACAGGCAGGACCGGTTCGAGATCGAGAAGCGTGTCTACACCGACCCTGAACGCCAGAGCCTGGTCGTGCGCACGACGATCCGCGCCCTGTCCGGCCCGGTCACCCCCTATCTGCTGCTAGAGCCGCATATGGCCAATACGGGCGTCGGTGATCGCGGCGCGGCGTCGACCCGGTCCCTCAGCGCTATCGAGGGCGACGTCGTCCTGAGCCTCGTGCCCAGCGCGCCGTTCGAGGCGGCCAGCGTCGGGTTCGTGGGTGCGTCCGACGGCCTGACCGACCTCGCCGACGGGCGTCTCGACCACGCCTATGCCGCCACCGGGTCCGAGCCCGGCAACATCATGCTGACCGGCGCCCTGCCGACGGTGGGCCGGGGCCAGACCCTGAGCCGCGATTACGTCATCGGCTTCGGCGAGAACGCGGCCGGCGCCGAGGCCCAGGCGGCCGGGACCCTGACCGACCTCGACGGCGCGCTGGAGGCATTCAACGGACAGGGCGAAGCCGTCGGCTGGGAGGACTGGATCGGCTCCCTGACCGAACTGCCGCGCCTGGCGGAACAGTCCTCCGACGGCGGCAAACTGGCCTACGCCTCGGCCCTCATGTTGAAGGTGCAGGAAGACCGCACCCATGCGGGCGCCCTGATCGCCTCCCTCTCCAACCCGTGGGGCGACACGGTCGACGCGACCAACGGCTCGACCGGCTACAAGGCCGTCTGGCCTCGTGACTTCTATCAGGTGGCCATGGCCCTGATGGCGCTGGGCGATGCGGAGACGTCCGTCGCCGCCTTCCGCTACCTGCCCCAGGTTCAGGTGACGGCCGAGACGCCGGGCAATACCGGCGCGACCGGCTGGTTCCTGCAGAAGACCCATGTCGACGGCCAGATCGAATGGGTCGGGGTCCAGCTGGACCAGACCGCCATGCCGATCATGCTGGGCTGGCGGCTGTGGAAGGCGGGCGAGGTGTCCGACGCAGAGATGGCGCAGATGTACACCCGGATGATCAAGCCGGCCGCCGACTTCCTGGTGGACGGCGGCACGATCGCCCTCAACTGGAACGACCGGACCATCACTCCGCCGTGGTCGCAGCAGGAGCGCTGGGAAGAACAGGAAGGCTATTCCCCCTCGACCACAGCCGCCGTTATCACCGGCCTGACCGTCGCCGCCGAGATCGCGCGGGCGTCCGGCGACGCCGCCTCCGCCGACCGGTACCAGGCCGCCGCCGACGATTATGCGTCGAAGGTCGAGGCGCGGATGTTCACCACCGAAGGGACGCTGGGCGACGGCGACTATTTCGTCCGCCTGAGCCGCAACGAGGACCCGAACGACCGCGCCCCGCTGGGCGAGAACAACGGCCAGGCCGCCCTGCCGGAGGATCAGATCATCGACGGCGGCTTCCTGGAACTGGTGCGGTATGGCGTGCGCCGGGCTGACGCGCCGTCGGTTCTGGCCACCCTGCCCGAATACGACGACCAGACGCGCGAGGATCGCCTGCGCGTCCGCTACGACGTCGGCGGCGCGCCAGCATGGAGACGCTACGGCAACGACGGCTACGGCGAAAACATGGAGACCGGCGGCAACTACGGCCTGGGCGGCATGACGCCGGGCCAGCGCGGTCGCCTGTGGCCGATTTTCACCGGCGAGCGGGGTCACTACGAGCTGGCGCGGGCGCTTCAGGGCGGCGCGTCCGAGGCCGAGATCCGCGCCATCCGCAAGACCTATGTCGCCGGCATGGAGGCCATGGGCAACGACGGCTACCTGTTGTCCGAACAGATCTGGGACGGGGTCGGCGATCCGACGGCCCACCGTTATCAGCCCGGCCAGGGCACCAACTCCGCCACCCCCCTGGCCTGGAGCCACGCGGAGTACCTGAAGCTGTTACGGTCGCTGGCGGACCGGGCGGTCTGGGATCGCTACGCTCCTGTCGCAGAACGCTACAGCCGATAACGAAAACGCCGCCACGGATCGCTCCGGGGCGGCGTCTTCGGGCTGGTTCAGAGGGAGACTAGAACAGGACTTTCAGCGTGGCGACCGCGCGGCCGTCGTACAGCGGCGCGTTGTCGACGTCAGTGTCGTGATAGCGGACGTCGAAGACCAGGCTATCGGTGAAGGCGTAGGCGGCGCCCACGTTCCAGGTGACGTAGTCGCCGGTGACGTCCAGCCACTGCTTGCCGACGGCGCCGGAGACCGTGACCTTGTCGATCGGCGTGAACGCCACATTGCCTTCGACGTAGGTGGCGGTCTCGTCCACGCCGAAGAAGTCCGGCGAGTAATAGACGGCGACGCCGGCGGTCACCGGGCCGATCGCGCGGGACGCAGCGGCCTTCACCTCGACGTAGTCGTAGTCGGAGGCCTGGTCGTCATGAGCGTAGAAATAACCGACCGCGCCGAGGTCGAAGGCAAAGCCCTGCGCTTCGAAGCGGAAGCCGCCGTAGGCGTCGATCTCGGCCGACGTGTCGTCGCCGAAATCGACGGTCGAGGCCCAGACGCCGCTGTAAAGGCCGCCGATGGTCATATCGACACCGCCCGAGAGGGCGAAGTTCTCGTTTGACTGGCTGGCGCCGCGGAAGACGTAGTCGTTGGTCGCCGCCGCGTTGAAGGCGAACTCCGCGTCCTGGGCCGAAGCGGCGCCGGCTGTGGCAAGGGTGGCGATCGCGGCGGCCAGGGCCGCGCAGGTTGCTTGCAGTCTCATCTCGGTATCCCCGTGTGTTCTGTTTGAATCTGTCAGATTGGCCGCCGGACGCGAGGAGAGTCGCGCCCGGCGGAACCGTCGTCAGTGTTCCAGGGCTTCGCCGTGGAGGGTGGTGTCGAAGCCTTCGGCTTCCTGCGCATCCGTCACGCGAAGCCCGGTCGTGAACTTGCAGATGATCAGGATGATGAAGGTGCCGACCGCCGAATAGGCGATGGTCCAGGCCAGGCCAAGGGCCTGGGTCGGGATGTTGGCGCCTTCACCCAGGCTGTTGATCGCGGTCGTGGCGAACACGCCGGTCAGCAGGGCGCCGATCAAACCGCCTGCGCCGTGGATGCCGAAGGCGTCCAGGGAGTCGTCATAGCGGAGCAGTTTCTTGATCCACACCGAGGAGATGTAACAGACCGGTCCGGCGATCAGACCGATGATGACCGCCCCCTTTGGATCGACGAAGCCGGCGGCGGGGGTGATGGCGACCAGACCGGCGACGACGCCGGACAGCATGCCGATCAGCGACACCTTCTTCTTCTCGATCACCTCGACGATCTTCCAGGTCAGGGCGGCGGCGGCGGCGGCCAGGATGGTGTTCAGCAGGGCGACGCCCATCAGCTCGTTGGCCGCGCCCGCCGAACCGGCGTTGAAGCCGATCCAGCCGACCAGCAGCAGCGAGGCGCCGATCATGGTCAGGACAGGGTTGTGAGCCGTGATGACGTCGGTGCCGTAGCCCTTACGACGACCGAGGAAGAGGGCGCAGACCAGGCCCGCGACACCCGAGTTGACGTGGACTACCGCGCCGCCAGCGAAGTCCAGCACGCCGGCCGAACCCAGGAAGCCGCCGCCCCAGACCCAGTGGCAGATCGGTGCGTAGATCAGCAGCGACCAAAGGGCGGTGAGCAGCAGCAGGGCCGAATATTTGAACCGCTCGGCGAAGGCGCCGGTGATCAGGGCGGGCGGGATGATGGCGAACGTCATCTGGAAGGAGATGAACAGGAATTCGGGAATCCCGGGCAGCAGGGCGTTGGCCGTCTGCAGGGAAATGCCGTTCAGGAACAGGGCGTCGAAGCCCCCGATATAGGGCTGGAGCGCTGGGTCAGCGTTGGCGCTGAAGGCGATCGAATAGCCGGCGATGAACCAGACCAGGGTCACGACGGCGAACACGCCGACCGACTGGGTGATGGTGGCCACGACGTTCTTGCGACGGACCATGCCGCCGTAGAACAGGGCCAGACCGGGGAGGGTTATTAGCAGGACCAGGGCGGTCGAGGTGCCCAGCCAGCTGGTGCCGGCGGCGTCGAGCTCGAGCGCGGCCTGGTGGGCCAGAAGCGTGGGAGCGGCTGCTTCTTCTTCGGGAACGACGGCCTCGGCTACCTCGGTGGCGGCGGCTTCGACCGCAGCGGCGGCCTCCGCGACCGGCGTCGCCGGAACTGCGGCCTCGGTGATCGGGGCCGGCGCAGCGGCGTCCTCGGCGAAGGCGCCCCCCGCGTAGAAGAGTCCGATCGTTAGAAGACAGAGGGCAAGGATGCCCGGTAGGCGATTGAAGAACTGCGACATGAATGCATCCCCTGTGTGATCTCGCAGTTGCGAACTGTTTACCGCAAACGCGAGAGACGCAAGGGGTTGCGCCGTATCCGGCGCAATTTTCGTGTGCTTGTCGTGGGCTAAACACCCATAAACGGGAAAATATTACCTCTACTTTAGCTGCAGCGCACAATCGTTTCGCGCGCCACAACCATGATGAAAAGGTTAACCCCAGTGCATCTGAACCCTGTGCGCGGCGGCCCAGTGGATGGCCCGGATTGCGTCGATGATCGCCTCCGCCGCCGCCCGTGTGCCCAGTTCGCCACCCAGGTCCGCCGTCGTGGCGCCAGCGGCCAGCACGGCCGCAACGGCCGCCTCGATCGACGAGGCCTCGTCATCCAGGTTCAGGCTGTGACGCAGCATCATCGCCACCGACAGGATGGCTCCGACCGGGTTGGCGAGGTCCTGCCCGGCGATGTCCGGCGCCGAGCCGTGGATCGGCTCGAACAGGCCCGGTCCCGATTCGCCCAGCGACGCCGACGGCAACAGGCCGATCGAGCCGCCCAGCACGGAGATCTCGTCAGACAGGATGTCGCCGAACATGTTCTCGGTCAGGATGACGTCGTATTCGCGGGGCTTGCGGATCAGGTGCATGGCCATGGAGTCGACCAGGGCATGCGCAAGCTGGACCTGCGGGAACTCCTCGGCATGGATGCGGGTCACGACCTCTCGCCACAGCCTTGAGGTTTCCATGACGTTCGCCTTGTCGACGGACGTCACCTTGCCGCGCCGTTGCAGGGCGGTCTTGAACGCGGCGCGGGTGATGCGCTCGATCTCGGGCACGGTGTAGATGCACAGGTCCGAGGCCATCGTATCTGTGCGGGTCTTCTCGCCGAAATAGACCCCGCCGGTCAGCTCGCGGAAGACGATCAGGTCGACGCCCTCGACGATCTCCTTCTTGAGCGGCGAGCGGTGCGCCAGGACCGGCGATACCTGCAGCGGACGCAGGTTGGCGAACAGCCCCATCGCCTTGCGGATGCCAAGCAGTCCTTCTTCCGGACGACGCTTGCCGCCGTCCCACTTCGGCCCGCCGACCGCGCCCAGCAGAACGCCGTCGGCGGCCAGACAGGCTGCGGTCGTCTCGGGCGGCAGGGGATCGCCGGTCTCGTCGATGGCGGCGCCGCCGATCAGATGCTCCTGGAACTCGAACCTGTGGCCGTAGAAATCGGCAATGACGCGCAGCACGTCCCTGGCCGCTGAGATCACCTCCGGCCCGACCCCATCACCGGGCAACAGGACGATGTTGTAGGTCTGGGTATTCGGCATCACGCGGGCTCCGGGGAATGGGTACGCTCGTAGGACTCAATGTCAGGCATGTGTTTCTGGAGCCAGCCCAGGGTGTCGACGCCGTCCAGCAGGCACTGGCGCGCGAAGGGCTCGACCACAAAGGTGACCGGCGCATGGTTGCCCCGGCGGACCTCTCCAGCCTCCAGGTCAATGGTTACGACCTGTTCCGGGTTGGCGACCAGATCCTCCCACGTCGCCTGATCGACGACGACGGGCAGGAAGCCGTTTTTCAGGGCGTTGGAGGTGAAGATGTCGGCGATCGAGGTCGAGATCACGGCCCGGAAGCCGTAGTCGTACAGAGCCCAGGGCGCATGCTCGCGCGACGAGCCGCAGCCGAAATTGTCGCCGGCGACCAGGATGCGATGCTCGGCCGGATCGATCCGGTTCAGCACCGCTTCGGGCCGCGCCGAGCCGTCGGCCTCGTAGCGCCAGTCGTAGAAGGCCTTCTGACCCAGACCCGTGGTCTCGGTCGTGGTCAGGAACCGCGCCGGGATGATCTGGTCGGTGTCGATGTTTGCTTGCGTGAGGACCAGCGTCCGCGAGGTCAGGACTTTCAGGGGTTCAGGCATGCGCGGCCTCGCTCAGATACACACGCGGATCGGTCAGCATCCCGACAATGGCCGAGGCCGCCGCCGTCGCCGGACTGGCCAGGATGGTGCGGGCGCCCTTGCCCTGACGGCCTTCGAAATTGCGGTTGGAGGTCGAGACGGCCAGCTGGCCCGGCGCGACGAAGTCCCCGTTCATGGCGATGCACATCGAACAGCCCGGGATGCGCCATTCGGCGCCCGCCTCGGTGAAGACATGGTGCAGGCCCTCGGCCTCCGCGTCGCGCCGCACGGCCTCCGAGCCCGGCACGACCAGCATGCGCACGCCCGGCTTCACCTTGCGCCCCCGCAGCACTTCGGCCGCCGCGCGCAGGTCGGGCAGCCGACCGTTGGTGCAGGAGCCGATGAAGACCACGTCGACCGCCTGGGTCGTCGTCGTCTCGCCGGCCTCGAAACCCATATAGGCCAGGGCCTTGCGGTCGCTGTCGGATTTGGGCTCGGGCACGCGCGACCCGATCGGCGAACCCGCGTCCGGCGTCGTGCCCCATGTCGCCATCGGGCGGATGGCGGCGCCGTCGATGAAGATCTCCGCGTCGAAGACCGCGCCCGGATCAGTGACCAGCGCCAGCCACTCGGCCGCCTTCGCCTCATAGGCCTCGCCTTGGGGGACGTGCTTGCGTCCCCGCAGCCAGTCGATGGCCACGGCATCCGGCGCGATCATTCCCGCCCGCGCGCCGGCCTCGATCGACATGTTGCAAAGGGTCATTCGCCCTTCCATGTCGAGAGACCGCACCGCCTCGCCGGCGTATTCGATGACGAAGCCGGTGCCGCCGCCGAAGCCCAGCTCGGCGATGACGGCCAGAGCCACATCCTTGCCCGACACGCCCGGCGTCAGGGCGCCGGTGACCGTGACCCGCATGGCCTTCGACTTGCGCTGCAACAGGCACTGGGTCGCCAGCACATGGCCAACCTCCGACGTGCCGATGCCGAAGGCCAGGGCCCCGAAGGCGCCGTGCGTCGCCGTATGGCTGTCGCCGCAGACGACGGTCATCCCCGGCTGGGTCAGGCCCAGCTCCGGTCCCATGACATGGACCACGCCGCGATCCGGCGAACCCCAGCCGGCCAGGTCGATGCCGTGCCGCTCGCAGTTCTCTTCCAGCCGATGCACCTGGGCCTCGGCCTCGGCGGTGACATAGGGCTTAAGCCCGTTCAGCCCGGCCGGCAGGGTCGGGGTCGAATGGTCCAGAGTCGCGAAGGTCTTGTCAGGGCGACGGACCTTCAGGCCCCTCGCCTCGATCTCGGTGAAGGCCTGCGGGCTGGTGACCTCGTGGACCAGATGCAGGTCGATATAGAGGACGCCCGGGGTCTCGGCCGTCTCCGGCGTCACGACGTGGGCGTCCCAGACCTTGTCGAACAGGGTCCTAGGCGGCGACATGCGCATCCCTCTGCGTCGCCGTGCAGATGGCGATCAGTTCGGCGTCGTCGATCTCGCCGATCTCGTCCGCCCGCGTCTTGAAGGCGGCGAAGGCGTCGTTCAGGGGGTCGCCGATCAGCGGATAGCCCAGCACCTCGGCCCGCTTCTGCACCGCCGTCCGGCCCGAGTGCTTGCCCAGCACGAAGAAGCTGCCCGAGAAGCCGACATCCTCGGGACGCATGATCTCATAGGTGCGGGCATCGGCGTACATGCCGTGCTGGTGGATGCCGGCCTCATGGGCGAAGGCGTTGATGCCGACGATGGCCTTGTTGCGCACGATCGGCGAGTGGGTGACCTCGCTCAGCGTGCGGCTGGTTTCCAGCAGCTTCGTGGTGTCGATGCCGGTCGTCACGCCATAGCGTTCGGCGCGGACGCGCAGGGCCATGACGACCTCTTCCAGCGCGGCGTTGCCGGCGCGCTCGCCGATGCCGTTGATGGTCGATTCGACCTGACGCACGCCGGCCTCGATCGCCGACAGGCTGTTGGCGACGGCCAGACCCAAGTCGTTGTGACAATGGGTCGAGAAGACGACGTGGGGGAAGCGCGGACGGATCCGCGCGATCAGGAAGCGGTACAGGGACGCAATCTCGTCCGGCGTCGCATAGCCGACCGTATCGGGCACATTCAGGGTGGAGGCCCCCGCTGCGCTGGCGGCTTCCAGCACCTCTGCCAGGAACTCGGGTTCGGTGCGGATCGCATCCTCGGCCGAGAACTCGACGTCGTGAAAGTGAGTGCGGGCATATTCGACCGCCCGCACGGCCTGGGCCAGCACCTGATCGGGTGTCATTCGCAGCTTGGCCGCGCGGTGGATCGGGCTGGTGCCGATGAAGACGTGGCAGCGGCGGCGCTTGGTCCCGCGAAGGGCCCGGTACGAGGCGTCGATGTCCGCCTCGTTGGAGCGCGACAGCGAGCAGAATACCGGACCGCTATCGTCCTCGGCCATCTCGCCGACCACGGCACGGATGCAGTCCTCGTCGCCCGGCGAGGCGGCGGCGAAACCGGCCTCCATGACATCGACGCCCAGGGCCTTCAGCTGGTGGCCCATCCGCACCTTGTCGGCCGGGGACATCGAGAAGCCCGGGGCCTGCTCGCCGTCGCGCATGGTCGTGTCGAAGACGATGAGCCTGTTCGGGTCGGGCGATACTCGATCGGATACGGAGCCGCTCATGCTGCCACGCTGCCCTGATAGGCGTAGCTCGAACCGGTGAATCCGACCCGCGTCGCGCCGCACAGCTTGTCGATCTGGCGACCCAGGTTTTCCGTGCAGCGGCCCGCATCGCGCCCGCGCACCTGCAGCTGGACACGGCGCATCGCACCCTCGTCCGACAGGCTCATGCCGTCGATGTGAAAGCCGCGGCGCTCCACGAGACCGATGAGACGCTGGAGCGAGCCGTCGGCCCGGTCGATCTGGATATGGATGGTGTCGCTCATCACATGTCTCCTTCGTCAAATCGCGTGTCGTGCATCATTTCGCCGTTTGACTTGCCCGGAGGGACAAGCGGCCAGACGTTCTCTTTGGGGTCGATCAAGACGTGCATCAGGCACGGACCGGGCGCGGCCAGCAGGCGGGCGATGCCGTCGGTGACCTGGTCGCGCCGGTCGATCATGAAGGCCTCGATCCCGAAAGCCTGGGCCACGGCGACGAAGTCGGGATTGTCCGACAGGTCGACCTCGGAATAGTTCTCGGCGAAGAACAGCTCCTGCCACTGGCGCACCAGTCCCAGGGAGGCGTTGTCCAGCAGAACGATCTTCAGGGCCACGCCGTAGCGACGCAGGGTCGCCAGCTCCTGAATGTTCATCATGAAGCTGCCGTCGCCGGAGATGGTGACGACGTGGGCGTCGGGTTTGGCCAGCTTGGCGCCCAGGCCGGCCGGCAGGCCGTAGCCCATCGCGCCCAGGCCGCCAGAGGTCAGGTGGGATTCAGGACGCGAAAACGCGCAGTGCTGGGCCACCCACATCTGATGCTGGCCGACATCGCAGGCGGCGATAAAGCTGTCGCCCGCCGTCTTCGACAGTTCGTTCAGCAGGGCCGGGGCATAGACCCCCTCGCCCGGCGCGTCGTAACGGAAGGCGTTCCGTTTCGCGTTCGTGGTCGAGCGGATGATCCACGGATCGATGGCCAGAGACGCGCCCCCTCTTTCTGGGCCAGCCATGCGCCCGGTCAGGGTCTCGATGCCCGCCTTCAGGTCGCCGATGACAGGAACGTGGGCGGCGCGCAGTTTGCCGATCTCGGCCGGGTCGATGTCGAAATGGACAACCTTCGCATGCGGCGCGAACTCGTTCAGCTTTCCCGTGGCGCGGTCATCGAACCGGGCGCCGAAGACGATCAACAGATCCGAGTCCTGGACCGCCTCGTTGGCGGCGCGCGTGCCGTGCATGCCCAGCATGCCCAGGAAGCCCGGCGCGTCGGTGCGGATCGAGCCGAGGGCGTTCAGGGTCGAGACGGAGGGGATGCCGGTGCGTTCGGCGAAGTCGCGCAGGGCCTCCACGGCGCCGGCGATCTTCACCCCACCGCCGATATAGATCAGCGGACGTTCGGCGGCGCGGATCAGGGTCTCCGCCTCGGCGATCGCGGCGTGATCCAGCGACGTGACGTCGTTGGGATAGTGGAAACCGAAGTCGTCCGAGGTCATGCCGACCTGCACGTCCTTGGGCAGATCGACCAGGACCGGACCGGGGCGGCCCGAGCGGGCGACGTGGAAGGCTTCCTCGAGGACAGCGGGGACGTCGGCCGGGTTTCGCACGACCCACGAATGCTTCACCAGCGGCAGGGTGACGCCCAGGATGTCGATCTCCTGAAAGGCGTCGGTCCCCATCAGATGGGTTGCGACGTTGCCGGTGATGCAGACCATCGGCACCGAATCCATCATCGCATTGGCGATGCCAGTGATCAGGTTGGTCGCCCCCGGACCCGAGGTCGCCATACAGACCCCGACCTTCCCGGTCGCCCGGGCATAGGCGTCGGCGGCGAAGGCCGCGCCCTGCTCGTGACGCACCAGGATGTGCTTCAACTTCGACCCCGTCAGGGCGTCGTAGACCGGCATGATCGCGCCGCCCGGATAGCCGAACACCACCTCGACGCCCAACCGGTCCAGGGTGGAGACGAGCAACCGTGCGCCGCTCTGGGGAGCGGCTGCGGCCTTGGCGCTGATGGCGGTGGCGACTGCGGACATTGCGGTTCTGGGACTGACTTTTTTGCGGTTCGACTATGCGGCTTCGGCGGTCTTGGGGGCGTGCAGCCAGGCCATCCGCTCGCGCAGACCCTTGCCGACCGATTCGATCAGATGCTCGCTGTCGGCCTTGACCAGGGCGTCATAGGCGCCCTTGCCGGCTTCGTTCTCGGCTATCCATTCGCGGGCGAAGGTGCCGTCCTGGATCTCGGTCAGGATCTCCTTCATCCGCGCGCGGGTCTCGGCGTTGATGACGCGCGGGCCGCTGACGACCGAACCCCATTTGGCCGTCTCCGATATGAACTCGTTCATCTTGGTGATGCCGCCCTCGTAGAACAGGTCCACGATCAGCTTCAGCTCGTGCATGCACTCGAAATAGGCGATCTCGGGCTGGTAGCCGGCTTCGACCAGGGTGGTGAACCCGCTCATGACCAGTTCCTTGGCGCCGCCGCACAGGACGGCCTGTTCGCCGAACAGATCGGTCTCGGTCTCTTCCTTGAACGAGGTTTCCAGCAGGCCGCCGGTCGCGCCGCCGATGCCCTTGGCATAGCCCATGGCCCGGTCGCGAGCCTTGCCGGTCGCGTCCTGCTCGACGGCGAACAGAGCTGGGACCCCGCGTCCGCGCGCGTATTCGCGACGGACCAGATCGCCCGGCCCCTTGGGCGCGACCAGGATGACGTCCATGTCCTTACGCGGGGTGACGCGGCCGTACAGGATGGAGAACCCGTGGGCGAACAGGATGGCCGCGCCCTTCTTCGCATTGGGCTCGATGACCGTCTTGTAGATTTCGGCCTGGGCCATGTCGGGCGTCAGGACGGCGATGATGTCCGCCCCCTTCACGGCCTCCGAAGGCTCGGCCGTGGCGATGCCGTCGGCGGTGGCGTTCTTCCAGCCCTTGCCACCGTGACGGACGCCGGCGACGACGTCGTGGCCGGACTCCTTCAGGTTCTGCGCGTGGGCGCGGCCCTGGGAGCCATAGCCGATGACGGCGATGCGCTGACCGGCGATGACGCCGGGACGGATGTCGTCGTTGGTATAGATTTCCATGGCTCAGGCTTCCTGCGTCTGTCGTTGGTCCGCCCGGACTTGCGCGGGCGGCGGGTTGGGAATGGTGACGGCGCCCTGGGCGGCGGAGGCCACCGAGGCGCGGTATTTGGCGAAGACGCCGGTCGCGGCGTTCAGCGGCGGGGCGACGTGGCCGGTCCGACGCGCGGCCAGGTCGGCGGCGACGTCGATGCGGCGCGCGGTGACGTCGATGGTGATGCGATCGCCGTCGCGGATCAGGCCGATCGGGCCGCCCGCGGCCGCCTCCGGCGACACATGGCCGGCGACGAAGCCGTAGCTGGCGCCCGAGAACCGGCCGTCGGTGATCAGGGCCACGTTATGGATGCCGCGCCCTTTCAGGGCGGCAGTGACCTGCAGCATCTCGCGCATGCCGGGGCCGCCTTGCGGACCTTCGTAGCGGATAACGATGACGTCGCCCTCGCCGACCGAACCGTCCTGCACGGCGTGGAAGGCGTCTTCCTCGGAATCGAACACGCAGGCGGGGCCCTCGAACCGGTCCACCTTGTGGCCGGTCAGCTTGATGACGGCGCCGTCCGGGGCGATGTCGCCATAGATCACGGCATAGGAGCCGCGCGGGCTGAAAGGCTCGGCGACCGTCGAGACGACCTGCTGACCCGGGGTCTCCTCAGCCTCGGCAGCCTCGGCGAAGAGGCTGCGGCCCGAGACGGTGGGCGCGTTGACGATCTTGCCAGCCTCGGCCAGCCGCTGGGTCACCAGTCGGGTGCCGCCGGAGGCGTACAGATGCGAGGCTAGAAACCGGCCGCCCGGCTTCAGGTCGCAGATGACCGGCGTGTCCTCGCAGGCCGTGTTGCAGTCCTCGACGCCGAACTCGATACCCGCCTCGATGGCGATGGCGGTCAGGTGCAGCACCGCATTGGTCGACCCGCCCGAGGCGGAAACGGCGGCCGCCGCGTTCTTCAGCGAGGCGCGGGTGATGTATTTGCGCGCCGTGTCGCCGGCGAAGACGCGCTCGACGATCAGTTCGCCGCAGCGATGACCCTGGGCCCCCTTCATCGGATCGACGGCCGGGACGTCGTTCGCTCCCATGGGAGACAACCCCATGACCGACAGGGCCATGGCCATGGTGTTGGCCGTGAACTGACCGCCGCAGGCGCCCGCGCCGGGACAGGCCGCGCTCTCGACCCTCTTCAGCTGTTCGTCGTCGATGGTCCCGGCGCCGCGGGCGCCGATGGCCTCGAACACCTCCTGGATGGAGATCTCCTTGCCGCCGATGACGCCCGGCATGATCGTTCCGCCGTAGTAGACCAGACCCGGGATATCCATCCGGGCCAGGGCCATGGCTGCCGCCGGGATCGTCTTGTCACAACCGACGATGCAGACGACGCCGTCCAGCTGATGCCCCTGGACCGCCAGTTCGATCGAGTCGGCCACGACCTCGCGGCTGATCAGCGAGGCCTTCATGCCCGGCGTGCCCATGGAGATGCCGTCGGTGACGACGATGGTGTTGAAGTCGATCGGGAAGCCGCCGGCCGCGACGATGCCGGCGCAAACGTCCCTAGCCAGCCGGTCCAGGTGCATGTTGCACGGCGTCACCGACGACCAGGTGTTGACCACCGCAATCATCGGCTTCTCGAAATCAGCGTCGTCCATGCCCGCGGCCCGCAGATAGCTGCGGGCCGCGGCGCGGTTGGCTCCTGCGGTCACGACGGCGCTCCGTCGCTGTGGCGACGGGGCCGTATCTTCCGGGGTGAAATCTTGCGTCATGGTCTTGAGGCGTTCCGAGAAGGGTCCCGGATCGGCGCAATAAAAAACCCGCTTCCTTTCGGGAGCGGGTGGCTGCGTCGATCCTGATTTTGCTTGGGTTCAGGTCGGTTGCATCCACGCCGCTCCAGAGAGCAGGCCAAGGAGTACGCTGACAATAAGGGTGGTCAGGGCGGCGGGCGTGACAACAGGGCGCGTCGCGGCGACGGCGCGGGCCGTGTGGCGGATCGGGGTGTGACGGGTCTCGTGGCTCACGGCCAACTCCTCATTGCAGAGACATAGAGCCAGAAATCGCTGCGCTGCACAACCCGCTTTTGGAATAAACTTCCAATATCTGCTCGCCTGGATATCCAAGGGGTAATTATAACCGACGACTGAAATGCGTCGGGTGAAATCCACCGCATGCGCAGTAGTTGTGGGTCGAAACGCCGCGCGCTGCTCCTACCCAGATCGGCCGGCACTAGCCGGACGAGAGACGGAGTTAGCCATCCACCAATTCCTGCAACATGGGGGCAAGGCGCGCCTTCATGCGTTCGCATTCGTCGGCCGACAGCTTCATGCCGCCGGACAGATCGCGGCCCACAGCTACGCCCATCAGGATACCGGCCAGGATTCGGGCCCGGATCGGCGCGTCCTTGCCGCCGAGCCACTCTGTGAGCGGCTGGTAGAAACACTCGGTCGACAACTGCTGAACGATCTCCGCCGCCTTGGGCGAGCCGGCTGACTTCAGCATGATCAGCAGCCACGCCAGGTCATCGTCCTTGGCCGGGCCATAGACCAGGTTGTCGGCCATCCGTTCGCCAAACGTCGAGCGGTCGCCTTCCATGAGGTCCTTACCGTCGCAGTCGTCGAGCACGGCCCGGAACAGCTCTTCCTTGGAGCCGAAATAGCGGGAGATCAGGGCGGGATCGACGCCGACATCCTTGGCGATGTCTCGCATCCCTACCTGATCATAACTCTCGGCCGTGAACCGTTTGCTGGCCGCGTCGAGGATAGCGCTGCGCGTGGCCGCTGCGTTCCGGGGTCGATGGCAAACGGCGAAACTCAATGTGATCTCCAATAGCCGTAGGAAAGGTATGGCTATGTCATCGGCTGTTGACAAGAGCAGTCGATGGACACAAGTAAGTCATCAGGCGATGACCGGGAGCTCCTCCCCCGTGATACCGGTCGCGCCCGACAGGGAATTTGCCCCCTCAAGGGAGATTGCGCGCATGCGCAGGCTGAAGATCATCGCCGTGTCCGTCCTCGCGACGGGCGCGCTTTACGGCTGTTCACAACGTTCGGAAGCGCAGGGCCCGCCGCCGGCCGCGCCCGTCACCGTGGCCGTGCCGCTGGCTGAACGCGTCGTCGACTGGGACGATTTCACCGGTCGATTCGAGGCCACCTCCTCGGTCGAGGTTCGGGCCCGCGTCGGCGGCTTAATCCAGGCCGTACACTTCCGCGACGGCGCCTATGTCCAGCGCGGCCAGCTGCTGTTCACCCTCGATCAGCGTCCGGCCCAGGCCCAGCTGGCCTCGGCCCGCGCCGCCCTCAACCAGGCCCAGGCGCAGCTGACGCTTGCCCGCACCAACCTGGCCCGCTCGGAAGGCCTGCTGGCCAGCCAGGCCGTCAGCCAGGCCGAGGTCGACACCAACAGGGGCGCCGTCCAGATCGGCGAGGCCTCCGTCGCCTCCGCCCAGGCCGCCGTCAGAGCGCGCCAGCTGGAGCTCGAGTTCACCCGCGTCACCGCCCCGGCCTCGGGCCGCGTGTCGGACCGTCGCGTCGATCCGGGCAATGTCATCGCCGGCGGATCGTCCGCCGCCGACGTCCTGACCACCATTGTCTCCTCCTCGCCGATCTACTTCGTCTTCGAGGGTTCCGAAGCCCTGTTGCTGAAGTATCAGCGCGACGCCCGCGCCGGCCGCTCCGCGCCGGTCCGCATCCGTCTGCAGGACGAGAGCGACTTCACCCGCACAGGCACGCTCGACTTCACCGACAACGCGGTCGACGCCGCCTCGGGCACCATCCGCCTGCGGGCAGTCATTCCGAACGGCGACGGCTTCCTGAAACCGGGCATGTTCGCCCAGGCCCGCGTCGCCGGCGCCGGCGCCTATGACGCCCTGCTGGTGCCGGATTCGGCCATCGGCACGGATCAGGCCCGCCGCGTCGTCTCGGTCGTCGCCGCCGACGGTTCGGTCACCCCGACCCCGGTCCAGCTCGCCCCGCTCGTCGATGGCCTGCGCGTCATCCGTTCGGGCCTCCGTCCGACCGACCGGGTCATCATCGATGGTCTGCAGCGCGCCATGCCGGGCATGAAGGTGGCCCCCGCCAACGGCCGCATCACGCGCCAGCCACGCCCGGAATCCGTCCCGACCACCTATGCGCCGCCAGCGGCGACGGGCACCCCCGCCGGCGCCCTGACGCAATCCGTCTCCGTCGGCGACTGAGGCCAGACGCATGAACATCTCTCGCTTCTTCATCGACAGGCCGATCTTCGCGGCCGTCCTGTCGGTGTTCATCACCCTGGTCGGGATCTTCGCCTATCCGCTGCTGCCGCTCGCGCAGTATCCGGAGATCGCGCCCCCCACCATCACCATCAACACCGCCTACGCGGGCGCCTCGGCCGAGACCCTGGCCGAGACTGTGGCCGCCCCGATCGAGCAGGAGGTGAACGGCGTCGAGGGGATGCTCTACCTCTTCTCGTCCTCGACCTCCGACGGCGCAGTGTCGATCACCGTGACCTTCCAGCCCGGCACGGATCTCGATTCGGCCCAGGTGCTGGTCCAGAACCGCGTCGCCCTGGCCGAGCCCCGCCTGCCCGAGGCCGTGCGCCAGGTCGGCGTGATCGTGAACAAGCAGGAATCCGGATTCCTGATGATCCTGGGCCTGACCTCGCCCGGGAACGTCCTGAACAACGACTATGTCGGCAACTACGCCAACTCGACCCTGCGCGACCGGCTGTTGCGCATCGAGGGCGTCGGCAACGTCACCGTCTTCGGCGGCGGCAACTATTCGATGCGCGTCTGGATCGACCCGGCCAAGGCCGCAGCCCGCAGCCTGAACGCCACCGACATCGTCGGAGCCCTGCGCAGCCAGAACATCCAGGCCGCCGCCGGCTCCACCGGTCAGCCGCCGTTCGCAACCAACGCCTCCGCCTTCCAGCAGCCGATCCAGGTCCAGGGCCGTCTGTCCAACCCGGACGAGTTCGCCGAGATCGTCATCAAGACCGACGCCGAAGGCAGGGTCACCCGGGTTCGCGACGTCGCCCGCGTCGAACTCGGCGCGCAGGATTACGGCATCCAGGGCTATTTCGACGGCGTGCGCGGCGTCGGCATCGCCGTTGTTCAGCAACCGGGAGCCAACGCCCTGGGTACCGCCGAACGCGTCCTGGCGGAGATCGAGAAGATCAAGGCCGACGCCCCCCAGGGGCTCGAGATCGGTGTCCGCTACAATCCGACGGAGTTCGTCGCCGCCTCGGTCGAGTCGGTGCAGCACACCCTGATCGAGGCGATCATCCTCGTCGTGCTCGTCGTGCTGATCTTCCTGCAGTCGTGGCGCGCCGCGATCATCCCGATCGTCGCCATCCCGATCGCCCTGGTCGCCACCTTCGCGGTCCAGCTGGCGCTCGGCTATTCGATCAACTCCCTGTCGCTGCTAGCCCTGGTGCTCGCGGTCGGGATCGTGGTCGATGACGCCATCGTCGTGGTCGAGAACGTGGAACGCTACATTCGCGAGGGCCTGTCGCCCAGGGAAGCCGCCTACAAGTCCATGCAGGAGGTGTCGGGAGCCCTGATCGCCATCGGTCTGGTGCTGGTCGCGGTGTTCGTTCCGACCATGTTCGTGCCCGGGATTCCGGGCATCTTCTACCGCCAGTTCGCCGTGACCATCGCGGCCGCCTCGGTGACGTCGCTGTTCGTCTCCCTGACGCTGTCGCCGGCCATGGCCGCCCTGCTGCTGAAGCCGCACGACGAGCATGACGAGAAGGCGGCCCGTCCGACGACCGTTCTGGGCAAGGCCCGCTACTATGGCGGTTGGGCGGGTCGGAAATTCAACGAGGGCTTCGACTGGTTGTCCCAAAAATACGGCCGTCTGACCGCTCGTCTGGTCCGCACGGTCGCCGTTGTTCTGGTCGTCTATGTCGGCCTGCTCGGCCTCACCGCCTGGCGCCTGATCGACACCCCGTCGGGCTTCATCCCGGACCAGGACCAGGGCTTCCTGATCGGCGTGATCCAGCTGCCTGCCGGCTCCTCGCTGGAACGCACCAATGCGGTGATGACCAGCGCCCGCGAGATCATCGAGAATACCGGGGGCGTCGACGGCACCGTGGCCTTCTCCGGCCTGGACGGCACCAGCTTCTCGTTCGGCTCCAATGCCGCGACCATCTTCGTCCGTCTGAACGACTTCCACGACCGGACGACGCGGGAGACGACCGCTGCAGCCCTTGCCGGCGCAATCACCGGCGCGGCGCAGGGAATCCAGAACGCGAACATCTTCGTCATCGCCCCGCCGTCCATCCAGGGCCTGGGCACCGGCAACGGTTTCGCGATGATGATCCAGGACAGGTCGGGCGCAGGCTATGGCGCGCTCGAGGGCGCGACATTCGCCATGATGGGCGCCGCGGCCCAGGCGCCGACCGAGGTTCAGCAGGTCTTCTCGACCTACAACACTGCCTCGCCGCGCGTCGAAGCCGACGTCGATCGCGACCGCGCCCTGATGATGGGGGTCCAGCCCTCCGACGTGTTCAACACGATGGGAATCTATCTGGGCTCATCCTACGTCAACGACTTCAACATGCTGGGCCGCACCTTCCGGGTGACGGCGCAGGCGGAGCCGGCCTATCGCGACGACATGGCCGACATCGCCAATCTGAAGGTTCGTTCGGCCTCGGGCGCCATGGTGCCCCTGGGTTCGGTCGCCACGTTCCGCGAGAGCGCGGGTCCGTCCCGGATCGTGCGCCACAACCTGTTCCCTGCAGCCGAGCTGCAGGGTCAGGGCGCGCCGGGCGTCTCATCCGGCATGGCCATCGGCATCATGGAGAATATGGCGGCGACCACCCTGCCGCCGGGCTTCTCCTACGAATGGACCGGTCTGGCCCTGCAGGAGAAGACGGCTTCCGGCGGTGCGACGATCATCTTCGTGGTCGCGGTGCTTCTGGTCTTCCTGGTGCTCGCCGCCCAGTACGAGGCCTTCACGCTTCCGCTGGCCGTGATCCTGATAGTGCCGATGTGTCTGCTGGCGGCCATGCTGGGGGTGAACGCCCTCGGACTCGACAACAACATCCTCGTTCAGGTGGGACTTGTGGTGCTGATCGCGCTGGCCGCCAAGAACGCCATCCTGATCGTCGAGTTCGCCAAGCAGAACGAGGACGAACACGGACTGGACCGCTGGGACGCCGCCGTCGCGGCCGCCAAGACCCGTCTTCGCCCGATCCTGATGACGTCGTTCGCCTTCATCCTGGGGGTTCTGCCCCTGGTGTTGTCGGAGGGCGCCGGTGCCGAGATGCGTCGCTCCCTCGGGGCGGCGGTGTTCTTCGGCATGATCGGGGTGACCGTCTTCGGCCTGCTGTTCACGCCGGTCTTCTATGTGATCTGCCGCGGCCTGGCCGCGAAGATTCCGCAGCGCCCTGCAGCACCCAGCGCGACCCCGACGACGGCCTCGCCCTCAGACGACGCCATCCACAACCAGCCCACGCCGGCGCTCAACGCGCCCCGCACGGGAGACGCCGTATGACTGCTCGCCTCACCCCCCTCCTGACCCCGTGCGCTGCTGCTGCCCTGCTGGCGGCCTGCGCGGTCGGGCCGAAGGCGCCCGACGCTATTCTCCCCCCCCCTCGCGTCGGGCGCCTTCGTAAGTTCGCCGCTCGGGTCCGCCAACGGCGCGACCTCAACCGCAGAGGCCCGCAACGACTGGTGGCGGCTCTATGCAGACCCGACGCTGGACGGCCTGATCGAGCAGGCCTTCGCACAGAACAACGAGCTGGAAGCCGCCGTCGCCAATCTACGCGCCGTCAGGGCCAGCCTGTCGGAAGCCCGCTTGGGTCTGTTCCCGACGACCAACACCTCGGCGTCCGCGACCCGCAGCCGCGCCTCGGTCGCGACCAAGCCCGGCCTCCCCGCTGGTCAGCAAGCGCCGGAGGTCGATGTCTATGCCGTCGGCCTCGACGCCTCCTACGAGATCGACCTGTTCGGTCGCGTCGCCTCGACCCTCCGCGCCGCGAATGCCGACGCCGAAGCCCAGGCCGCGGTGCTCGACGTGATCCGCGTCACGGTCGCGGCCGAGACCGCCCGCGCCTATGCCGACACCTGTTCCGCCAATGCCCAGATCGCGGTCGCCGAACGCACAATCGGTCTGCAGCAGAACACTGCCGACCTGACCCAGCGCCTGCTGGAAGGGGGCGCCGGCACGGGCCTCGACACCGCCCGCGCCCGGTCGCTGCTCGCCTCCACCCGCGCACAGTTGCCGACTCTGCGCGCCCAGCGCGACGGCGCCCTGTATCGCCTCGCCACCCTGACCGGCGTCGCTCCGGCCGAAGCCTCCGAGGCCGCCCGGTCATGCCAACGTCCGCCGCAGCTTTCACAGCCGATCCCGGTCGGCGACGGCGCGGCCCTTCTGGCCCGTCGTCCCGACGTCCGTCAGGCGGAGCGCGCCCTCGTCGGCGCCGCTGCACGGGTCAATGTCGCCACGGCCGCTCTTTTCCCGACCATCTCGCTCGGCGGGTCGATCAGCTCGACAGCGCTGGAGGCCGGCGATCTCAGCGACGACACGTCGTATCGCTTCTCGTTCGGCCCGCTGATCAGCTGGAGCTTCCCCAACATCCTGGCCGGCCGCGCCCGGATCGAAGCCGCCGACGCCCGCACCGACGCAGCCCTGGCGACCTTCGACCAGACGGTGCTGCTGGCCCTGCAGGAGACCGAGACGGCCCTGACCAACTACGCCAACGAACTGGACCGCCGCGCGGCCCTGACCGAGGCGCGGGACCAGGCCGCCAACGCCTCCCGTCTGGCCCGCCTGCGTTTCGACGCCGGGGCCGACAGCCTGTTCACCGTGCTTGACGCCCAGCGCACGGAAGCGGCCGCCGACGCGACCCTGGCCCAGTCGGACGCTTTGGTGACCACCTACCAGATCGCCCTGTTCAAGGCGCTGGCGGGTGGCTGGGACCAGACCTGACTGAACAGACTCTCGCTCCCCTTCGGGGGAGGGTGGTCGGAGCGCAGCGGAGACCGGGTGGGGGCGGCAAGTCGACACCCCGCAGGCCCGCATCTGCAACACCGGCGGCTCCCACCGCGTCGCTACGTAACGACGCTCCCCCGCAGGAGAGGGAGAAATCCGCGATCCATTCGCAGCTGTGCGCATATTTCATGCGCATGCTGGATGAATTGAAGCCATATCGGGGAAATCATTTGCGCTGACGGCCCTGTCTCGCCTTATATGTTGCCATGCAACAGAAAGGCCCATCCGGACCGCAAGGGTTCGTCGTCCAGCCGCGCCGCCTGCCCAAGGCGGAGGCGTCCGTGCGCGTGCAGGATTTCGGCGAGATCATCGTCAAACCGACCACCGAGACCGTCGAGATCCAGGCCGGCCGCTGCACCGACTGCGGCGTGCCCTTCTGCCAGACGGCCTGCCCACTGCAGAACAACATCCCCGACTGGCTGGGCCTGTCCGCCGAGGACGAGATGCGCGAAGCCTGGCGTATCGCCTCGGCCACCTCGACCATGCCCGAGATCTGCGGCCGCATCTGTCCGCAGGACCGGTTATGCGAGGGCTCCTGCACCCTGAACCAGTCCGGCTGGGAAGCCGTGACCATCGGCTCGGTCGAGGCCTTCATCGGCGACACCGCCTTCGACAACGGCTGGGTGGAGCCGATCCGCCCGCTGCACGAACGAGCCCAGTCTGTCGCCATCGTCGGCGCCGGCCCCGCCGGCATGGCCGCCGCCGACCGGCTGCGCGAACAGGGCTATCAGGTCACCGTCTACGACCGCCACGACCGCCCCGGCGGCCTGCTGACCTACGGCATCCCCGGCTTCAAGCTGGAGAAGCGCGTCGTCCAGCGCCGCATTGATCGTCTGATCGACGGCGGCGTCACCTTCGTCACCCATTGCGATTTCGGGACCGACATTACCCTTGCCGAGTTGCGCGAGCGCCACGACGCCGTCCTGCTGGCCATGGGCGTCTATCAGGCCCGCGCGCTGCAGGTGCCCGGCGCGGGTCCGGGCGACACCCTCCCCGCGCTCGAGTTCCTGATCCACCAGAACCGCCGCGACCTGGGCGAGGCCGACGACGACACCGGCCATCACGCCCGGGGTCGCAACGTCGTCGTCATCGGCGGCGGCGATACGGCCATGGACTGCGTCCGCACCGCAATCCGCCAGGGGGCCGAGAGCGTCACCTGCCTGTACCGTCGTGACCGCGAGAACATGCCCGGCTCGGCCCGCGAGGTTCTCAACGCCGAGGAAGAGGGCATCCGCTTCGAGTGGCTGGGCGCGCCCAAGGCCCTGATGTCGCGTGACGGCTCGGTGTCCGCCGTCCGCGCCGCGCGCATGGCCCTGTCGGAACCCGAGTTCGGCAAACGCCGCGAGATCGTGCCGGTCCCGGGCGCCGATTTCGACCTGAAGGCCGACCTCGTCATCGAGGCGCTGGGCTTCGAGCCGGAAGCGTTCGCCGCCCACCACGACGAGCTCAGCCTGACTGAGTGGAACACCGTGGCCACCGCCCGGTCCGGCTTCGCCACCAGCCTGCCCGGCGTCTATGCTGCAGGGGACGCCGTCCGTGGCGCCTCGCTCGTCGTCTGGGCCGTTCGCGACGGTCAGGACGCTGCCGCCGAGATCGACCGTTACCTCAAGGCTCAAGCCGACTCGGTGGCGGCATGACACGTCAAACTCCGTACATCCCCGTGAAGGTGGGGACCCAGTTCTTTGGGCGGGCTCGTATTTTCGCGTGCCCGCTGACCCCCATCCCAACCGCCCGTGCCTCACAAAAGCACTGGGTCCCCGCCTTCGCGGGGATGAGCGGAGAGTACGCATGACCTGGCTGACCAAGTACCAAGAAGACCGACAGCGCCTCATCGACGCCCACGCCTACGAGCCGTCGTCGGAGAAGGACGCCTGCGGCGTCGGCCTCGTCGCCGCGATCGACGGCAAGCCGCGCCGCGAGGTGGTCGAACTGGCCATCAAGTCGCTGAAGAACGTCGCCCACCGGGGCGCGGTCGATCCCGACGGGCTGTCGGGCGACGGCGCCGGTCTGATGGTCGAGGCGCCCCAGGCCTTCTTCGCCGAACAGGTTCGCGTCATCGGCCAGACGCTCAAGCCCGGCCCCATCGCCATCGGCCAGATCTTCCTGCCGCGCACCGACCTCGGCGCCCAGGACCGCGCCCGCGCCATCGTCGAGACCGAGGTCCTGCGCGCCGGGTTCACCATCTACGGCTGGCGCCAGACGCCCATCGATCTGTCCGTCGTCGGCTCCAAGGCCGATGCAACCCGGCCCGAAATCGAACAGATCATGCTGGCCGTGCCCGCCGATCTGACGGACGACGGCGAGGCGCTGGAGCGCGAACTCTATCTGGTCCGCCGCCGCATCGAGAGCGCGGTAATCGCCGAAAGCGTGCCCGGTTTCTACATCTGCTCCCTGTCAGCCCGGTCGCTGATCTACAAGGGGATGGTCCGCGCCGAGCTGCTGGACCAGCTCTATCCCGACCTGCTGGATCCGACCTTCGAAGCCGCCTACGCCATCTTCCACCAGCGCTATTCGACCAACACCTTCCCCGAATGGCGGCTGGCCCAGCCGTTCCGCATGCTGGCCCACAACGGCGAGATCAACACGCTGAAGGGCAATCTGAACTGGATGCGGTCGCACGAGATCCGCATGACGGCCCAGGCCTTCGGCGACAGCGACGGCGACGTGAAGCCCGTCGTCCAGCCCGGCGGCTCCGACTCCGCCGCCCTCGATAACGTGTTCGAGGTCCTGGTCCGCGCCGGCCGTCCCGCCCCCATGGCCAAGGCCCTGCTGATCCCAGAGGCCTGGGCCCGCGACGAGGGCCTGATGAAGGCCGAGCACCGCGCCCTCTACGCCTACTGCAACGCCGTGATGGAGCCGTGGGACGGTCCTGCCGCCATCTGCGCCACCGACGGCCGCTGGATCGTCTGCGGCAAGGACCGCAACGGCCTTCGTCCGCTGCGCGCCATGGAGACCCACGACGGCCTGCTGCTGGCCGGGTCTGAGGCGGGCCTCGCCGGTCTGCCGGAAAGCCGCATCAAGCGCCGCCTGCCGATCGGCCCGGGCCGCATGATCGTCGCCGACCTCCAGAACGGCGTCCTGCTCGACGAGATCGAGACCATCGACGCTCTCGCCGCCGATCATCCCTATACGGAGTGGCTGGAGAACATGGTCGATCTGGAGCCGATCATCGGCCCCGGACCCGAGCCGCGCGCCGCCACCGGCGAGGCCCTGACCCGCCGCCAGATCGCCGCCGGCTTCAGCCGCGAAGACCTCGACCTGCTGCTCGATCCGATGATCAAGGACGGCAAGGAAGCGGTCGGCTCCATGGGCGACGACACGCCTCCGGCGGTCCTGTCCGCCTTGCCCCGCCCGCTGGCGCACTATTTCCGCCAGAACTTCTCCCAGGTCACCAACCCGCCGATCGACCCCCTGCGTGAAGCGGGCGCGATGAGCCTGAAGACCCGGTTCAAGAACCTCGGCAACATCCTCGCTGCGGAAGAGGCCCAGACGAATGTCTTCGTCCTCGACAGCCCGGTCCTGACTACCGGCATGTACGAGCGGATGCTCGACGTCGTCGGCGCCGGCTCGACGGTGGTGATTGACTGTTCCTATCCCCTCCCCGAGGCCGATGCGCGCCCGGGCGCCGGCCTGCGCGCCGCGCTGGACCGCATCAAGGACGAGGTCGAAGCCGCCGTCCGTCACGGCTCCAGCCTTGTCGTCCTGACTGACGAGCGCGCGTCCGAGTCCAGCCTGTCAGTGCCCATGATCCTGGCCACCGCCGGGGCGCATGGCCGGCTGACCGACACCGGCCTGCGCAGCTTCGTCTCCATCGTCGTCCGCTCGTCCGAGGTGCTGGACCCGCACGGGTTCGCCGTCCTTGTCGGGGTCGGCGCCACGGCCATCAATCCGTGGCTGGCGCAGGAGATGTTCCAGGAGCGTCTGGATCGCGGCGCCTGGCCGGGCCTCTCCCTCCGCGACGCCTGCCTGAACTACAAGGCCGCGCTGGAGGCCGGTCTTATGAAGACGCTGGCGCGCAAGGGTATCAGCGTCATCTCCGCCTATCGTGGCGGCTGCGAGTTCGAGGTCCTGGGTCTGTCCCGCGCCGTCACGGCCGAGTTCTTCCCGGGCGCCCCCTCGCGCATCTCCGGCATCGGCCTGGCCGGTCTGGAACGGGCCGCGTTGCAACGCCATGCCCAGGCCTGGACAGAGGCCACCCCCTCCCCCGCCGTCGGCGGCTTCTTCCGCATCCGCGCGGGCCAGGAAGCTCACGCCCACGATGCGAAGACGATCCACCTGCTTCAGGACGCCTGCAACCGCGGCGACTACAAGCGCTTCAAGCAATACTCGGAGGCCGTCCGCGACCAGCCGGATCTCGCCCCCCGCGACCTGCTCGACTGGCGCGAAGGCCTGAGGCCTGTCCCGGTGTCCGAGGTCGAATCCGTCTCGGATATCAGGAAGCGCTTTCTGACTCCCGGCATGTCGCTCGGCGCCCTGTCGCCCGAGGCCCATGGGGTGCTGAACGTCGCCATGAACCGGATCGGCGCCCGCTCGGTCTCCGGCGAGGGCGGCGAGGATCCGGACCGCTACGCCACCCGCCCGGACGGCGACAACATGAACTCGGCCGTCAAACAGGTCGCGTCGGGCCGGTTCGGCGTCACCGCCGAATATCTGAACCAGTGCCGCGAGATCGAGATCAAGATCGCCCAGGGCGCCAAGCCCGGCGAGGGCGGCCAGCTGCCCGGCTTCAAGGTCACCGAGTTCATCGCCCGGATGCGTCACTCGACGCCCGGCACGACCCTGATCTCGCCGCCGCCGCACCACGACATCTATTCGATCGAGGATCTGGCCCAGCTCATCTACGACCTGAAGTCGATCAACCCGGATGCCCGGGTGACGGTCAAGCTGGTCTCCGCCTCGGGCATCGGCGCCATCGCCTCCGGTGTCGCCAAGGCCAAGGCCGACTGTATCCTGATCGCGGGCCACAATGGCGGCACCGGGGCCTCGCCCCAGTCGTCGATCAAGCACGCAGGCCTGCCGTGGGAGATCGGCCTGGCGGAAACCCATCAGGTCCTCAGCCTCAACAATCTGCGCAGCCACGTCGTGGTCCGCGCCGACGGCGGCATGCGCACCGGCCGGGACATCGTCATCGCCGCTATCCTGGGTGCCGAGGAGTTCAACATCGGTACGGCCAGCCTGATCGCCATGGGCTGTCTGATGGTGCGTCAGTGCCATTCCAACACCTGCCCGGTCGGCGTCTGTTCGCAGGACCCGCGCCTGCGCGAGAAGTTCACCGGCACGGCCGACAAGGTCGTCAACCTGTTCAGCTTCATCGCCGAAGAGGTCCGCGAATACCTGGCCATGCTGGGCGCGCGGACCTTGGACGAGATCGTCGGCCGTACAGACCTGCTGCGCCAGGTCCGTCGCGGTGGCGCGCACCTGGACGATCTCGACCTCAACCCCCTGCTGGTCCGGGTCGAGGCGGCCGAGAAGAAGCTGTGGGGCGACAAGGGCCGCGCGTCCGTGCCCGAGACCCTGGACGCCCGCGTCCTCAACGACGCCTGGGCCTTCCTCGATCGCGGCCAGACCTCAGAGCTGACCTATCCGATCTCCAATGTGATGCGCACGATCGGCGCGGGGATATCCTCGGCCATCGTCCGACGCTGGGGCCCAACCGGCCCGACTGGCGTCCTGACGCTGAAGCTTCAGGGATCGGCCGGACAGTCCTTCGGGGCCTTCGGGGCCAAAGGGCTGAAGCTGGAGCTGACCGGCGAGGCCAACGATTATGTCGGCAAGGGCCTGTCCGGCGCCGACATCGTGGTCAGGCCGATCGAATGGCGCGAGCACCAGCCCGCCATCGGCAACACGACGCTCTATGGCGCCACCTCCGGCCGCCTGTTCGTCGCCGGTTCGGCGGGCGAGCGGTTCGCGGTCCGGAACTCCGGCGCCGAGGCCGTGGTCGAGGGCGCCGGCGCCCACGCCTGCGAATACATGACCGGCGGCCGCGTCGCGATCCTGGGCCCCGTCGGCTGGAACCTGGCCGCCGGCATGTCGGGTGGCGAGCTGTTCGTGCTGGACGAGGCGGGCCGGACAGGTCTCGCCCTCAACGGCGATCTCGCGGCCTTCGCTCCCGTCACCCAGGCGGCAGGCGAGCGGCTGAAGGCCCTGATCGAGGCCCATCTGGCGGCGACCGGATCGCCCCTGTCGCGTCGTCTGCTCTCGGCCTGGCCGGACAGCGTGAAGCGGTTCGTCCGCATCGTCCCGATCCCGGTCGCCGAGGCCGAGCGCAAGGTCGACGCTGAACAGGCCGTGCCCGCGTGACGCTCGCCGCGCCCGCCCTCCTCGCCCACCAGGCGCCGCTCGTCATCGACGGCGCGGCGACCGCCTGGATCCTCGTCTCGACGGCCTTCGTGCTGATGATGACCCTGCCCGGGCTGGCGCTGTTCTACGGCGGCATGGTGCGCAGAAAGAACATCATCGCCACCATCGCCGCCTCCACGGCGTCGCTGATGGTGGTGACCATCCTGTGGTTCATCGCCGGCTACAGCCTGTCGTTCGGCACATCAGGCCCGGCGACCAACGGCTTCATCGGCGGACTTCAGGCGGTCTTCCTCGACGGGGTGCGGATCAACACGGCGCACAGTCTGGCGCCTGCCCTGCCCGAATACCTCTGGATCGCCTACCAGCTGACCTTCGCCATCATCACCCCCGCCCTGATCGCCGGCGCCTTCGCCGAGCGGATGAGGTTCTCGGCGTCCCTGCTGTTCTTCGGCCTGTGGCATCTGATCGTCTATGCGCCGATCTGCCATCAGGTCTGGGGCGGGGGCTACCTCGGCTCGTGGGGCGTGCTCGACTTCGCGGGCGGCGCCGTGGTGCACGTCAATGCTGGCGTCGCGGGCCTCGTCTGCGCTCTGGTGCTCGGTCCGCGCTACGGGTTCGGACGTGACAATATGGCGCCCGCCAATCTCGCCTACACCGCCATCGGCACGGGCCTGCTGTTCGTGGGCTGGCTGGGCTTCAACGCAGGGTCCGCCTGGGCCGCCGACGGCATCGCCGCCGTCGCCGCCCTCAACACCCTCATCGCCCCTGCCGCCGCCGCGCTCGGCTGGATGGTGATCGAGTGGATCGAGAAGAAACGTCCCACGCTTCTGGGACTTCTCTCCGGCATCGTCGGCGGCCTCGTCGCCATCACGCCCGCGGCCGGTTTCGTCGATCCCAAGGGCGCCTTCCTGATCGGCCTGATCGGCGGCCCGGCCTGCTACGCCGGCGCGGTCTGGCTGAAGCACGCCCTCAAGTACGACGACAGCCTCGACGCCTTCGGCATCCACGGCGTCGGCGGCATCGTCGGCGCCATCCTGACCGGCGTCTTCGCCACCACGGCCATCAACGGCGCTGCCGAGGGCGCGGACGTTGTGAAACAGATCGTGGGCTTCGCGGCCGTCATCGCCTGGAGCGCGGTCGGCACCTTTGCGGTCCTGATGATCTGCAAGTTCACCACCGGCCTGCGCCCGACCAAGGACGGCGAGGTCGAGGGGCTCGACTACTCCGAACACGGCGAGAGCATTCACTGAGATTCATCTGAAGTCTCCTCCCCGTTCGCCACTTGGCGAATGGGGAGGTGGATGCGAGCGCTTTGCGAGCAGACGGAGGGGTTATTCGTGCGCGCGGAAAGAACCCCTCCGCCTCTGCGCTGCGCTCCGAGCCACCTCCCCATCGCTGCGCGACAGGGAGGAGACCGCGGTCGCTAATCCACCTTCCGCACGTTGTCGTCGGAGTTCCGGTCGATCCACTTGTTGTACGGATCTGCCCCCGCGAAGGTCGGCTTCGTCGCCGTCGTGAACCGGAACGTCTGCACCCCGCTCCTCAGCGGCCGCCGCTCGAACAGCAGCACGTTGCTGGCGTCGAACTCGCCCTTGCCCGGTTCGGCCGAGAACAGGCCGATATCGAAGGTCTCGTTCAGCGGCGATTCCGTCTCCACGCCCTTGCCGTCGGCGTAAAGTTTGCGCGCCTCGACCGTGACCGTCACATCCCAGCGTCCATCACGGCGTTGGGTCGCTGTCGCCGCCGTGGTCTTCACGTCGTACAGGGTGATCTTCTCGAACAGGTCGGTGATCAGGGCCTGTTTGTCGGCCGGCGCATTGGCCCGGAACAGGTTGATCAAATCCGTCGAGCGCGGATAGGGCGCGGACTTGAAGGCATGCGCCGCCAGGAACTGGGACAGCGCCCGGTTCACATTCGCCTCGCCGATCTGATCAGCCAGCAGGTACATGACCACCGCGCCCTTGCGGTAGTGGATGTACTGCTGGTTCTCCATCCGGTTCAGCGGCAGTTCCTCGATCAGCTCGGTCCCGCGCGAACGCAGGTAGCGGTCCAGCTCGAACTTCAGGAACCGGCGGATCTTGTCGGGTCCATACATCTCCCGCATCACCATCAGGGCCGAATACTGGGCCAGGGTCTCGGACATCAGGGTCGCACCCTGCATGTTCGCCCCGACCACCTGGTGCGCCCACCACTGGTGCGCGAACTCGTGCGCCCCGATGTAGGTGACGTAGTCGATCTTGGTGTCGTCCCGCAGGTCGGCGATGAAGCCCAGGTTCTCGGACCAGGCGAAGGTGTTCGGCATCGACTGGGCGAACGACCCGTAGGGGAATTCGCTGATACGCGCCTGACGGAACTGGTAGGGCGAGAAATTGGCCTGGAAATAGTCCAGCGCGTTTTCCAGCGCCGTCATCATCCGGGGCACGTTCCGGCCGTGCTGCGCGTCATGGAAGACGACCATCTCCACGCCGTTGTGCATCTGGCGCGCGATCTCGTAGCGGGCCGACTGGACCGACAGGAAATAGAGCACCGGGCTCTCGGTCACGAACCGCATCGTCCGGCGGCCGTTGGCGGTCGTGTCGCTGCGGACCTGGCCGGGAGCCAGCGGCGTCTGGTCCGCGTCGGTGGTGACGGTGACATCGGCCGTGACCCAGTCGGCGCCGATATAGTTGCGGCCCGTCGCCGTCAGGTCCTCGAGCTTTGCGGGCCGCAGCTCTGGCGGAAGGCCGTTCTTGCGGCGCTTGGTCCGGTCCTGCAGCACCCCGGAGCGGTCCATGCCGATCCGCGGCGCGAACTCGCCGTTGGAGACGAAGGTGCCGTTGTCGACGATCCGGGTGGTGTTGCCGCTGTTCTTGAAGCCGCGCTGTTCCAGCACGGTGTCGAACGACACCGTCCGTCGCTCGCCCGGCGCCATCGGCGTGTCGAAACGGTAGATGCGATAGTCGAACTCGGGCCACTCGCGCACCATTCGCGCGCCCTGGACCGTCAGCGCCTTCATCTCCAGTTCGTCGTTCCAGCGCATATGCATTTCCGACAGCGGCGCCCCGGTGCGGTTCTCGACCACATAGGTTCCGGTCGTCTCCAGACGCGGCGTGCGCGGATGCAGGTCGAGGTTCAGTTTCACGTCCACCAGCGTGGGCTGGGACGTGGTCTCGAAGCGCAGCAGGGTCTTCTCGTACTCGGCCTGCAGCTTCTCCTGCTGGCCTTGGCTACGATACTCGTTCCAGACGTTGGTGTTGACGTAGATGAAGACGCCCAGGCCGATGAAGGCGACGAGGGCCAGGCCTCCAACGACGCCCGCAGGCCCCATCAGCCGGTGCGGAAGACGCTTCAGCCGCGGCATGAACCGGGTCTCGGTTCCCCGACGCCACAGGGCGTATCCGAGGGTCAGCAGGATGATGGCGGCCATCGTCCAGTAGGCGTCCATCCAGGCGGCAAAGCCGGCGTAGTCGCCCCGGCCGTTCATGTCGGACAGTGGCTGACCGACGCCCGAACCGTAACGGTACAGCACATGGTCGAAGCCCATGTTGGACGCCACGATGGTGGAGATCATGTAGACCACCATGATCGCCCAGCCGACGAACTTGTTGGGCGACAGCGACTGCACGAAGATGGCGAGCACCGCCAGCAGGGCGAAGTTGATCGTCTGCGGCACGACGTACCACATCAGGTATTTGTCGAACTCGTAGTCAGTGTAGCCCTTGAAGGTCTGAACAGCGACGCCGGCCACGACGCCCGCGATCGAGATCGAGGCCAGCACCAGGATCAGCGCCAGGGTCTTGGGCAGTAGGAAGGTCCAGTTAGGCGTCGACGAGGCGTCGATGATCTCGTGCACCTTGCGCTCGCGATCACGCCAGACCAGCTCGCCGGAATAGTAGATGGCCACGATCATCGCGATCAGACCGAATGGCAGGCCGTCGATGACTACGCGCGTCACCAGCAGGACGGGCGCGCCGTAGATCTCGCCGAGGAACAACAGGGTCGTGACCGCGAAGGCGAAGCCCAGCAGGATCAGGACGAAATAGGCCGGGCTTTTGAACACCAGACTCATTTCGAACGCCGTGCGCGAGGCCAGCCGCGTCCAGCCGGCGGCGAAGCCCTCGGTCGGCGTGGGCAGCGGGCGGTTCGGCGTCAAGGCGGGCGCGGCGGTCTCGGCCATCTTGCGCAGCTTGTCGGTCTTGCCCTCCTTGGCCCCGCGAATGGCCGGGCGATACAGGGCGTAGGCGACCGCGAGGATGCCCGCGCTGATACCCAGCCACAACAGTCGGTTCCACAGGAAGATTCCCTCCAGCGGGATGTTCAGCGTGTTCCGCTCGGCGGACGTCCAGTATTTGGTCGCCAGGCCGAAGGCTGCGGCGCCGAAGGGCTCGCCCCATGCCATCGCCGTCTCAAGCTCGGGCTTGTTTCCCAGAACCCCCGACGCCGCCAGGTAGAGGATGAAGACCGCCACCACGCCGACATAAGTCGCCATCATCGACCGGGTCACGGTCGCCAGGGCGAAAAACAGGGCCGAGGTCAGGAACACGCCCGGAAGGCCCAGCACGAGGTAGTTGTAGAGGTAGTCCCATGGCCGGAAGGCGCCGATCGTCTCCTTGTCGACCCAGGGTGCGATCGTGCCCGCTATGACGCCCAGCGAGATGACCGCGAAGCACAAGGCCGTCGCCAGGAAGGCGCCCGTGAACCGCCCATAGAGGTAGTCGAACTTCGTGATCCGGGTGGACTGGACCATGGGCCCGAAGCCCGTCTGGATGTCCCGCACCACGACATTGGCGACGATCGCCGTGGTCGCCAGCATGAAGAACATCGACATGATCGCGTTGATGCTGGCCAGGGCGTAGGGCGCGTTCTTGTGGACGTTGCCGCCTGCGCCGATGGAGATGTTGTCAGAGGCGGCGACAAGGCCGAAGCCCATCAGGCCGAAGATGATGGCGATGACCCAGAAGGCCGGCTGGCGCAGCTGGTAGCGGAATTCGAAGGCGGCGATTTTCCCGAACATGGTCTTACGCCGCGACCTTGCGCGAGGCTGACAGGGTCGAGAAATAGACATCCTCCAGACCGCCCGGCACGGGCTCGAAGCCTTCGCCCGGACGACGGTCGGCCAGGACGTGGATCACGGTCTTGCCGGCGAACAGGCGCGTCGAGATGACCTCGTGTCTGGCGCGGTTTTCCTCCAGCGCCTCCTTGTCGATGGTCTTCTTCCAGACCCGGCCGTTCAGCTGTTCCATCAGGTGGGCGGGCGCGCCTTCCAGCTGGATCTTGCCGCCCGCCAGCACCGCCATGCGCGGGCACAGGTCGGCCACGTCCTCGACGATGTGGGTCGACAGGATGATGACCACATTGTCCGCAATCTCGGCCAGCAGGTTCAGGAACCGGTTGCGCTCTTCGGGGTCCAGACCCGCCGTCGGCTCGTCGACGATGATCAGTTTCGGATTGCCGATCAGGGCCTGGGCGATGCCGAAGCGCTGGCGCATGCCGCCGGAGAAGCCGGCCAGGGCCTTCTTGCGCACCGACCACAGATTGGTCTGTTGCAGCAGGGTCTCGACCGTCTCCTTGCGGTCCTTGCCCGAGGCGATGCCCTTCAGCACCGCCATGTGATCCAGCATGTCGTAGGCCGAAACGCGCGGATAGACGCCAAAATCCTGGGGCAGGTATCCGAGGGTCCGGCGCAGCTTCTCCGGGTCCTTGATCACGTCGATGCCGTCGAAGTCGATCGAGCCGGATGTCGGGGTCTGCAGCGTCGCGATCGACCGCATCAGCGTCGACTTGCCCGCGCCGTTGGGACCCAGCAGGCCGAACATGCCGTTGGGTACGCTCAGGGACACATCATCCAGCGCCCGCGTCCCGTTGCCGTAAACGTGGACAAGATTCTTGATCGTAAGCATGAGCAGCCCCCTGACAGTCAAGCGACCTTGTCATGGCCGAAGTGGCCCGACAAGTTACGATCGTGTCAGGTTCGGCGGGAAATGCAGGCCCGACCGCCGATCGACGGATTCGCGGTGTTCTCGACCATGCCGAGGCCGCCATGTTCCGGCGATTTCGGTCAGGATGACCATGCAGATTTCTGCCGAATTCCGGCAGACTCCGCATTCGGTTCAGGACATCGGCGCCCGGCTGAGGGTGAAGCCGCCCGAGGTCGCCGCAAAGGCGTCCTCGCCGGTGCGATGGAAGGCCATCGCTACCGCTCCGTCAGCGGCCAGCATCTCGAACCCATTCGCCGTGGCGCGCCAGCTCTTCGCCCGCGTCGCTGCGGGTATGCCGCAGTTCTCGGCCAGCACCGGCCGGACGCCGTCGATCACGAGGTTGGCCAGCGACACTTGGCAGCGCGCGCCGTCGGGCCCGCGCAGGGACCAGAAGCCGGCGACCTGATCCACCGCCAGCACCCGCCCCTGCGGCTCCGACGAAGCCGGCGGCGCGGCGCAGCCGGTCATGAGGATCGCTCCGGCGACAGCGCAGATAATGGATCGGTCACGGATCATGCGTTCCTCTCTAGACGATCAGCTTCCGCCGCGATCGGGGCAGAGACAAGGCCGGATCAGCCCGCCTTCACCCTGAGCCGATACGCATGTAGCAACGGCTCGGTATAGCCGTTCGGCTGCTCCACCCCCTCGAACACCAGGGCCCGCGCCGCCTGGTACGCCAGCGACCCATCGGGTTCCGGCGCCATCGCCCGGTACAGGGGATCGCCCGCGTTCTGGGCATCCACCCTGGCCGCCATCCGCAGGAAGGCGGCATCGACCTGCGCCGCTGTGCACACCCCGTGCAGAAGCCAGTTGGCGATATGCTGCGAACTGATCCGCAGCGTCGCGCGATCCTCCATCAGCCCGACATCGTGGATGTCCGGCACCTTGGAACAGCCCACCCCCTGATTGATCCAGCGCACGACATAGCCGAGAATGCCCTGGGCGTTGTTGTCCAGCTCATCGGCGACCTCCTGCTCCGACCAGTTGGCCCCGTTCGCCAGCGGCGGGGTCAGCAGATCCTCAAGCCCCGGTGTCGGCCGCCCCGCCACGTCCTTCTGCACCGCGAACACATCGACCGCGTGATAGTGGAGCGCATGCAGGGTCGCGGCCGTCGGCGAGGGCGTCCAGGCGGTGTTCGCGCCGGTCCGCGGGTGGCCGATCTTCTGCTCCAGCATGTCCGCCATCCGGTCGGGCGCGGCCCACATCCCCTTGCCGATCTGGGCCCGCCCGGACAGGCCGCACGCCAGTCCGATGGCGACGTTGCGCGCCTCATAGGCGGCGATCCATTTCGAGCTCTTGATGTCGGCTTTTCGCACCACCGGCCCGGCCTGCATGGCCGTATGGATCTCGTCGCCGGTGCGGTCCAGGAAGCCCGTGTTGATGAAGACGATCCGGTCCTTCACCGCATGGATGCAGGCGGCCAGATTGGCCGAGGTCCGCCGCTCCTCGTCCATCACCCCGACCTTGACCGTATGCCGCGCCAGACCCAGGAGGTCCTCGACCGCATCGAACAGTTTGTTCGTGAGCGCCGCCTCGTCCGGCCCGTGCATCTTCGGCTTGACGATATAGACCGACCCCGCGCCGGAGTTGGTGAAGGCGCCGATGCCCTTCAGGTCGTACATCGCGATCAGCGACGTCACGATGGCGTCGAGAATCCCTTCCGGCGCCTCGGTCCCGTCCGGCAGGCGGATCGCCGGATTGCTCATCAGATGGCCGACATTGCGGACGAACAGCAGCGACCGGCCCTTGAGCGTCACCGCCCCGCCGCCCCCCTCTGAAGTATTGGGCGCGGTGAAGGTGCGGTCTGGTTCCAGCCGCCGCTCCAGCGTCTTTCCACCCTTCTGGAAGCTGGCCGACAGGTCGCCCCGCATCAGCCCCAGCCAGTTGCGGTAGGCGGCCGTCTTGTCCTCGGCATCTACCGCCGCGACCGAGTCCTCGAGGTCGCAGATGGTCGACAGGGCGCTCTCCAGCACCACGTCCGACAACCCCGCAGGATCGCTCGCACCGATCGCGCTGGACCGGTCGATGACCAGCTCGACGTGCAGCCCGTTGTTGACCAGCAAGATTGAGGACGGCGCCGACGGCTCGCCCAGATAGCCCACGAACTGAGCCGGATCCCTCAGCCCCGGCTTCAGCCTGCCGGCCGCCACCGACCAGCCCGTCACCTGCGAATGCGATCCCGTCTCCAGCGGAACCGCCTCGTCGAGAAAGGCCTTGGCCCGCGACACGACCCGCGCCCCGCGCGCCGCATCATACGGCCCGGCCGGCGGCAGATCGCCCAGCGCGTCGGTGCCGTAGAGGGCATCGTACAGGCTGCCCCACCGCGCATTGGCCGCGTTCAGCACAAAGCGCGCATTGAGGATCGGCACCACCAGCTGCGGGCCCGCCAGCCGCGCCAGCTCGTCGTCGACACCCTCCGTCGTCACAGAGAAGGGCGCCGGTTCGTCGACCAGATAGCGGATGTCGCGCAGGAAGCTCTCGGTCCCCGCCGGTTCGTGCGCCTCTCCGTTGCGGTCTCGATACCAGCTGTCGATCCGCGCCTGCAGGTCGTCCCGGCGCTTCAGCAGTTTGCGGTTCTCCGGGGTGAACCGCGCGAACACCTCGGCCACCCCGGTCCAGAACCCGTCCGGCCCGATCCCGAGCCCCGGCAGGACATCGTCCTCGATGAAGCTCGCCAGTTCGGCGGCCACGGACAGGCCGGCGCGGTCATGGTGGGTCATGCGGATCTCCAGCGCAGACCGGCTGGGGAGGCGGCCTGTAACAATGCGTGATCGCACTAGAGCGGACCGCCAGCGGGGCCGCAAGGGCCGATGCGGATGACACCGGTGACAAAGTCCCCTTCCGCGCCCTAACCTTCCCCCCCGTGCACCCTGGCCCCCGGGTCCGGCTTGCCGGCCCGAGGATAAACTTAGGCCGGGGTCCAGATGGAAGACACAGTCCGATGATCAGCAAGACCGACGCCCGATCCCAACCTTCGGCATCCGGGATCTGGACCCCGGCCTTCGCCGGGGCGCACGGAGTGTGAGATGGGTTTTTCGCGTCGTTCCGTTCTTGCCGCCGGCCTGATCCTGCCCACGCTCGCCTTGCCCGCCTTCGCTCAATCCGACCACCCGGTGGTCGCCACCACCAACGGGCCGGTACGCGGCCAGACGGACGCCGGCGTCGCGGTGTTCAAGGGCCTTCGTTACGGCGCCGACACCGGACCGCGCCGCTTCCAGCCGCCCGTCCGCCCGACCTCATGGACCGCCCCTGCCGAGGCCTTCGCCTATGGGCCCGCGAGCCCGCAGGGCGGGACTGAAGCCAGTCAGTCCGAGGACTGCCTCTTCCTCAATGTCTGGTCGCCTGGGCTCGACCACGAGCGGCGGCCGGTGATGGTCTATATCCACGGCGGCGCCTATTCGAACGGCTCGGGCTCAAGCCCGCTCTATGACGGGACGCGGCTGGCGAGGCGCAACGACGTGGTCGTGGTGACCCTGAACCACCGGCTCAACCTGTTCGGCTACGCCTATCTGGCCCGCATCGCGGGCGCGCCCTTCCTCGACAGCGGCAACGCCGGCCAGCTCGATCTGCACCTCGCCCTGGAATGGGTGCGAGACAATATCGGCGCTTTCGGCGGCGATCCCTCCCGCGTCATGGTCTTCGGCCAGTCCGGCGGCGGGGCCAAGATCGCGACCCTGATGGCGACGCCGGCCGCCGCCGGCCTGTTCCACCGCGCCGCGACCATGAGCGGCCAGCAGGTCACTGCCTCCGGCCCATGGAACGCGACTCGCCGCGCCGAGGCCTGGCTCGACGCCCTGGGTCTGCCGAAAGACCGCGCCGCCGAGGTCGCGACCCTGCCGGTCGAAGATCTGCTGAAGGCCTCCGAAGCGACCGATGCGGTGCTCGGTTTCGGCGGCCTCTACTGGGGGCCGGTGCTGGATAGCCGCAGCCTGACGCGTCACCCCTTTTATCCGGACGCCCCTCCGCAGTCGGCCCAGATCCCGATGATCATCGGCAACACCCACGACGAGACCCGCGCCTTCCTTGGCAACGATCCGGCCAATTTCGCCCTCACGTGGGACGACCTGCCCGGCAAGATGACAAACCGGGAGTTCCGCATCGACGTCGCTCCCGAACCCGTCATCGCCGCCTATCGCCGGATGTATCCCGACTATTCCCCGTCCGACGTCTTCTTCGCCTCCACCACGGCCGCCCGCAGCTGGCGCGGCGCGGTGATCGAGGCCGAGGCCCGCGCCGCGGCCGGAACCCCGGCCTGGGTCTACCAGTTGGACTGGACATCCCCGATCGACGGCGGCCGACGCGGCGCCATGCACACCGACGACATCCCCCTGGCGCTCGACAACGTCATGGCGACCGGCAGCCGCGCCCAGGGACCGGAAGCGCAAGGCATGGCCGACCGCCTGTCGAAGGCCTTCGTCGCCCTGGCCCGCGACGGCGACCCCAACCACCCTTGCCTGCCGAGCTGGATCCCCTACGATCTGACCCGCCGCCAGACGATGATCATGGACGAGCCGCCCCGGATGGAGGACGATCCGCGCGGCGCCGAACGCCGCCTGTTCGCGGCGATCCCCTACATCCAGCCCGGAACCTGATGGCCCAGCCGCCCGCCCCGCCCGAAGCTCGTCCGCCGTTCCGGGTGCTGCGCCTGCATGGCGTGTTGCTGGCGGGTCTGGCGACCGCGGCGGTCATCACCCTCGCCGCCCCGGTCGAATGGCGCTGGACCGTCCGGCTCGCGGCAGGCTGGGACGCGGGCGTGGCCCTGTTCCTGCTCCTGACCTTCCTGAAGCTGGCCCGGACGCAGTCGGTCGAAGCCATCCGCGCCCGGGCGGCCGAACTGGACGAGGCCGGGGTCGCAGTCCTCCCGCTCAGCCTGCTGGCCGCCGCCGCCAGCGTCGCCCTGGTCATCTCCGAGGCCGCAACGGCGTCGGCGGGCATCGACAAGGGGATCGAGGCCCTGCTGACCCTCGGCACCGTCGCCGCCTCCTGGCTCTTCGTCCACGTCCTGTTCGGCCTGCACTACGCCCATCGCTTCTATGCGCCGGACAAGAAGGGCGATCGTGGCGGCCTGCTGTTTCCGGGCGAGACCGAACCCGACTACTGGGACTTCCTGCACTTCTCACTGATTATCGGCGTCGCCTCCCAGACCGCCGACGTCCAGATCGCCGACCGGGGCCTGCGTCGGCTCTCGAGCGTCCACAGCGTCACGGCCTTCGTGTTCAACACTGTACTGGTGGCCCTCGCGGTCAACCTGGCGGTGAGTTTGATCTAGGCCGGCCGTCTCCTCCCCATCGCTGCGCGACAGGGAAGAGACGACAGCCCCCCGCCTTGACTTCGCCGCAGTGTGCGCCCATTTGCGCTGCGTCGCACAATTGCGATCCCCGGCGTCTCCAGCGCGTGTGGGTCTTGCTCCCGAGCGAAGACCTGACTGTAGCAGCCGCCGGACCCTCAAGATTCATTCGCTGCCCGGACACGCGGGGCGGCGCCCGATCCACCCCGCGAGCCCCACTCTGGTGCTCCGTCGGGACTGGCGGTGCGCGGCCTTATCGGCGTTGAGCCATGGCTGATGCGCGTCGCCGCATACGCGAAAGAAACATAGCTCCCATGAGCATTACCTTCGAATCCTTCGGCCTTAACAAGGCCCTGCTGCAAGCCCTCACGACCGAGGGCTACACTATCCCCACGCCGATCCAGGCCCAGGCCATTCCCGACGTCATGCTCGGCAAGGACCTGCTGGGCATCGCCCAGACCGGGACCGGCAAGACCGCCGCCTTCGCTCTGCCGATCCTGCATCGTCTGGCCGAGAACCGCGTCGCCCCCCTGCCGCGCACCACCCGCTGCCTGATCCTGTCGCCGACGCGTGAACTGGCCAGCCAGATCGCCGAGAGCTTCAAGACTTACGGCCGCCACCTCGGCTTCAAGGTCGCCGTCGTCTTCGGCGGCGTGAAATACGGCCCGCAGGAACGCGCCATCCAGGGCGGCCTCGACGTCCTCGTCGCCACCCCCGGCCGCCTGCTCGATCATATGCAGCAAAAGACGCTGGACCTGTCCTCGACCGAGATCTTCGTCCTCGACGAGGCCGACCAGATGCTGGACCTCGGCTTCGTCAAGCCGATCCGCCAGATCGTCAGCCGCATCCCGGCCAAGCGCCAGAACCTGTTCTTCTCCGCCACCATGCCGACTGAAATCGGCAAACTGGCGGGCGAACTGCTCAAGGATCCGGTCAAGGTCCAGGTGACCCCCCAGGCCACCACGGTCGAGCGCATCAACCAGTCCGTGGTCCACGTCGAACAGGGCCGCAAGCGCGCCCTGCTCACCGAGATGTTCGCCGACGACAACTACACGCGCTGCCTGGTCTTCACCAAGACCAAGCACGGCGCCGACAAGGTCGCGGCCTATCTGGAAGCCGGCGGCGTCCAGGCCGGAGCCATCCACGGCAACAAGTCCCAGCCCCAGCGTGAACGCACCCTGGCCGCCTTCAAGGCCGGCAAGCTGCGCGTCCTGGTCGCCACCGACATCGCCGCCCGCGGCATCGACGTCGACGGCGTCTCGCACGTCGTGAACTTCGAACTGCCCTTCGTGCCGGAAGCCTATGTCCACCGCATCGGTCGTACCGCGCGGGCGGGGGCCGACGGCTCGGCCATCAGCTTCGTCGCCGGCGACGAGATGAAGCTGCTCAAGGACATCGAGAAGGTCACCCGCCAAAAGATCCCGGCCACCGACCGCAGGAACGACAAGTCGCTGGGCCTGCTGGACCAGTCGATCATGGCCGCCGGCGTCGGCACCAAGGCCACCATGCCCGACCGCGAGGACCGTCCGCGTGGCGATCGCGGCCCGCGCAACCCGCGTCGCGACGGCGTCAAGCCGGCCCACGGCGGCCAGCCACATCGCCAGCGCAAGCCGGCTCCGGGCGGCAACCGCGAAGGCGGACGCGATGGCGGACGCGATCAGAACCGCGGCCACAACGGCGACCGTTCGATCACCAACGTCACCCCGTTCGATCCCCTGGCCGCCGACCGCGCCCGCTCGGCCGCCAACGCCAACCGTCCGGTCGCGGCGCCCAAGCCCGACGGCGAGATCAGCCGCCGCCCCCGCGGCCGTCGCCCGTCCAACGGCGGCAAGGGCTACGTCGCCAAGGCCTGATCCGAACCGTCTCCTCCCCGTTCGCCACTTGGCGAATGGGGAGGGGGACCGCCGCGCCCTTGCGCGGGGGTGGAGGGGCTCCTGAACCCCCACCGACCGCGCCCGCTTCAAGACCCCCTCCGTCACGGCGCTGAAGAAGCGCCGCGCCACCTCCCCATCCCTTCGGAACGGGGAGGAGACTATTGACGGCTCGTCGCGATCCCGGCCGCGCCAAGCGTCCCCGCCAGCGCCTGGACTGCCGCCTCGACCTTCGCCGCATCCCGTCCGCGCACCACCAGATTCGTGCCCAGCTCGCCGTCCGACCCGGCACCGAACGGATAGCTGCCGAACGACAGGTCGCGGTCCGCCTTCGCCGCCTCGGCCAGGGGCGCCGCGATAGCGCCTTCGCCGACGCCGGTGACCCTCAGCGTCCGATGATGCACCACCGCCCCGGTCCGCAACCTGGGCGCCACGTCCTCCAGCATCGCGGTCATGATCTTCGGCACCCCCGCCATGACGAAGACGTTGCCGATCTGGAACCCCGGCGCATCCGTTACGGGATTGGCGATCAGCACGCCGCCGTCCGGGATCCGCGCCATTCGCCGGCGCGCCTGGTTGAGTTCGTCGCCATAGCGTCGCTCCAGGATCGCCAGCGCGTCCGCACGCTCCACTATGCCGACGCCGAACGCCTCAGCCACGCAGTCCGCCGTGATGTCGTCATGCGTCGGGCCGATCCCGCCGGTGGTGAAGACATAGTCGTGCCCGGCGCGCAGCGCGTTCAGCGCCTCCACGATCTGCGACGGCCGATCCCCGACCGTTCGCGCCTCCAGCAGGTCGATCCCCAGCGCGCCGAGGAACCGCGCGATGGTGTTGAGGTTGGTGTCCGGGGTCCGCCCGGACAGGATTTCATCGCCGATGATCAGGACGGCGGCGGTCGGTGCTGCGTGGGTCATAGGCCACACCTACGCCGCCGCAGCCAGCCCACAAGGGTCTCGCCGTCGCAGCCGCTGAAAAGGCTTGAGGAAGCGTGCTACACTGCCCATCTAACCCCCGACGGCGCTGACCAGCGCGACCCCGAGACCCCCGAATGTACGAAACGCCCGAGCTGGCTGACGAGACCTTCACGCGGACCAGCGCCATCCGTCTGTATGAGCCCGGGGATTTCGAGGGCATGCGCGTCGCCGGCCGTCTGGTGGCCGAGGCGCTCGACATGATCACGCCGTTCGTCGTGCCCGGCGTGACGACCCAGGAGATCGACGACCGCATCCGCCAGTTCACCCTGGACAAGGGCGGCCTGCCCGCCTGCCTCGGTTACAAGGGCTATATGAAGACCGTCTGCACCTCGATCAATCATGTGGTGTGCCACGGCATTCCGGGCGACCGGGTGCTGAAGGACGGCGATATCGTCAACATCGACCACACCGTGATCGTCGATGGCTGGCACGGCGATTCCAGCCGCATGTACGCCGTGGGCAACCTGGCCCCTCGCGTGAAGAAACTGGTCGACGTCACCTATGAATCGCTGGCTCTGGGGCTGGAGCAGGTGAAGCCGGGCAATACCTTCGGCGACATCGGCTTCGTCATCCAGCGCCACGTCGAGGCCAACCGCATGAGCGTCGTGCGCGACTTCTGCGGCCACGGCATCGGCCGCCTGTTCCACGACAGCCCCAACGTCCTGCACTATGGCCGCAAGGGCGAGGGCGCGGTCCTGAAGCCGGGCATGTTCTTCACGATCGAACCGATGGTGAACCTGGGCAAGCCGCACGTGAAGGTCCTGTCCGACGGCTGGACCGCCGTGACGCGCGACAAGTCTCTGTCGGCCCAGTGCGAGCACACGGTCGGGGTCACCGAGGACGGCGTCGAAATCTTCACCGCCAGCCCCGCCGGTCTGTTCAACCCGAACTAGAAAGCCCCTTGAACCGCGCCGGCCACCGGTTAGCCTGACGGCGTGTCAGCAGGGTGCGGCGTGACGGATCAGGGCGATCAACCGACAACGACCACCGCCATGGTCGTCCCGCATCATACGGGACACCGCGAACGGCTGCGCGAGCGGGCCCGAACCGCCGGCCTGCACCATCTGCCCGACTATGAATTGCTGGAGCTGTTCCTGTTCCGCAGCCAGCCGCAGGGGGATGTGAAGCCGATCGCCAAGGCCCTGCTGTCGCGGTTCGGATCCTTCGCCGCCGTCCTCGCCGCCTCGGTCGAGGACCTGATGACCGTGCGCACCGAGGACACCCGGGGCCGCACGAAGGGCGTCGGCATGGAGACGGCCCTGGACCTCGCCGCCCTGCACGAGGTCGCGCAGCGCGTGGCCAGGGAACCGACCGTCAAACGGCCCGTCATCTCGTCCTGGACGGCACTGCTCGCCTACGTCCGCGTCGCGCTCCAGCACGAACCGCGGGAGCAATTCCGCGTCCTCTATCTCGACCGGTAGTGTGCGTTCCGCAAAACCGAGGAATGGATCGGCAATGAAGTCTGCCCGCTGCTAGTGCCCCGCGTGGGCCGGACTAGTCGCGCTTGAACCCCCGCCGACCTCAGCCTTCATATGACCGATCTCAGCCTCTTGGCTGCTGACGATTTGCTCGGCCAGCCGCCGAAGCTCAGGATCGGTGCCGCTTTCCAGATACACCCGAGCCATGTCCACACCGGATTGGTGATGAGGAACCATAAGGGCAACGAAGTCCCGATCTAGGTCGCCGGTTACCTGTAGTTCGTTCATCTCGGCGTGCATGCGATCCATGGACCGCATCATGGCCGCAGACGCCCCAGCCTCCGGCGCGGCGGTCGAGTTTTCATCGCCATGGTAGTGCTCATTGCCACGCCAGAAACCGCCAGGAGCGACACCGCCTTGGGTGACTATCTCCCGCGACTCGGGCCGCAGTAGTGCTGCGAACGGGCCTTCAAGCACGCGATAGATAACGTAGTGCTGGCCAGCGTAGGACAGCATAGTGATGGCCAATGCGATAACGAGGCCGACCGGGACGAGCCACGTTGCGCGGTGATCACGGGGCGTCACTTCGAAGGCGTGATGACGCATAGGGTCTGCAATGGCGACCAGCAGACCGGCCAAGATGGTCGCGTGGCCGATCATGTCGATACGGCCAAATGGGTAGACTGCCGAGAACATCAACGCGAACAGCGCGACTGCCGAGAGCCGTCGCACGAGCGATGTCCACAGAAGCCCGAAGCCCAAGGTAAACTCAGCCACCCCGGCCATCGTCGTATACGGCTCAAAGGGTATTCCGAAGGCTAGGAAAGGCTTCTCTTCCAGCAGCGGCATGAACCACTGCGGATACATGAACTTCTCCATGCTGGACCACATGAGGGCCAGTGCAATGCCCCAGCGCAGCACCGCGAAGCGTCGGTCATGCCACTTCCCATCCTTCAGTCCCGACAGGAACAGATACCCCGCCAGCCCCAAGCCAAGTGCGAGATAGTCATAGAGGTGGAAGAGGTCATAGTTCGCGAGCGCGACGGCCCACAGGAGGACGATCATGACCGCGGCCACTGGTCGAGTGCGTCGCCAGATCAGCAGAATGCCGATCAACAATTGCGCCCACGGTAGAAGCTCAGATTCTGTTTTGAGGTCGGGCGTCAGGTAGGAGCCGCCGACAGCAAAAAGCGCGACGAAGAACGCGGCCATCACCGCGATCATGAAGGCGTCTGCATGATCGCGCAGCAGCCGAGTTCCAGTGTCGAGAATGCGGGTGGCGGCCTGACCGGGTGCTCGGCGTTCGAGAACAGTGGCTGCTAGAAAGAAGGCCGTTACCAGCGCGACGGCAAACCAGAAGGCAGGAAGCACAAGGGTGGTCGTGATCGGAACCGGGTCTGCCGAGACCTCATAGGCTTCAAACCATTTGACGTGCGCCCATGCCGCCGTTGCGATGGCCGACAGCCCGAGTGCAAGCACCGGTATGCGTGAGGCTTGGGCGGTCATCTGCATTTTGGAAAAACACCAAATGCCCTGCTTGCGCATATATCCACGCGAGACGCGGGAAATATCAGCGGTCTGTGAGAGACGAGAACCCAGTTCCAGTCAACAAACGAACCACAAGGCGTGTCGCAACGGGCGATACGACGGTCTATGCTCGGAGTTGAAGGGGAAAGAAAGCCAATAAACGTGATCCGGCGCGAACCGACCGCCCATATGTTGGCAGTTTTAGCGACCGACAAGACAATATAATCGGTGACAAAGATTAAAGGCCAACCTGTAGCGACCACGGCACATCCGTCCTCACATCCCATAATATCGGGAGAGGCCACTGTATCCGACCGCTCGCCAGCGAACGTAGATAGAAGCGTTACCGCCAGCCCGACGATGCAATGATGTCCGCTATCGGCGCGCGAGACGAGGAGTGACCTCCACCCTCAACAGTTCGGCGCATCTGGTTTGTGGCGGTGACGCCAACGTCTGGTTTGGGGCAGATCGCCAACCGCCGGGTTCGACCCGTTGCAGACGACGTCGAAGATGACGGAAATTTAAGGGAAAAGGACGCAACCAGCCAAAGTGGCTGGGGTTAAGCCTGCGCCTGAATGAAATGAGACTTTGATGTCGGATTCCGTGTGCGTGTTCGTCGTTGACGACGAGGCTCTGATCCTCATGACCATCGAGCATGCACTTGAAGACGGCGGCTTCGACCACAAGTCGGTGATGTCGGCCGAAGAGGCGGTGACGCTGTTTAGAGAGCACGGCCAGAACTGCCGTGCGCTGATAACCGATGTGAACCTCGGCGGAGAACTGACGGGCTGGGATGTGGCTCGGAACGCCCGCGAGAAGTTCCCGACCTTGCCGGTGGTTTATGTGACCGGGGACAGCGCGCACGAGTGGGCAGCCCGTGGCGTCCCCAATAGCATTCTCGTGAGTAAGCCATTCGTCTCAGCGCAAATCATAAACGCGGTTGCAACGCTTCTGAACACCGAGCCATCGATACCGTAGTCGCCAAAGGCATGATGAAGATTGAAGAATCTCGACCCGCGACCCAAGAACGCCAACTATGACTAGAACGGTTACGCTGGACATCTAGTGCTACTGCTGTGCAGCTTGATGTATGGATCGTCTAATCGACAAATTCCGCTGCGCCGACCCCGCCTTCCGCATTGAGCCGGTCGGCGACGGGGTGATTATTATTAGACAGGATGGTCAGGCCGAATTGTTCAACGTTTTGACGCGAGACATCATCAATTCTACGGGAAACGAATTTTTGGTGTTGCCGACTAAGGACGGGCACAAGGGCTACGAGCGGGTGTTCGTCCTTCCTCTTTAGCCGAAGGATTAAAGAGAGTCCGCTAGCCACCATCCCAGACATTTGCGGGGTCCAGATTGGACCCGTTATGTCTTCGGATTATGGGTCTATTTCTCGGACCGGTAACATCCGTTCCGCAAAACTTTCCCATGTCCGCTTTTCAGAGCAAAGCGGCTCATCCCCCGAAGCGCAGCCTTAGGCCCCCGTTGACAACGAAGCCCTCCAGCGGAGCCCACGAGTCAACCGTCCACGTCCCAGCGGGGGAGCGTTGCGGCAACAAGAGCGGGTCGTAATCGGTCTGCTGAACATCAAGGATGTTCTCCAGATTGACGAAGGCCCGCACCGTGGGCGTAACGACGACTTCGACCAATGCGCCGACTTCAAGGTATGATTCGCTTTCCGTCCGATATGGGTTGCCGTCCAGCGGTTGAGGCCCGGTGTAGTAGGCTTCGAGCCCGATCCTGCCCCGCTCCTCATTTTCCCACATCGCGACAACGCTGCCGGAGTGGCGAGGCGTAAGGGGTGTCGCTCGGCGGCCAAAGCCAGACGGGTCAGGCTCGGTCGCATCGACATAAACGTAGCTGCCGGTGAGAGTGAAGCCTTCCAGTCGGTAGCGCAGCAGGGCTTCGGCACCTCGTGTGCGACTCGCGCCTGTGCTGTTCACGAGGCGCACCAGATCGGGCGCGACCTCCCTTAGCTGAACCGCGTCCTGAATGTCGGACCCGAAGAACGTCAGATTGGCTTCGAAGGGGCCAGCCGCGTAGCCGAAATCGATGGAAGTCGTTTGCGCGGTCTCGGCCTCCAGCCCTGCCAATGGCTCAAGGCGAGAAAGGCCCGACTCCTCGGTTTCTTCTACGAATGGCGTCGGGCCGTAAAACCCCTGCCCATAGGAGGCCCGGACTGTCCAAGGTCCAGGATTGTAGAGGAGCGATATGCGGGGGCTGATCTGTGTTCCGTATTCGCTGTGCGCGTCGAGACGCGCACTTCCGGCGAGGGTGAGATCGTTCGACAAGTCCCGTTCCACCTGCCCGAAGAGAGCCGGGGTTGTGAACGTGTAGTCAAACTGCGGAAAGGCTTCGGAGCGATAGTCATCCTCCTGAACAGCCAGTCCGCCGACCCAAGATGCGTCTGCCCAATCAGCGGAAATCGACGCTTCTGCGAATATGGTCCGATGCTCGTCCTCCTCCACCAGCGATCCGAACTGGTGCCGGTGATCTTGGCTGACCCCCGAGGCCCTGAACTGCGCGAAGCCCCAGTCGCCCATCGCTCGTTCAAAGACGAGGCCGCCATCAAAGCGAGTCGTGTCTTGAAGTTGCGGGAATGCCGACCCGTCCGGCGCAACACGTCCCGAAACGGTCCCGCCCTCACGTTCCTCGTGCAACGCTCCCAGAGTGAAATAGGCGGTCGATCCGCTATCACCTTCCCAGAACAGGCGAGGCCGTGCGCTGATGCGCTCGTAGCCCGCCATCTCGGCCCAACCGTCACCATCGAGGTCTTGGATGGTCTGGCGGTTGAATGTCGTAAGGAGTGAACCGCCCCACGAGTCCGACAGCGGCGTCGCGCCGTAGGCCGCGAAGTCCTGACCGTCGCGAGTGGTCGCGTTCAATGTGATCTCGGCGGTGGAGGAGTCATCCGGTCGGCGGGACACGAGGTTGATGACGCCACCCAACGCTGAACCGCCGTAAAGGGCGGACGCCGCACCCTTGATGATCTCGACCTGCCTCAGGTCGCTCGGCGGAATGGTGAGCAGTCCGAATGATGACGACTGCCCCCCGTAAAGGGGTAGCCCGTCAGCGAGGATTTGCGTGTAGCGACCGCGCATCCCCTGAACGCGGACGTTTGACGATCCGAGGCTCGGCGAGGTCACCTGAATCCGCAACCCGCCAGTTTCCGCCAGGACCATGGAGATGTTGCCGGGACGCATGAGGATTTTCTCCTCGATCTCTTCCTGCGAGACGACCTCGACCCTCACGGGCTCATCCTGGACCCGGCGACGGGATCGTGTTGCTTGAACGATCACATCGTCCAACTCGCTTTCAGCCTCTTCTTCCGGTTCAACCGATTCCGGGGCCGGAACGTCCTGCGCCGTCGCGGCGGTGCCAGACATAAGCCAGAGCAACGCGCATGCGGCTGTTGAAGCGAGCGAGCGTGGATTCAAGCCGGTCATGAGGACTCACGGTGAAACTGGCAGCGAGGCTCGCCACGGTGCAGTGAAGGCTGTCGCTTATCTGTCCGCCGCGATTAGGCTCTCTGCGACGGCCTCGCAACCAGAGGGTCAGAGCAGAACCGGGGGCTTGACCTCAATGTGTCCCTTTGCACCATTCACGCATCGGAACGCACACGGCTCGGCAGGTCCGACTATGGCCCTGGCATCAAGGTGCGCTCTCCATCCTTCTCGGAGGTTCGCAGAGGCCGCACTGACGATGTTCCGGGAGCTGCTCGTGGACAAGAAGAACCAGCTGATCCTCGACGAGATCCAGAACCGGGGCACGGTCGATCACGCCCCGGTCTATCCGCGCGAAGTCGTCCGCCGGGGGCTGGAGGTCAGCGCCGCCGCCATGATCCTGGTCCACAACCACCCGTCCGGCGACCCGACCCCCAGCCGCGCCGACATCGACATAACCCGACAGATCATCCAGGCGGCGAAGGCCCTCTCCGTCGAGGTCCACGACCACCTGATCGTGGGCCGCGAGGGCGTGACCAGCTTCAAGCAACTGGGATTGATGTGACCGGCCCGATCCTCAGCACGCCCCGCCTGACCCTGACGCCCGTCGCCCTGACGGACTTCGACGACCTGGCCGAGCTTTGGCGCGACGCGCGGTTCACCCTTCCCATCGCAGGGCGGGGGCCGATGACCCGCGAAGAGGTCTGGTTCCGGCTGCTGCGCGATCTGGGCCACTGGCAGGCGCTGGGCATGGGCAACTGGGCCATTCGCATGACCGACACCGCCCACTATGTCGGCAGTGTCGGGGTGCTGGACTACCGGCGCGAGACCCATCCGCCAATGGACGCGCCGGAACTGGGCTGGGGCGTCGGGGTCCGCTTCCAGGGACAGGGGCTGGCGCGAGAGGCTCTGGAGGCGGCGCTGCACTGGTGCGATCATTCGCGCAAACTGCCCCGGACCGTCTGCATGATCGATCCGCCAAATGCGCCGTCGCTGAAGCTGGCCGCCCGCACAGGCTTCACCGCCTATGCTGAGGGGACCTATCAGGACAAGCCCGTGATCTTCCTGGAACGGCCGGCGGCCCAATGATTTCATCCTCCCTCGAACGGAGGGAGGTCGCCGTCGCCGCTAGCCTGCCATTAAGGTTTACGAGCCATTCTCCCCGCCATGCCGATGCCCGTCGAAACGCTCCATGCCTATCTGATCGAGGCGTTTCCCGACGCCGAGATCGCGATCGACGACCTCGCGGGGGACGGCGACCACTACAAGGCACGCATCGTCTCGACCGCCTTCGCCGGCCTGCCGCGCGTGAAACAACACCAGCTCGTCTATGCCGCGCTCAAGGGCCATATGGGCGGCGAACTGCACGCCCTCGCGCTCGAAACCTCCGCCCCTTCCACGACAGGCTGATCCGCCATGCGCTATCGCCCCTTCGGCGCATCGGGCGCCGCCATCTCGACCCTGACGCTCAATCTCGGCGTCGACAGCCTGTCGCGCGGCGTGAACGCCGCCAACGACCTGATCTTTTCGGCCCTTGAGGCGGGCATCAACTCCTACCGGCTGGAAACGGCCGATCCGGTCCTCGCCGAGGTCGTCGGCCAGGCCCTGGCCAGCGTCGATCGCAAGCTGCTGAACGTCAGCCTGGAACTCGGCGCCGGCGACGGCCGCCGGGGTTCGGCACGCGACTTCTCCGCCGAGGGTATGACCGGCGCCATCGACCGCTGCCTGCATGTCTCCGGCCTCGGCTGGATCGACGTCGCCCTGCTGGAGGAACCCGGCGAGGACGAGCTGCCGCAGAGCTCGCTGAACGCCCTGAAGGCTCTGCGCGCCACCGAGCGGGTTCGCTACCTGGGCGTTTCGGGTTCCGGCGAGGTGATGGACGCCTATGTCTCGACCGGCGCCTTCGACGTGCTGGGCACCCCCTTCCACGTCAACGTCGACTGGAAGATCCGCTCCCGCCTCCGCGCCGCGCGCGAGCAGGACATGGCCATTCTGGCCTATGACTATTTCCCCGCCGAACTCGACACCGAGAAGAAGGCCGCGACCGTGCATCAGCCCAAGAAGGGCCTGTTCGGCTTTGGCGGCGGCTCGAAGACGAAGGATGACCCACTGGCCCATGCCGGCACCTTCGCCTTCCTGCATCGCACGCCGCACTGGACGGCGGAGGCCATTTGCCTCGCCCACGCCATGACCGACCCGGCGATCTCCAGCGTCCTGATCACCGCCCGGGATGCCGAACGCGTGAACGCCCTCGCCGCCGTGCCCGAGCGCGACATGCCGCCTGGCCTTTCGGCCCAGATCGAGATGGCCCGGGTCGCCGCCTGATCTCCGTCTGGACACGCAGGCTTGTGCTCGCGTCCCTTGACCGGCGCCCCCGCCGTCCCTAGCTGACGCCTTCAACGAAAGGCGTCTCCCTGTGTCCGAACAAGCCCTCGATACCGCCGCCGATCCGGCCCAGGCCTTCATCGCCCGGACCGTGGCCCAGAACGACGTCGTCCTGTTCATGAAGGGCACGCCCGACAGCCCGCGTTGCGGCTTCTCCTCGCTGGCCGTCCAGATTCTTGACCATGTCGGCGCGCCTTTCGTCGGCGTCGATGTGCTTCAGGACGACGGCCTGCGCGACGGCATCAAGGCCTTCACCGACTGGCCGACCATCCCCCAGCTCTATGTGAAGGGCGAATTCGTCGGCGGTTCGGACATCGTGCGCGAGATGTTCCAGGCCGGCGAACTGACCGCCCTGATGGTCGAAAAGGGCGTTCCTCTCGGCAAGGCGTAAGCCTTGGCCCGCCAGACCCTGACGCCGCGCAAGGACCGCGAGGTGTTCGAGGTCCCGCTGGAGATCCGTCCGGACCACATCGACGACAACGGCCACGTCAACAACGTCGTCTACGTCGGCTGGCTGCAGGAGGCGGGCACGACACACTGGAACGCCCGGTTCGACGAGGCGACGCGGGCGAAATGGTCCTGGGTCGCCCTGAGGCACGAGATCGACTATCTGCGCCCCCTGATGCCCGACGACACCGCCGTGGCCCGCACCTGGGTCGGCGATCCGCAAGGTCCGCGCTTCGCCCGTTACGTCCGCATCGAGGACGGCGAGGGTCGGCTGTGCGCCCAGGGCGTTTCGGAATGGTGTCTGGTCGATGCAGTCTCAATGCGCCCGACGCGCATTCCCGCAGACATGCTGCCAACCTTCGAGCGTCGCTGACCGAAGAGCAATATTCGCCCAAGCTTCACCTTGGCGAACCGCGCGTTGTCTAGACGAACCAGCCCTTTTTAGTCGTCTGCAACACGACGCCCATGGTAGAGCTCATTTTTTCGTGGGACGATTTCAGAAAATCGACCCCTGGATCTATCCTCAAAACTCGGCTGGGTACGGCTTTCGCTTCGTGAGCCTCCAGATCACCTAAAGGGTCAGCGATGGCTGCCCACCCGCCTCTGCATCCCGATGGTCCTTTGAGCCTGGCTCTTGCCGTCGTCGGTTCCTCCAGGCCCCCTCTGTTGCTTCTGGATCAGGGGCTGAAGGTGATCGCCGTCAGCGCCTCTTTCTGCCGGACGTTCGACATCGACGCCGAACGCGTCGTCGACCGGTTTCTGGGCGAGGTCGGCACGGGCGAGTGGAACAGGCCGCAGTTGCAGGTGCTGCTGGAGGCCACGGCTGCGGGCGATGCCGCTGTCGAGGCCTATGAGATGGATCTGAAAGGTCCGCGCAGCGGCGGGCGCACGCTGGTCGTCAACGCCCAGCGGCTCGCCTACTCAGACGGCGCCCCGGTTCGTCTTCTGCTGACCGTCGAGGACGTCACCGCTGCCCGCGAGGGCGAAAAGCAGAAGGACGACCTGCTGCGCGAAAAGGCCATCCTGCTGCAGGAACTGCAGCACCGGGTCGCCAACAGCCTGCAGATCATCGCCAGCGTCATCCTGCAGAGCGCCAGGAAGACGAACTCCGACGAGACCCGCGTCCATCTGAAGGATGCGCATAGCCGCGTCATGTCGGTCGCCGCCCTGCAGCAGCAGTTGGCGACGTCACGTCTCGGCGAGGTCGAACTGGCCCCCTATTTTACCCAGCTGTGCAAGAGCATAGGCGCGTCGATGATCCACGACCCCACGCGTGTGTCGCTGCGGGTCGAGGCAGACGACAGCTCGACCAGTGCAGATGTTTCGGTCAGCCTGGGTCTGATCGTGACGGAACTGGTGATCAACGCCCTGAAGCACGCCTTCCCCGGCGGCCGCTCCGGCAAGATCGTGGTGGGCTATAGCAGCCACGGGCCCAACTGGACCCTCACGGTTCGCGACGACGGCGTCGGCATGCCGAAGGACGCGGCGAGCGCAACGCCCGGCCTGGGCACCAGCATCGTCGAGGCCCTGGCCAAACAGCTTCAGGCCCGCATCCAGGTCGAAAGCCCGGGCCACGGCGTCGTCATCTCTGTGATCCACAGCCAGCTCGCGGCCGTCCAGAACCCCTCCCTCAGCGCGAGCGGCACCGCGACCTAGGTCGTCGGGATGGTCGACGGCAGCTGGTAGGGATTGTTGATCGACACCCGCGAGCCGGGGACCAGGCCCAGTTCCTCGAACGACCAGATCAGTTCGATGCCGTCGGCGATCGGGGTCTCGCAATCGTCCTGTTCGATGCGGCGCAGGGTGATGGTCGAGTCGGCGCCCATGTGGTCCACGACCGGCCGCAGGTCGGACTTGTCGGTGCAGCCGTTCGAGCTGACCCAGAAGACGGCGAGGTCGCGTGTGATTGCGGCGGCATGGATCGGCTCGATCTGGCCCGGCATGGCAGCCGTCTGCACCGGCGTATCTCGCTGGAACCAAGCGCAGCCGGACGTCGCCAACGCGGCTGACGCGATCAGTGCGAATGTGCGGATGGGCACCATGTCCCGGGTCCTTGAACAACCTTGAGCACCACCATCCCCCAATTCGGCCCTTTTCGCACCTGAATTTCGCGGATCCGGCGAGCCGGTCACCCCGGCAGGTCGAGCCGATGCAACTCGACCCCGATGCCGAACACGGCCACCCCGTCCCCGTTTGGTACGATCCGGACCTTGTTGACCGCCAGACCCATGGCGACCGGGGCCCAGGTCGCCCCGCCGTCCCGGGTCTCGAACCCGTTTGGAACTGCGCCGATCCAGCCGCGATTCTCGTCCACGAAGCCGATGCCGAATTCGCGGACCGCTGCATTGTCGATCAGCGGCAGTTCCGACCATGTCAGGCCGCCGTCAGTGGTCTTGGCGAAGACCCGCTGCGACACGGTCGTATCCGGATTGTAGCTCTGCAACGTCACATAGCCGGTGCTCTCGGTGGGGAAGGCCATCTTCCACGTCAGTTCGAACGGCCGTGAGCCCTCATAGACCCGTGCCCAGGTCCGGCCGCCGTCAGCTGTCCGCAGGATCACCGCGTGGGACTGTTCGACATTGGTGTCCGACGCGCCGCAGATGAAGCCGATCCGTTCGTCGACGAAATGCACGTCCAGGATCATCGCCGTCAGGGCCGACAGATCCTCCGAGGTCCAGGCCTCGCCGCCGTCGCGCGAGGTGGCCAGCAGAGCCGGGCCTCCGACCCGTCCGCCCGCGCGGATCGTGACCCGATGGCCGAGAACACCGGCGTTGATGAACGATGCCTTGTGCACATCGATGGCGCAGATGCCGGTCACCGCCGGCCCCTCGATCGTCACTGCATCCCACGACGCGCCGCCATCCCGGGTCCGATAAAGCGGCGTCGCATCCGTCACGCCGGGAAAATAGTCCGGCCCGATATTGCCCAGGAACCCCAGGTCGGCGTCGACGAAGCCGACCGCCCGCACAAAGGTGCCGGGCCTGTCCAGGATCTGCGTCCAGCTCTGGCCGCCGTCCGTCGTCTTGAACAGCTTGCCCGCGCCGTTGCCGTACCAGCCGGTCAGGGCGTTAACGAAGACCACGTCGTCCTGCTTGCCGCGATAGGGCTCGGTCGGCAGCTTGATCCACGCGGGCTCGAGCGCCTGTGCCCAGCTCAAGCCCGGCAAGGCCCCCATGGCCATGCCTGCGGCCAGCACCTGTCTGCGATCCATCATGCCTCTCCCCGTGGAAGCGACATGGAAAGCGTGCTTTACGTCCGACGGCAAGTGAACAGTCCGTAATCCGCGAACGAAAAAGGCCCCGGATTTCTCCGGGGCCTTTCCAGTCCAGATCGCGTTGCGATCAGGACGAGTAGTATTCGACGACCAGGTTCGGCTCCATCTTCACCGCGAACGGCACGTCGGCCAGTTCGGGGAAGCGGACGAAGCGGACCGAGAAGCCGCGGTCGCCCAGTTCCAGGTAGTCGGGGATGTCGCGCTCGCCGGACTGCTGGGCTTCGAGCACCAGCGCCATGTTGCGGGACTTTTCCTTGACCTCGACGACGTCGCCGACGCGCAGGCGATACGAAGCGATGTTCACCTTCTTGCCGTTGACGGTGACGTGGCCGTGGTTGACGAACTGACGGGCTGCCCAGGGGGTCGGCACGAACTTGGCGCGATAGACCGTAGCGTCCAGACGGGCTTCCAGCAGGCCGATCAGGATTTCCGAGGTGTTGCCCTTACGGCGAGCGGCCTCGTCATAGGTCTTGCGGAACTGCTTTTCCGTCAGGTTGGCGTAGTAGCCCTTGAGCTTCTGCTTGGCCTTCAGCTGCAGGCCGAAGTCGGAAACCTTGGACTTGCGGCGCTGGCCGTGCTGGCCGGGACCGTAGGAACGCTTGTTGACCGGCGACTTGGCGCGGCCCCACAGGTTCTCACCCATGGCCCGATCGATTTTATACTTGGCGCTATGGCGCTTCGACATTGTGTTCTCTTTTAAATGATGCGGCCCGGCCCCCCCGCGAATGGAGGGACGATCTCAACGGCGGTCCACGCATCGTCCGTAGTGAATTCGCGCGCCGGACCAGGGTCAGGCGCGTGAAGGGGCGGCTTATGCGTTCCCCACCCTATGGAGTCAAGGCTGGGCCGGTGTTTCCGGAACCCAGATGAAGCCGTCCGCCCGGCGCTGGAACTTGCCCAGGCCCGGGTAGGGGAAGTGGACGCCATAGACGCGCAGGGACTGCGTCGCCCCCCGCCCCAGCACCGCCAGCCGCGTCGCGATGGCGGCGTCGGAATCGAAGTCCCACTGGTTCACATACTCGGGCCGCTCGACCGAGATGATCGAACTGTGCAGGGCGTCGCCCAGATACAGTAGCCGGTCCTGGCCGGAGACGATCTCATAGCCGGTGTGGCCGGCCGTGTGGCCCTGCAGCGCGACGGCGGTGATCGAGGGCGTCACCTGGGCGCCGGGCTCGAAGGCCTCGACCCTGGGCGTGATGATCGGGATCAGGGCAGCCACTGCGGCGTCGGCCTGCAGCGCGGTCCATTCGGCGGCGCTCATGCGGATCGTGGCGTTCGGGAACGCGAGGACGCCGTTGGAGACCAGACCGCCGACGTGGTCGCCATGGCCGTGGGAAATCAGGATGTCGGTCACCTGGGCCGGCTGGACCCCGGCCGCCGCCAGCGAGGCCGGCAGCTTGTTGGCCGTGCCCATCCCGCCGCCCGCGCCGGTATCGATCAGCACGACCTTGTCGTCGCCCCGGATCAGCAGCGGCTGGATCGACAGATGGATCTTCGCATCGCCCGTCGGACGCAACGCTTCGGCGACACCGGCCGTGTCGCTCCAGGGGCTGGAGCCGACCACGTTGTCCAGCGTCAGGTCCCCGTCCTTCAGCGCGACCGCCTGCAGCGTGCCTATGGCGAAGGGATAGACGTCGACACTGGCGACCGGCTGCGCGGCCGGAGCAGCGGGCGCATCGGCCTTCTCGGCGGGCTTCTGGCATCCGGCGAGGATCAGGCCCGACAGGATCAGGGCGGCGGCGAGCTTGAACTGGGCGGTCATGATATCCTCGGGGCGGGCGAACGGCTCAGCTCAGATAGGTCGGCGCGCGCAAGGCGCCAGACGGCGAACCGTGAAGCTTTTTCACGGCCCGCCGCCTGTTGCAGAACTGCCAGGTCAGGTCGAGGCGGCCGAGAACAGTGCGTTGGCCTTGTTCCAGTTCACCACGGTCCAGAAGGCCTTGAGGTATTCCGGACGACGGTTCTGGTATTTCAGATAGTAGGCGTGTTCCCAGACATCGGCGCCCAGGACGACCGCGCCCTTCTGTTCGGCGACGTCCATCAGGGGGTTGTCCTGGTTCGGGGTGGACGTGACCTTCAGCTTGCCGTCCTGAACGATCAGCCAGGCCCAGCCCGAGCCGAACTGGCCGGCGCCGGCGGCGTTGAAGTCATCCTTGAACTTGTCGAGTCCGCCGAGGTCGCGATCAATCGCGGCGGCCAGCTCGGCCGAGGGCTCGCCGCCCTGACCGGCGGGGGCCAGCAGCTCCCAGAACAGGGCGTGGTTCCAGTGACCGCCGCCGTTGTTGCGTACGGCCTTGGGCGCGGTCGAGATCGAGGCGAACAGATCTTCCAGCGACTTGCCCTGCAGGCTCGCATCGGCGTCGACGGCCTTGTTCAGGTTGTCGACATAGGCCTGGTGATGCTTGTCGTGGTGGAAGGTCATCGTCTCGGAGTCGATGGCGGGCTCCAGCGCATCATAGGCGTAGGGCAGCGGCGGCAGGGTGAAGGCCATGGGGAGAGGCTCCTTGTTTTCGATGTATCGGTGACATGTATGTAGGCGTCCAGTGTCCGCCACCAAAGGCTTGGGCAGAGAAAAACAGCCTGCATGCATACGATGCCGGAAACAAGAGACGGAACAATGGTATTCCTCAACAGTTGTTCTTCCGAACGGGTATATCCCGGGAGGCACATCTCATCTTTTATCCAAACTCAAAAGAGAACGACGAACGAAAAATCGTCCCGATGTCCATGAATGGCGTCAAATTTCTTACCGCGATCGCATCTTGTCTTGCGATGTTCGACAAGAAGCCTCGCACACCCGATACCGATACAGAGAACGGGCCCGCGGCAGACCCCGGGTCTCCGACGCCGCCAGCCGAACGACTTGGCCCGGGGCCGTACCTCGCCCGCCGCCTCGCCACCGCTCCCCGCGTCTCGCCGGCCGCTCAAGCATCTTTCCGGGGAACGGCTATTCCCCGCGAACTTTGATCCGTGTGGAAGGAGAGGTCACCCGATGGGACAGACATTCGCCTACGCCCCGCCCGCCTGCGCCCCGCCCAAACTCAGCCAGCACGCGCCTGACGCCCTGCGACATGAACTTCTCTACGCGGGCGAATTCATGGCAGACGACCAGATCCTGTGCGTCGCCGACGCACTGCACGATACGCTGCGAAACCGTCGCCGGCTGCGGTGCAAAATCCATGATCGGGTCGAAGATCGTCTCTGCTCCGGCGCGATCACGCCATTTCCCGTCTAGACGGCCTCCGCCGGGAGATTGGCCTTCAGGCAGTCCCGCACCGCCCGCTTCAGGCTGCCCGGCGCGTTGAGGAAATCGACCCCGTCGGCCTCCAGCACCACCTTCACCGCCGCATCCAGCCCCGACGGCAGGGCGGCGATCACCTTCTTCTGACCCTTGTCGTGCAGGCAGTGGCCCAGTTCGTTGCACAGGGCGGCGAACAGGTCGTCATAGGTCGCGTCAGTCATCGTTTCAGTCTTTCCGCATGGAAGGCGACATGGTCGGCGATGAAGCTGGCCATGAAGAAGTAGGAGTGGTCGTAGCCCGGCTGCATCCGCAGGCAGATCGCCTGCCCCGCCGCCTCACCCGCCGCAGTCAGCAACTCGGGCTTCAGCTGTTCGACCAGGAAGGGGTCGGCGTCACCCTGGTCGATCAGGATGTTGTCGAAATGTCCGCGCGCGATACCGGCCTCGATCAGAATAGCGGCGTCGTATTTGGCCCATTCGACTCGGTCTTCGCCCAGGTAGGCCGTCAAGGCCTTCTCGCCCCAGGGACAGCGCGTCGGCGACGAAATGGGAGCGAAGGCCGAGACGGATCGGAACAGCTCCGGATGACGCAGCGCCAGGGTCAGCGCCCCGTGTCCGCCCATCGAGTGGCCGCTGATCGCCCGCGTGCCCGTCGTCGGAAACTCGACGTCGATCAAGGCGATTAGTTCCTCGACGACATAGGTTTCCATGCGGAAATGCGGCGCCCAGGGCGGTTGCGTCGCATCGATATAGAAGCCCGCGCCCTGGCCCAGGTCATAGGCCGGGTCGTCGGCCACACCCTCTCCGCGCGGCGAGGTGTCGGGGGCGACGACAATCAAGCCATGTTCCGCAGCGGAGGCGTATGCTCCGGCCTTGGTGGTGAAATTGTCCTCGGTACAGGTCAGGCCCGACAGCCAGATCAGCACCGGGAACGGGCCCTCGCCCGGCGGAACGAAGACCGACAGGGTCATGGGCGTGCCGGTCGAAACGCTGTCGTGCCGCAGGTAACGCAGGGTGCCGCCGTGGACGGCGTGGGTCTTGATTGTCTGAAGGGTCATCAGCCGATCATCCGGACGTCAAGGCCATCCAGCGACGCCAGTTTTCGGGCGAGTTTTCCGTCGGCCGTCACCAACGGCAGATTCAGACGCCTTGCCAGCACGGCGTAGAGGCAGTCCGTCATCGAGTGGTTGAACCGACAGGCCAGAGAGAAGGCCTCGTCCAGCAACGGGGCGTGGTCAAACAGCTCGACCACCTCCTTGATCACCGACAAATCCTCTTCGGCGGCGGCGGCCTGCAGTTCGCCCCGAACGACGTAGCGCCGCAGGGCATTGGCGACCTCGATCACCATGAGGTCCGGCGCCACGGCGGGCCTGAACGCCAGCCGGGCGTCGCGGACCGCCGCGGCAAGCGGGTCATCCACGAACCATTTCACGACGACGCTGGCGTCGAATACCGCGCTCACCGGTCCCGGTCTGCCCGGATCATGGCTGTCGAATCCAGTTTGGAGCCGCGCGTTTGCTCACGGGATCGCCGGGAGATTTCCTCGAACCGTTCCTCGACCGCCAGGACTTCCCGGGCTGCCATGTCCCTGAATTTCTGCTCAAGTGAAATGTTCTGCGCCTTCGCCATCGCCTTCAGGCGGGCGACGATGCCGTCGTCGAGATCGCGGACGAGAACCTGAGCCATGCGCGGATGATAGCATACCGCTAGCATCCGCGCCAGACGCTCAGCTGGCCCGGTGCATGGCGCAGATCTTGTTGCCCGCAGGGTCGCGCAGATAGGCCAGGTTCAGCGTGCCGAACGGGCCCTCGCGCGGGCCGGGCGGGTCCTCGATGGCCGTACCGCCGGCCGCGATCCCGGCGACATGAAAGGCGGCGACCGCCTCCATATCCCTCGCCGCAAACCCGATCGTGCCGCCGTTGGCGTGGCAGGCCGCCTCGCCGTCGATCGGCTTGCAGACCGCAAAGGCCCCGCGCGGTGTACGCCACCAGAACCGCCCCTTGGGGTCCGGGCCGTTCGACGCATCGATCCCCAGCGCCCCGAGCGCCGCATCATAGAACCGGCGCGACGCCTCGATGTCGTTCGCGCCGACAGTCATATGGGTGAACATGGCTTTCCCTCTCCCGGTGTCAGGTTAGTTTTTTTAAACAACTATCTCGGCAACGCAAGCCCTAGAACACCACGACCGAACGGATGCTCTCGCCCGAATGCATCAGGTCGAAGGCCTCGTTGATCCGCTCCAGCGGCAGGGTGTGGGTGATCATCGGGTCGATCTCGATCTTGCCGTCCATGTACCAGTCGACGATCTTGGGTGTGTCCGTCCGCCCGCGCGCACCGCCGAAGGCGGAGCCGCGCCAGACCCGTCCCGTCACCAGCTGGAACGGCCGGGTGGCGATCTCCTTGCCGGACTCGGCCACGCCGATGACGATGCTTTCGCCCCAGCCTCGGTGGCAAGCCTCCAGCGCCTGACGCATGACCGTGGTGTTGCCGGTGCAGTCGAAGGTGTAGTCGGCCCCGCCGTTGGTCAGCTCGACCAGATGGGCGACGACGTCCGGCGTGTCCTTCGGATTGACGAAATGGGTCATCCCGAACCGGCGGCCCCACTCTTCCTTGTCCGGATTGATGTCCACGCCGACGATCATGTCGGCCCCGACCATCTTCAGCCCCTGGATGACGTTCAGACCGATACCGCCCAGGCCGAAGACGACGGCGTTGGCGCCCGGCTCGACCCTGGCCGTGTTGACCACTGCGCCGACGCCCGTGGTCACGCCGCAGCCGACGTAGCAGGCGCTCTCGAACGGCGCGTCCTTGCGGATCTTCGCCACCGCGATCTCGGGCAGGACCGTGTAGTTCGAGAAGGTTGAACAGCCCATATAGTGGGCGATGGCCTGACCCTTGTAGCTGAAGCGCGAGGTGCCGTCGGGCATGACGCCCTTGCCCTGGGTCGAACGGATGGCGGTGCACAGGTTGGTCTTGCGGCTGAGGCACGACTTACACTGGCGGCATTCCGGCGTGTACAGCGGGATGACGTGATCGCCGACGGCGACGCTGGTCACGCCCGGGCCGATCTCGACGACGACGCCGGCGCCCTCGTGCCCCAGGATCGAGGGGAAGATGCCCTCGGAGTCCAGGCCGTCCAGCGTGTAGGCGTCGGTGTGGCAGATGCCGGTCGCCTTGATCTCGATCAGGACCTCGCCCGCGCGTGGACCCTCCAGATCGACCTCGACGATCTCCAGCGGACGTTTGGCCTCGAAGGCGACGGCGGCGCGGGTTTTCATGTCTTGTCCTTGTCGTTGTGGGTGCGGGCCAACCGCTCCAGCACCCGTCCTCTACCCTTGGACAGGGCGGTGATCACGCCCCGGAAGGTCGCGACCTCCTGCGCGCTGAAAGCGGAACGGCCCAGCATGACGCGCAGGTTCTGGCTCATGGAGCGGAACTTCTCCGGCGGGTGGAAGAAGCCGGCGGCGTCGAGCTCGCGCTCCAGATGTTCGTACATCCTGAGCTGAAGGTCGCCTGACGCCGGCGCCTCACCCTCGCGGAAGTTCGGCGGCGGGGCGTCGAGCACCAGGGTGCGCCACTCATAGGCGTTGATCGCCACGGCCTGGGCCAGGTTCAGGCTCTGGTGGCGGGGGTCGATGGGGATGGTGACGATGCCCTGGCACAGGGCGATGTCGGTCGTCTCCAGTCCGGCCCGCTCGCTGCCGAACAGCAGGCCGACGCCCAGACCCGAGGCGACGTCATCATACAGGACGCGCGAGGCCTCGCGCGGCGTCCGAACCGGCTGGCGGGTCTCGCGCGGGCGGGCGGTGGTGGCGAAGACGGTGGTCAGGTCGGCGACGGCGGCGGCCACGCTGTCGAACACCTGAACCCCGTCCAGCACCCAGTCGGCCCCGGAGGCCAGGGGCCAGGCGCGATCCTGGGGCCATCCGTCGCGCGGGCTGACCAGCCGCAGTTTATCGAGCCCGAAGTTCGCCATCACCCGCGCGACCGCGCCGATGTTCTCGGCCATCTGGGACCGGTCGAGGATGACGACGGGAGGCGTGGGCTCGGTCAAACCGGATCAGTCCTCGCCGATCATGGCCAGCCACGGGTCCGCCGTGCCGGCCTCGACCTCGGCCACCTTGACCGCCGGCCAGCCGATCGACTGCGTGCCCGCGTCGCGCCAGGCCAGGGTGATCAGGTCGCGCAGTTCGGCCGCGCCCGCCGCCAGACGCGCCGTGGCGAACCCGGCGCCCGGCGCCAGAACAGCGCCTTCCGCATCCGCGGCGAAGGCGCCGGTCTTCTCCAGCCGGTAGAAGGGAATGACCTGGCCCAGGGTCGCATTCAGGTAGGTCGCGGTGCGCGCCCGCAGGTCGAAGCCCTCGAGGTTGGGCGCCGACATCGCCGCCTCGACCGCGTCCAGCCGGGTGTTGCGACGGATGAACCCGCCCTCGAACGCGCCGTGGGTGCTGCGCGCATTGGTGAATCCCTCCGGGTTCGGATAGTCGCCCCAGCCGTTGTAGTGGATCGACATATGGTGCGGCTGCGAGCCGTCGCCGACGTAGTGCGACAGATAGCCGATGTCGCGCAGGATGAGGGCCTCACGGCGCAGGCGGTCCTCGCGGTACCAGGCGCGCTTGCCAGGATCGAGCTCGCGGACCTCGGCGGCGTTCAGAACGCGCCAGGTGGCGAAGTCGCGGGCCAGCTGCTGGTAGCCGTCCATGATCGCATAGGGCAGGTAGCCGGCGTCGTTGACCTCGATGCCCGAGGCGGCCAGCAGGGCGTCGTATTCACTCTTCAGCTGGGGCAGTTCCGACAGGGTCGGGCCCGAGGCGTTCATGACATGGCCGTTGTCGTCCAGGTCGACGAAGTGGGCCGTGTCGCGCTCGCGGTCGTGCGGCTGGCCGGCGCCCTTGGTGCGGTCGGGCTCGCGCGACAGTTCGCCGACCTCGGCCACGGCGCCCGGATTGCGCAGGAAGGCCGGCAGCTCGTCGGACAGGCCGCGCATGGCGGCGACGCCGATGGTGCGGTGGCCGGTCGCGCCCCAGGCGTCGACCCGGGTGGCGGTGAAGACGCCGCCGGCTCCGACGATCAGGGCGGCGGCGGCGACGAGGGCCAGATGCTTGAGGGAAGGACGCTTCATGGCGGGGCTCCGGCTGGGATGCCCCGCCGTTAAATCCACGCCGCGACGGCGTCCAGCGGCTTCTTGTCCAGTGCGGCCAGCGGCACGGTCGCATCGGCGGCCGGGTGACCCGCCACCAGCAGCAGGAAGGGCTTCTCGCCCTCCGGCCGCCCGCAGATTTCAGACAGGAAACTCATCGGCGCGGGCGTGTGCGTCAGGGTCGCGAGGCCGGCGTGATGCAGGGCTGCGATCAGGAAGCCGGTGGCGATGCCAACGCTCTCCGGGACATAGTAGTTCTTCTTGGCGTCACCCGGGCGCGGCCCGCCGCGCTTCTGGCCGAACACGGCGATCAGGACCGGCGCGACCTCCAGAAAGCCCTTGTCCGGATCGGTGCCAAGCGGCGCCAGGGCGTCCAGCCATTCCTGGGGCGCCTTCGTCTCATAGAAGTCGCGCTCCTCCGCCTCCGCCGCCGAGCGGATGCGCGCCCGGGCTTCGGGGCTTTCGATGACGGAGAAGAACCACGGCTGGTGATTGGCGCCTGAGGGAGCCGAGGCGGCCGTCAGGATCGCCCTTTCCACCACCGCCCGGTCGACCGGCCGGTCCGAGAATTCCCGCACTGTCCTGCGACCGGTCATGATCCCGTGAAAACGTTCGGCCCTTCGCAGGCACTCGGCGTCGTCGATAGCGGGATAGCCGGGGAGAGGCGTCGCGAGATGATCCTTCATGCGGCGGACCCTAGAGGCTGACAGGCCGAAGCTCCACCCGACTTGACGGCAAGCCGACCAGCCCCCTACGCCTTGCGCCTGTTCTTTTGGGGCTCGTCATGAAACGTCTCTCGTTCGCCGCCGTCTCTCTGATCGCCCTGCTCGCCGCGCCCGCGGTGGCGCAACAAACGTCGGTCATCGACCAGAACGCGGTCGCCGCCCACATCGGCTTTCTGGCCGGGGAGGAACTGCAGGGCCGGGGCAGCGCCACGCGCGACGAAGCCATCGCCGCCGCCTATGTCACCGCCCAGTTCCGCCTCGCCGGCCTGACCCGGGCTCCGGGAATGACCGGCTTTGTGCAGCGCGCCCCGGTGGTGAAGACCACGCCGTCGGGCGCCGCGACCGTGACTGTCGGCGGAAGCACCCTGAACCAGGGCGCCGACTTCGCCATCCTGACGGGCGGGCTGAACGCAGCCTCGGGCGCCGTGACAGTCGCCGCCGACCCGGCCGCCCTGCCCAGCGCCAGCGAGACCCTGATGATTGCTCCGGCCGAGGGTCCGGGAGTGCGCGCCCTGTTTGGCGCCGCCATGCGCAGCGGCGCGAAACTGATCCTGTTGCGCCGGACGGAGGCGCTCGCCGCGGCCACAGGCGACGGTGGCTCGCGCGATCCGGTCATCCGCCTCGCCGACGCCACGCCGCGCGCCGGGCCGGTCGTCCTGGTCATGGCGCCAGAGGCTTATGACCGTCTCGCGTCCGCTGGCGGAACAGCCTCCTACGATCCCGGTCCGTCGGAGGTGGAGCAAGGCTTCACCTCCAACGCCATCGGCTGGTTGCAGGGAAGCGATCCTTCGGCCGGCGTCCTGATGGTCTCGGCCCACCTCGACCACATCGGCGTCCGCTCGGACGGCGTCGTCATGCACGGCGCCAACGACGATGCCTCCGGCACGGTGGCGGTGATCGAGCTGGCCAACGCCCTCGCCGCCTCGGGGCCGCACGAACGCAGCATCATGTTCGTCGCATATGGGTCCGAAGAAGCCGGCCTGCTCGGCTCGCGCTACTTCGTCGACCACCCGCCGATCCCGCTGGAGGACATCGCCGCCAACCTGGAGATCGAGATGATCGGCGATCAGGATCCGCAACTGCCTGCGGGGGTGATGATGATGACCGGCTTCGAGCGCTCCAACTTCGGCGCGGCCATGAAGGAACGCGGCGCCCTGGTGGGGCCCGACCCCTATCCGGAACAGAATTTCTTCCAGCGCTCGGACAACTACGCCCTGGCCCTGAAGGGCATCGTAGCCCACACCATCTCGGGCTGGGCCACCATCCCGACCTATCACACGGCCGAGGACACGATCGAGAACCTCGACATCCCCTTCATGACCAACGCCATCCAGTCCCTGGTCGAACCGCTCAAGGCCATGGCCGACGGCGACTTCACGCCCGAGTGGGCGGACGGTGGTCGGCCGGAGTAGTCTCGTCCCTTCCCCCCTTGCGGGAGAAGGTGGCTGAGCGCAGCGAAGTCGGATGAGGGGTCGTGCTGACTCCAGAGATCCGCGCTTCGAGCTTCACTTCATCCGCCTGCGTGACCCCTCATCCGTTAGCCTTCGGCTGCCACCTTCTCCCGCAAGGGGAGAAGGATCACTTGATCCCGAACGCCGTCTCAACACGCCCGATCCAGTCGCGGACGTTCGGATAGGCGCCCATCTCAAACCCGCCTTCGTCGGCGACGCGCGTATAGGCGACCAGGGCGAGGTCGGCGAGCGTCGCTCTCTGCCCGCCCGCAAGCCAGTCCGACCCGGCCAGAGCCGTTTCCATCCGCGTCAGCGCCGCATGCCCCCGCTCGAGCAGGCGCGGCTCGACTTCGCCCGCGGTCTTGCCGGCATAGACCCGCTGGAACCGGGCCACCGCGACATAGGGTTCGTGGCTGTATTGCTCCCAGAACAGCCACTCCAGCATCTTCGCGCGTTCAAAGCCGTAGAACGGTATCCATTCGGTCTGGTCGGCCAGGTGCAGCAGGATGGCGTTCGACTGGGCCAGGTCCGGCCGTCTGCCAGCGTCAGGGTTGGGACCTGACCGAACGGATTCCGCAGGAGAAATTCCGGCGTCCGGCTCCCGCCCGACATGATATCAACCTCAACCCATTGATAATCACGCCCGAGCGCGTCTAGCATCCACTTGACCTTCAAGCAGTTGCCGGAGCGAATATCTCCGTGAACAGTAAGCATCTCACCCCAGCAAAGGATTTCTGATCAGGCTATACTGCTATCGCGATTGCAGACGTTGCCCAACCCCCGTTCCGCTTATCTCAGGCAACGGTTGACTGATCCATGCACGCATGGGGACAGACGGTCGCAGCGGGGTATTCGACACATTCTCGCCACAGGCCCGAACGACAAGCCTGCCGCCGGTACGTTTCTGGGGACCGGTGTCACGATGAGTTCGATCTGTGTTCAACACCCTCGCAGCGTTCGCCATGCTTTGGGCTTCGGCTTTTCCAGCCGGAGATCCGGTGCCCTACGAGACGGCCGTCGCGGCCGACCCCGTGGTAGCGGTAAGCCCTGACATCGCGGACGGTTCCAGCGAGGCTTCAGCAGATCTGACCCCCGAACAGGCCGCCTTGATGGCCGAAGATCCCGACTGGAACGCGCGCGCCAGCCTCTATCACGCAGGCGGCGGCGGAGCGACGGGCAACGATTCGCTTGGCTGCCGTCCGATCCCGATGCGCACCCTGGCCACCGACCCGCGTGTCATTCCCCGCCGCACCAAACTGTTCATCCGCGAGACCGTCGGCATGCGGATGGCCGACGGCACGATCCATGACGGCTACTGGTACGCCTCGGACACCGGCGGCGCGATCCGCGGCCAGCGCGTCGATCTCTACACCGGCAACGGTCGCGGCTCGATGCAGCCGGTGCTGCGCTTCAACCAGCAACGCCTGACGATCACCAACGCCGGCCGCTTCGACGGCTGCCCTCCCGCCTGGAACACCGCTTCCAACTAACGGCTTTGCCGACGCCGTCTGTCCTGCTCTAGGTTGACGCGATGGATGGCGTGACCCTGTATTTCGGATGGCGCGTCGCGATCCTCGGCTTCGCCGCGATCCAGATGCTCGCCCTGGCCGTCGCCCTGACCCTGCCGGCGCCCAACCATCTCGCGAACCGGCTGCTCGCCGCAGTCCTGGTCGTGCTCGCAGGCTTGCTGACCCCCTATGTGATAGGTTTCGCCGGCGCCTACGATGCCTGGCGATGGCTGACCTTCGCACCCTTCGCGATCACCCTGGCCCTGCCTCCGCTGCTGTACGGCTATACCAGCGCCCTGGTGCAGGGCCGGCGCCCGGAGCGGTTTGGTCTGCACCTGACGCCCGGCGCCGTCCAACTGGTCGATTTCCTCGTCGCCTTCACCCTGCCGCTGGATGCCAAGTGGAGCTGGTACACGTCGGGCCACCGACACTGGATCGGACCGGCGTTCGACGTCCTGCTGCTGGTCTCGCTGGCGGTCTATTCGGTCGCGGCGCTGCGACTTCTGCGAGCCTACCGGGCGACGCTCGCCGATCAGCGAAGCGATGGCGACCGCTTCGCAGCACGCTGGTTGAGCCGCGTCATCGTGGCGCTGATCGTGACCTTCCTCCTGTATCTGGCCTTCACCCTCTGGGACCGGCTGTCGGGGGGCATCGACTTCTTTCAGGAGACGGGCCTCTATCTCGCCCTCGCCGGGATCGCCCTCTATCTCGGCGTGGAGGGTTGGCGTCACTCGACGCAGCGGTTCCCCGTCCTGACCGCGCCGACCAGGGACGATGCGCGTTCAAGTCCCGACTGGCCGTCTATCGGACAGGACTTCGACGCCCGGCTCCGGGCAGGCGGATGGGCGAGCGAGCCGGATCTGAGCCTGCTCGGCGTCGCCCGCCGGCTGGCGACCAACACCGGTCGGGTGTCGCGGGCGATCAATCTGGGGCTGGGCCTGAACTTCGCCGCCTGGATCAACGGCGTCCGCGCCGAGGCGGTCGCAGCCGCGCTGAATGCAGGGTCGGCGGAGGACCTGCTCACCCTTGCCTTCGATGCCGGGTTCAGTTCCAAGGCCAGCTTCAACCGCGCCTTCCAGGCTCGCTTCGGCGTCGCCCCCTCGCGCTATCGTCGACGCGTCTCAGATCATGATTTTCGGCCTCCGGAACCGGAAATGAGGCGCGAACCGAACGGATCGCCATCAGGGTCCGCAGGTCGCTTTTGACAGGACCGGAGACCCGACATGCCCGTTCGCCTTCTGCTGCTCCTCCTCTCCCTCACCCTCTTCCTGCCCGTCGTGGCCGAGGCCCAGCCTGCCCAGACGGCCGTCGAGCTTCGTCTGGGCCTGATCGGACGCTGGTCCGGCGCCTTGGGCTACAGGGACTACCAGACCGATGAGCTGTTCGAGATCCCGGTCGTCACCACCATCGAAACGCCGGGCGACGGGGCGACCCTGATCCGTCGCTCGCTGTTCAACGACGGCCCGAACAATCCGGTCTGGATCACGACGATCAGTCTCGACGACGCCGAAGCGGCGACATCGACCTCGGCCAGCTTCCGCGCCGGGAAGGCGCCCGACCTGTCGACCGAAGCGGTAGAAGTCGCCGCCTTCGTCGATTCCACCCACTAGACCCTGATCTATCGCCGGGTCGGCGAGGATGACGACGCGCCCGCCGATATCCGGATCACCGAGACGCGCGACGGCGATGCGCTCATCGAGATCAAGGAGGTGCGGCCGGTCGGCGCGTCCGACGACGCCTGGCGGTTCCGCAACCAAACCCGTCTGACGCGGATCGTGGATCAGGGCCTCGCATCGGACTGACCGCATTCCAGCCGCCACGCCTATGGTCTAGCATGGCTGCCTTGAGCTGGAGGAGGTCCGCATGCGCATCCGCCTTGTTTCCATCGTCCTGGCCGCCCTGACATTCGCGGCTCCCGTCCTGGCTTCGGCACAGGACGCCGCCGTTCCCATGCGGGACCGCACCGAGCGGATCGGCCTCTCGGGCCGACGCGGCCCGAGCCTGTTCCGCCCCGGCTTCGCCATCGGCGAACACACGGGCTGGGCCAGCATGCGGGATTCCGCAGTGAATTTGCCCTGGCAATCGCGCGACTTCGCCACCGCCGAACTGTCGATCGCCACCCCGGCCGGAGCGATCACGGGGAACTGCGGCGGCGGCCAGGGTCATCGCAACATCCTGGGCATCACCTTCGACCGCGAAACCCTGAGCTATGACTGCGAGTACGGCGGCGCGGCCCCGGCCGACGCGGGCATGGGGCTGGCCCTTGCGCGGGGTTCGATCCTGCGCCGCATCCAGCAGCCCCAGCGCGCGGGAAGTCTGATGTGGAACGGGGTCGAATACCGGACCGAGACGCGGCGCATCGGCGGCCTGCCGTTCGGCGGCGGCAGCGTCATGGGCTATGTCATCACCCGCGACGGGATCGAGATCGGAGGCGTCGACCTGAACGGCATGCGGCCGACCTTCTATCTGCCGCCCCCCGGTTCACCCGACCGTGATGCGGCGGCCGTCTTCGCCATCAGCCTGTGGGCCTTCCGCGATCCGGCCAACCGCTAGGCGGCGGGCGCAGGCTCCGGCCCGAGCAGCCGGCGCAGGATCGGCCAGATGTTCGACAGGGCCGAAATGAAGCCGACGATGCTGGCGACACCCTGGAACAAGGCCCAAACGCTGCTGAACACTGCGCCTGACCGCACCAGTTCCTCCAGCGGGAACAGCAGTTCGCTGACCCCGATCTGGAAGGCGGCGTAGACCTGCGAATATTCAATCGAGCGATCGGCGAAGAAGGCGATCGCGACGCCCGCCGCAACCGGCGCCCACATCAGCGGCAGGACCAGCAGCAGGACCAGCGCTCCGACGGCCAGCTTGGTCCCCACCGTTTCGCGCGAAATCAGGCTGGCGATCAGCCCTGCCCCGAGGGCCAGCACGGCCGCCGCCATCATGACCGGCAGCACCATGTCGGCGACCACGATTAGATCCTCGAACAGCATTCCGACCAGGATCGCTGCACCCGTCGCCAGGAAGGCCGCCACCCAGGCCGCGCCATACTGCCCCAGCCGTCTCTTGATATGCCCGATCATCACGATATGTCCCGACGCCCCCGCCGGAGGATGCGCTCGCCCGGGACGCGAGTCGACTGACAGAACAGTGATCGTCAGTCAGAATTTCCGCTTGCCGCTGATCGTCTCGAAGAACATCCGCCAGTCGCCCAGCAGGCTCCACAGCGGGTATTTGATGGTGGCCGGGCGGTTCTTCTCGAAGAAGAAATGCCCGATCCAGGCGAAGCCGTAGCCGACCAGCGGCATGGCGGCGAACCACCAGGCGTTCACGAACAGGCCCAGCAGCGCCGCCACGATCACCAGGGCCGAGCCGACGATGTGGATGCGCCGGCAGAGCTGATTAGAATGCTCGTGGATGTAGTACGGATAGAAGGCTTCGAACGAGGCGAAGCGTTCGCCGTCAGCGGGCCGGGTGCTCATGGCCTCAGCTTGCACCCGACGAACGCGGGCTGACAAGCCTCAGGCCCGGAGTCAGGCAATCACGCCCGAATACAGCAGCCCAAGACCGATGACCCCCACCGCGATCCGCCACCAGGCGAACGGGGTGAAGCCGTGCTTCGCCACGAAATCGAGCATGGTCCGGACCACGAACAGGCCGCTGATGAAGGACACCACGAAGCCGATGGCGATCAGGGTGACGGTGTCGCCGACGAGGAAGTCGCGGCTCTCCCAGAAGTCCAGGGCGAAGGCCCCGACCATGGTCGGGATGGCGAGAAAGAAAGAGAACTCCGCCGCCGCCCGCTTGTCGACACCGAGCAGCAGGCCGCCGACGATGGTGGCGCCCGAGCGCGACACGCCGGGGATGATCGAGAGACACTGGAACAGACCGACGCCCAGCGCCGTCTTCAGCGAGAAACCCATGGCGTCATGCTCCCGGGGCTGGGGTGCCCAGCGCTCCAATGCGATCAGGGCGAAGCCGCCGACGATCAGGCTGACGCAGACGATGGTCGGGTTGAACAGCACGGTCTTGATGAAGTCGTGAAAAAACAGGCCGAGGAGCGCCGACGGGAAGAAGGCGAGCAGGACCGAGTATGCGAACCGGCGCGCAGCCGGATCCTTGCCGGGCAGGCCGATCAGCACCTTCCACAGGCGGGCGAAATACAGGGCGACCACGGCCAGGATGGCGCCCAGCTGGATCATGACGATGAAGGTGTCCCACGGCTCGTTGGGCAGGCCCAGAAGGCTCTTGGTCAGCAACAGATGGCCGGTGGACGAGACCGGAATGAACTCGGTCAGCCCCTCGACCAGCCCCAGGATGATCGCCGCGATCCAGTCCGCCATAGTGTCCCCGCTTTACGCCAGGGTCACTCGCCGCCCGGCCTCGGACCCACATAGCGCAGGCGCACCCGGATAGGCGAGCCGTCGATGATCTGATCCAGCGCATGGGCCATCAGACCGGTCAGCCGGCCGATCAGCAGCACGTCCGAGGCCCCGTCGCGCGGTAGGTCCAGACGCCGCGCCATGATCGCCAACGCCCCGGCGAATCCGGTCCTCTGGCCGCTCGCCGCCTCCCCCTCGCGGATCACAGCCGTCAGGTCGTTGGGCAGGTCCGCCAGCGCGAGCAAGGCTTCGACGCGCGGATCACCGTGCGGAAAGGTTTCGCTGCCGAAGCCAGGGATGGAGCCCTCGTCGGCCATCCGACGCTGGGCCGAGCCTGCGGGGTCGCGTCGCGCTTCGGCGACATAGGCGATCGCCCGGGTCAGGGTCCGGGCTGCTGGCGATCCGGCCGTCGTGGTCAGCCCCGCGAACGCCGCTCCCGCCGGGGAAGCCCCGCCCGAAACCGCCGCCCGCGTCGCCAGAACCGCCGGATCGAGAGCAAGATCGGCCGCCAGCACCAGGGCACGTCTCAGATGCACGCTGTCGCGCTCCAGCATCTTCCAGCCGCGCGCGAGGCGCTGATGGAAGAACAGACGCGGTCCCGGCCCCGCCATGGCGTCGACCACCTCGTTCAGCGCCACGGCGGCCTCGATCTTCAGCACCTCAGGCGAACGGCCGGTCGAGGACGGGTCTTCCTCCGCGCGTCGGGCGAGGGCCGCGAACAGCCGCGCCCGATGCGACGATCCGCCGGCGCTGGCGACACGCACGCCCAGGCCCGCGAACGGGTTCGAGTCCCCGGCGCCCCACAGCAGCCGGGCGGTTTCCTCCAGCGTCGCGTTCTGGGCCCACTGGGCCACGTCGCGGCCGCGATAGTAGAGCCGCCCGTCGGAGATCAGACTGACCGTCGACCGGATCAGACTCTCGCCCTTCACCGCCGGCTCGAACGGCACGACCACGCCCGCCGGCTCGCCCGAGCTCGCGCCCTTCAGCCGCGCCACGTCGGCGGCGGCATAGAGGCTACGGCGAGGATCGTTGGGGTCGGGTCGGGCAGTGATCCGCCCCCGGCTGACATAGGCATAGAGTGTCTGGGTCTTGACCCCCAGCAGCGACAGGACCTCAGCGCGGGGGATCCATTGATCCGCCGTCTCTCCGTCCCGCTCGCTAACGCCTGGCGTCATCGCTGCAAGTCCCCGTCCCCTCACGGTGAATCCGCGCGCACCTTGGGGCGCTTTGATGACCGCAAGCCTAACGGCGGTTCCTGAAGAGTCCTCCATTGGCAACCGACGGGCGATCAGCGAAAAGGGCGGCGATGACCTCCCCTGTCTCGCCGCCGCCGACACCTGCCCCCGGATCCGGTCCCTGGGGCGCCGTCGCCACCCTTTCGACGCGCCAGATCACCGGCCTGTCGGTCGGAGTCGCGGTCCTGCTGATCGCGATGAAGGCCTTCGCCCTGGGCGCGTCCGGGTCGGTGTCCATCCTGGCCTCACTGGCCGATTCCGCGCTCGACCTGATCGCCTCCATGACCACCTTCTTCGCCGTGCGCTGGGCCGCCGCCCCCGCCGACGCCGACCACCGGTTCGGCCACGGCAAGGGCGAGGCCATGGCCGCCCTGGTCCAGGCCGGGCTCGTCTTCGCCTCGGCCGTCTTCATCGGCTGGGAAGCGTTGCAGCGGATGTTCGACCCCAGGCCGGTCGTCGGCGGCTCCTGGGCCGTGGGCGTCGTGATCCTCTCCATCCTGCTGACCGGCCTGCTGGTCTGGCTCCAGACCCGGTCGCTGAAGGCTTCGGGCTCCATGGCCGTCTCGGCCGACCGCGCCCACTACGCGGCGGACCTGGCGTCTAGCGCCGTGGTCCTGATCGGCGTGGTTTCCGGCGCCTGGCTGGCCGCGCCCGGCCTCGACGCGGCCGCCGGTCTCGTGGTCGCCGTCTGGCTGTTCTGGGGCGCGGTCGGCGTGCTCAAGGGCGCGGGCGACCATTTGCTGGACCGCGAGGCGTCGGACGCCGACCGCGTCGCCCTGACCAACGCCGTCCTGTCGGACATCCAGGTCGGCGGGGTGCACCAGTTGCGCACCCGGATGTCGGGCGACCGGCTGATGGTCCAGATGCACATCGATCTGGACCGAAGCCTGTCGTTCGAGGCCTCGCACGACATCGTCGTCGCCGCCGAGGACCGGGTGACGGCCGCCTTTCCCGGCGCCGACGTGCTGATCCACGCCGACCCGCGCGGTCCGGTCGGCCCGTCAGTCCCCGTCACAGGGTTGCCCTCAGCGTAAACGAGGTTTTAACGGCGCACGGTGCAGGACAGGCCGATGTCGGCGAACGTCCTGTTCCATTTCCCCTTCGATCCCGGCAGCCGCACCGCGCGTCTGGCCCTAGGCGAAGCACGCATCGAATGGACCGAGGTTCTCGTCCGCCCCTGGGAGGCGGACTGCCCCCTCGGCGACCTGAACCCCTCCGGCATGCCGCCCGTGCTTCAGGTCGAGGGCCTGACCCTGTGCGAGGCGCCCGCCATCCTCGGCTGGATCGAGGATGCGCAGAAGACGCCGCTGCTGATGCCCGCCGACGCCGCCGAGCGCGCGGAGACGCGCCGCCTGACCGCCTGGTTCGACCGCCGCTTCACCGACGAGGTCAACGCCGTCCTGCTGCACGAGCGGATGGAGAAGCCCCTGCTCCGCCTCGGCCCGCCAGAGGCGCGGATGCTGCGCGAGGGTCGCGAGGCCCTGAAGCACCACCTGGCCATCTTCGACGCCCTGCTGGCCCGACGCGACTGGCTGGCAGGGCGCCGCCTATCCCAGGCCGACATCGTCGCCGCCGCCCATCTGTCGACCCTGGACTATTTCGGTGAGGTGTCCTGGGCCCACTGGCCGGGGCTCAAGACCTGGTACATGAAGATCAAGTCCCGCCCCTGCTTCCGGCCGCTGCTTGCGGACCGGTTCCAGGGCCTGGCCCCCGCGGCGCACTACGCGGATCTGGATTTTTAGCGATCCTTCCCTTCTCCCCTTGTGGGAGAAGGTGGCCGAGCGAAGCGAGGTCGGATGAGGGGTGACAGAGGCCTCAAGAGTCAGCGCTGCAGATCCAGACTCCAACCGCCGGCACAACCCCTCATCCGTCAGCCTCGGCTGCCACCTTCTCCCGCAAGGGGAGAAGCAACTGCTAGACCGCCTCCATGTCCGACCTCCGCGCCATCCTCCGCTTGAAGGCCGCCGAACTCGGGTTCGACGTCTGCCGGTTCGCGTCGGCATCGGAGCCCTGGTCCGCCGGCGAACGGCTTCAGCATTTCGTGGAGGCCGGGCGACACGGCGAGATGGGCTGGATGGAAACCACCCTCGAACGCCGCGCCCACCCGGCGGCCATGTGGGACGCCGCCCGCACCGCCATAGTGCTCGGCATGAACTACGGGCCCGAACATGATCCCCTGCCCGAAATGGACGACAGCAGCGCCGGCTATATCTCGGTCTACGCGCGCGGCGACGACTATCACGAGGTCATCAAGGGCCGGCTGAAGACCCTGGCCGGCCAGCTCGCTTCGCGCCTCAACGCCGAGATCAAGGTCTTCGTCGATACCGCCCCCCTGATGGAAAAGCCCCTGGCCCAGCGCGCCGGCCTCGGCTGGCAGGGGAAGCACACCAACCTCCTGAGCCGCGAGCACGGAAGCTGGCTGTTCCTCGGCGTCATCCTCTGCGCCGCCGAAATCGAGCCCGACGCGGCCGAGACTGAACACTGCGGTTCCTGCACCGCCTGTCTCGACGCCTGCCCGACCAAGGCCTTCCCCGCGCCGTTCCAGCTCGATGCGCGCCGCTGCCTGTCCTACCTGACCATCGAGCATGCTGGAGCCTGGCCGGTGGAGTTCCGCGCCCTGACCGGTTCGCGCATCTACGGTTGTGACGACTGTCTGGCGGTCTGTCCGTGGAACAAGTTCGCCGTCGCGGCGCGCGAAACCCGGCTGGCTGCGCGCGAGATCTCTGTCAGCCCCCGCCTCGCCGACCTCGCCGCGCTCGACGACCCGACCTTCCGCATGCTGTTCTCGAAGAGCCCGATCAAGCGCATCGGCCGCGACCGTTTCGTGCGCAACGTGCTCTATGCGATCGGCAACAGCGGGGATGCGGGGCTGGTCGCGAGCGCAGAACGTCTGCTGGACGACGGGTCGCCGCTGGTGAGAGGCGCGGCCGTCTGGGCCCTGTCGCGGCTGGTGGAGGCGGAGGCGTTCGCTGGGATGCGGGCCATCCGTCTTCCCGCGGAGATTGACGAAGGGGTTCAGCATGAGTGGACCCTTCTCCCCTTGCGGGAGAAGGTGGCCGAGCGAAGCGAGGTCGGATGAGGGGTCACGCCGACATCGAAAGTCAGCGCCAGGTCCCTCACTCCAACCGCCGGTGTGACCCCTCGTCCGTCAGCTTCCGGCTGCCACCTTCTCCCGCAAGGGGAGAAGGAAACTTCAGCCCGTCGCCAGTCCCACGCCCCTGCCGCCGCCCGGCACCGGGGCCACGTCCAGCAGCTTGATCCGGAACACCAGCACCGAGTTGGGTGGAATGTCAGCGCCCTGGCCGCGCTCGCCATAGCCCAGCGCCGGCGGCACATAGAGCATCCACTCGTCGCCGACCTTCATCCGCTGCAGGGCCTCTGTCCAGCCGGGCACGACCTGCTCCGCCGTCGTCACATAGGGCTGGCCGCGCGAGAAGGAGCTGTCGAACACTGACCCGTCGGTCAGAGCGCCCTCGTAGTCCACCCGCACGAGGTCGTTGCGGTCCGGCGTCGCGGCGCCCGAAGGCCCCGACTGAACCACCTTGTACTGCAAGCCGCTCGGCAGGGTTTCGATCCCGTCCGCCTTGGCGTTGGTCTCCATGAAGAAGGCCGCCGCCCGGGCATTGGCTTCCAGATCAGCGCCGCCCGCTGCATCTCGGTTGCAGCCCGCCAGGGCGAGACTGCCGATGACGGCGATGCTAACCCATCCGAAGCGCATATCCCTGGTCCTTCAAAGCCTGTCCGATCGCGTCGGAATGGGCGCTATCGCGCGTTTCGACCATGATGTCGAACTCCGCCCCCTTGGCCGGGACGTCCAGCGCCAGCCGGTTGTGGACGACGTCGATGATGTTGCCGCCGAGGCCCCCGATCACCGCCGCCATGGCCGACAGCATGCCGGGCCGGTCGTCGCCGAGGATCCGGTAAACGATAAGCCTCCGTTCACGGACCATCTCGCGGTTCAGCACCACGGCCAACATCCGCGGGTCGATATTGCCGCCGCACAGGACCAGCCCGACCTTCATTCCTTTGAACTTTTCCGGATACCGCAACAGGGCCGCCAGACCGCCGGCGCCGGCGCCCTCGGCCACCGTCTTTTCAAGGGTCGCGAACAGGGCCACCGCCTTTTCGAAATCCTCCTCGTCGACGACCAGCACGTCCTCGACCAGCGGATCGGCGAGCGCGAACGGAATGTCGCCGACGGCCTTGATCGCGATGCCCTCGGCGATCGTCGCCCCGCCGCATTTCGGCGTCTCGCCCTTCCTCCGTGCGTTGAACGAGGGATACATGGCCGCCTCGACGCCGAAGATGCGGATGTCCGGCTTCATGTCCCTGGCCGCGATCGAACAGCCGGCGATCAGCCCGCCGCCGCCGATGGGAATGATCAGGGCGTCGAGGTCCGGCGCGTCCTCGAGAAACTCGATGGCGCAGACCCCCTGCCCCGCGACGATGCCCTCGTCGTCGAAGGCGGAGATGAAGACGAACCCTTCCTCGTCCCTCAGACGATGCGCCTCCTCGGTCGAGCCGGTGAAGTCCGCGCCCTTGATGACCACGGTCGCCCCGTGACTGCGCGTGCCGTCGATCTTGGTGAAGGGCGTGCCCTCCGGCATGACGATGGTCACCGGCACGCCCAGCCGTCCGCCATGATAGGCCAGGGCCTGGGCATGGTTTCCGGCCGACGCCGCCACCACGCCCCGCTTCATCTCGTCCGGCGTCAGCGACAGCAGCCGGTTCAGCGCCCCGCGCTCCTTGAAGCTGCCGGTGAAGTGGAGGTTGTCGTATTTCACCCAGACCTCGGCTCCGGTCAGTTGCGACAGCCGCCGCGAATGCCTCACCGGTGTCCGATCGACCTGGCCCTTGATACGCGCCTGAGCTGCCTGGATGTCTGCAAATACGACTGTCATGGGGTCCCTGTAGACCAGCTTGGCGGCGAGGTCCGAACCGGCCGGCCGCTCTGTTATCCCGGACTTGTGGCGCCCGGCGTCAGGTCCCGCAACCTTGACCTTACGCCTGCGTTAGGCGTCATGTGGCTTCGCCCGTCAGGCGATTCCGCATGCCTGACAGAGAGAGTTCCGATGTCCATGCGCCTCTTTTCCATCCTCGCCGCCACCGCTGCGTTCGCCTCGACCCTGGCCGCCTGTGCGCCGGTCCCCGGCCCCGGCGGCTATGGCCCCTCGCCGTCCGCCGCCTTCAACGCCACGGAATTCGGCTGGTCGGTCCGCACCGGCACGGCTGGCATCGACGGCCGCGTCGCCTACGGTCGCGATGGCCAGAACTTCGCCTGCACCGGCTCGGTCGCCCTGACGCCCGACACCCCCTATACTCGCGCCCGGTTCCAGACCCTGTACGGCTCGACCGATCAGGCGGCTGTCCCGGAGGCCGTGATCCGCGCCCGTACCGTGCCGGACCCCAACGCCGACTACCGCTCCTACGTACGCTCGACCACCTGCGAGAACGGCCGCTTCCGCTTCGACGGCCTGCCCCACGGCGGCTGGTTCCTGATCACCCCGGTCAGCGCCGGCGGCGACCGCATCGTCCTGATGCGCCACGTCGTCACCCGCGCCGGCGCGACTGCAAACGTCACCCTGTAAAAGGCCTACCCCCCGATCCACCGGCGGACCGATCCCGCACCAGCCGAGGCGTTGACCATGAAAGCCGCAGCTCTAGCCGCCGCCCTCCTGACCGCCTCGGTCGCTCTTCCGGCTGCGGCCCAGAGCTGGGGTTATCCGGACCAGGCCCGGACGTATTCCAGCTACGGCCGCTACGGAAACGACTACAACGGCCAGCAGGATCGGCCGGGCGACTATCGCTGCGACGCCTATTGGGACCGGGCTCGCGACGACTGTGACGCCCGCTGGCGCGACCAGCGGCCTTACAGGTCCTACAGCTCGAACCCTCGCTACAGCCGCTATGGCCGCGAGCACGACGGCGGGGGCTACGTCTACCAGCCCTACAATCAGGGAACCCAATACTACGGCGCCTATGGTCGCCCGGATCAGGTCTATCCCGGCTCGGGCTACGGCGGTCAGGTGCAGAACTATTACGGCGCCGGATATTCGAACGGTCGCGATTCGGGGCGGTCGGTCTACTGCGCCTCGCGCTATCGCTCCTACGACCCGGTCAGCGGCTACTACCGCGCCTGGTCGGGTCGACTGGTCTTCTGCGGATAACCACGGTCATTCGATCACAGGTTCGCGCCTGAACGCCGTTCGCCATCTTTCAGACGCACCGGCCCCGCCTTCGTCGATCCCGGTCCGCCACGGACCGGTCTTCAGTTCGGGGAGCGTCTCCATGTCCCAGCATAATATCATCGGCTCGGAAGCCTTCGACCGGTCGCCGTTCGTCATCATCCGCAGCGTCCGCACCGGCGGCATGCGCCGCCGCCAGATCCGCACGGCCTTCGCCTTCGTGGCCGGCGCCTGTGCGGCCGTGATCGGCGGCGTCGTCGCGGCCGTAGTGGCGTTCGGTCCGAGCCTGGCGGGGTAAAGGCCCTCTCCCCTTGCGGGAGAGGGAGATCGCGCACGGCGGCGAAGCCGTCGTTCTTGCGCGGTCGGGTGAGGGTCACGCTGACATTCGAAGTCAGCCTTGCCGCCCCAAACCTGGCCGTCGGCATGACCCCTCATCCGTCAGCCTTCGGCTGCCACCTTCTCCCGCAAGGGGAGAAGGAAACAACAGGCTAGGCCAGCCACACCATCATGCGTGTGTCGATGTCCGCCTTGCGCGCGCGACTGAACGCCCGCCGCGTCTCGCCGGTGTAGAGGAAGCCCGCCTTCTCCAGCACGCGACCGGACGCCGGGTTGTCCGCGAAATGCCCGGCCACCAGCGCCCGGCGCTTCCAGCGCTTCGAGGCCCAGACCAGGGCGCCTTCCAGCGCCTCGGTCGCCAGGCCGCGGCCCCAGAACTCCCGCCCGATCCAGTAGCCGGTCTCCGGCACCCGATCCTCGTCTTCGAACAGGCCGATGACGCCGACGGGACCATGGTCCTCATGTTCGATCAGGAAGGTCATGGCCCTGGCCGGGTTCTGGGCCGCGACAGCGATGACGAAGTCCTGCGCATCACCCTGTCCGAAGGGGTGCGGCATCCGCTTGGTCATGCGGGCGATGTCATGGTCGTTGGCCAGGCGGGCGATCGCGGGGACGTCTTGGGGCGCGGGCGCGCGCAGCACCAGACGCCGGGTCTCAACGACCGGAGAGGTTTCGATGACGCACATGTTTCCAGCCTCGGTATGCGGTCCGCCTCCTTGGAGGGCTTGGGCGGACTTCAAGGCGGGGAACGCAAACGGGGAGCCTGTGATCCAGACTCCCCGCGGAAAAATTCCCTGGCCCGGATCGGCTGCTTTTTAAGGAGCAACGCGATCCGAAATCCGGTTCTGCGTTACTCGGCGGCGAGCGCCAGTTGGGCGTCGTCGTTCGCCGGAATGATCGACACGTAACAACGGCCGTTCGCTTTTTTGGTGAACTTCACCGCACCATGTTCCGTGGCAAACAGGGTGTGGTCGCGGCCGAGGCCGACGTTGTCACCCGGGTGGAAGGTGGTGCCGCGTTGGCGCACGAGGATGTTGCCGGCCAGAACGCGCTCGCCGCCGAACTTCTTCACGCCGAGGCGCTTTGATTGGGAGTCGCGACCGTTACGCGACGAACCACCGGATTTTTTGTGAGCCATTTGAACTCTCTTTTCGTTGCGCTAACGGCCGTTGGGCCTGCTGGCGCGCGTCTTGTTTAGGCTTCGTCGGTCGAAGCGGCGGTTTCGGTCTTGGCGGCGGCCTTCTTGGCCGGAGCCTTCTTGGCGGGAGCCGAGCTCTCGACCACGGCGGCCTGCACTTCGCCACCCTTGGACGAGGTCACAACCGTCTCGATCGAACCCAGGTCCGACGTCGCTTCGCGCTTGGCCAGGCCACGGGCGCGCAGGTTGATCTCGGCCTTGGTCATCAGGTCGATCTTGCCGTCCCACTTGGAGACTTCGCCGGCGCCGTCGATGCCGGTGATACGCAGGACCGTTTCCATCTGGCGGTGGCCGTTGGTGCGGCGATAGCCCTGACGACGGGTCTTCTTGAAGATCTTGACCTTCTCACCCTTGCGGGTCTCGATCAGGGTCGCGCCGACGAAGGCGCCGTCGATCAGCGGCGCGCCCAGGGTCACGCCCTTGTCGCCGCCCAGCATCAGGACGCTGTCGAATTTCAGTTCCTGGCCAGCATCGCCATCGAGCTTCTCGACGACGATCGTGTCGCCCGGTTGAACCCGGTACTGCTTGCCGCCGGTCTTGATCACCGCGTACATGTTGGAGCCTCAGCGTAACGCAAAAAAGGATGCGCCCGCCGGGTAGACCCCGCGGGCGAAGAGCGGCGACATATACGGACCGGCCCCTCGGAGTCAACGTGAAAGGCGCTGTTCAGCCTCTTAATCGGCGTCCGCGCTGGGCTTGACCCTTATTCTTCTACCGTGCACCCCGGCGAAGGCCGGGGTCCAGATCACACGCGGGATGCCGGGACGAAAGCCCTCTGTGATCTCCAGCCGTCGGTGTCCGCCAACTGGACCCCGGCCTTCGCCGGGGTGCACGGATATAGAGACGGGACCCTTGCCATGACCCAGACCATCGACCGCCGGGTCACCGCCGCCCGCCGCATCGCCTCGCATATCGCAGAGCAGTTGCAGGCCGACCTGTCGCTCCAGCTCTGGACCGGCGAGGTCATCCCCCTGGGTCCGAACGCCCGCGACGACATCCGCATCGTCCTGGCCGACCCGTCCGCCGTGCGTCGTCTGGTTCTGAAGCCCGGCCTCATGACCCTGTTCGAGCTCTACGCCACCGGCGATATCCGCATCGAGGGCGGCTCGCCGCTGGAGGCCGCCGACCGTTGGGACCACGGCCGCGCCGTCCACCTGCCGCGCCGGGTCAACAAGGGCCTGATCGCGCGCGAATTGATTCCCTTCCTGCTGGCGGGCTCGACCCGCAGCGTCGGCGACGCCGCCTACGACCCGACCGGCGAAGCCGGTCAGCGCCAGGACAAGTCGGCGCGCAGGGACAAGGACTTCATCTCCTTCCATTACGATGTCGGCAACGACTTCTACGGTCTCTTCCTGGACCCGGAGATGGTCTATTCCAGCGCCTGTTATGCCGACGCGGACCAGTCGCTGGAGGAGGCCCAGACCCGCAAGCTGGACCTCATCTGCCGCAAGCTCCGCCTCAAGCCGGGCCAGAAGCTGCTCGACGTCGGCTGCGGCTGGGGCGGCCTGTCGTGCTGGGCGGCCCGGCACTATGGCGTCACCGTCCACGGCGTGACCCTGTCGGAAGAACAGCTCGCCTTCGCCAACGCCAAGATCGCCCGCCTCGGCCTGCAGGACAGAATCACGCTCGAACTCAAGGACTACCGCGACCTGGAGATGACCGAACAGTTCGACGCCGTCTCCCAGGTCGAGATGTTCGAACACGTCGGCTTCGCCAACCACGACCGCCACTTCCTGGAGATGCGCCGCCTGCTGAAGCCCGGCGGCCTCTATTTCCACCAGGCCTCCGTGCGTCGCGGGGGCCGCAACGTGGGCGACATCACGCCCCAGACCAATGCGACCCGCACCATCGGCCGCTTCATCTTCCCGGGCGGAGAGCTGGACACCATCGGCATGACCGTCACCAACCTCGGCCGTCTGGGCTTCGAGGTTCTGGACGTCGAGGACCTGCGCGAACATTTCCAGGCCACCACCGCCGAATGGTCCCGCCGCCTGATGGCCCGCCGCGACGAGGCCGCCGCCATGGTCGGCGAGGAACGCACTCGCCTGTGGCTCATCTTCTTCGCCATGTGCGCCAAGGGCTTCGAGCGCGGCTCGATCCTCGTCTACCAGACGGTCGCCCAGCGCCGCCGCGCCGGACCGAGCGGCATTCCGATGGATCGGGGCAGTCTCTATCGTTGATTGGGGCCCCTCTCCCGGTGGGAGAGGGACGCGGAAAAACCTCTCGACCGTTATAAAGTAACACGCTATATCGGGGTCAATGTCGCCCCCCGCCTTTGAACAGCCGGTCCTCTTTTCCCTCGTCGCCGGCGGGTTCGCCGCGGCCTTCCTGCACGCGGCCCTGCCCACCCACTGGCTGCCGTTCGTGCTCGTCGGCCGCGCGCAGCGCTGGAGCCTGACGAAGAACCTGCTGGCCGTCAGCGCGGCCGGCCTGGCCCACATCGCCAGCACCGCAGTCGTCGGCAGCCTGATCGTCGCCGCCGGCCTTGCGCTGGACGGACTGGTGGCGGGATTTCTGCCCCATCTGTCGGCGGTCCTGCTGTTCGCCTTCGGCGGCTTTTATCTGATCAAGTCGGCGATCCGGCGGCCGGTGATGGCCGGCGGCCCCGCCCTCGACCTCGCCGAGCCCACGGTCGGTCACGCCACCGCCTTCTGGGGACTGGTCGCCGTCATGGCGCTTTCGCCGGGCGAGGTTCTGCTGCCCATCTATATGTCGTCGGCCCAGGAGGGGGTCGGCGCCCTGGCCCTGCTGACCCTCGCCTTCGCCGTCGGCACCATCCTCGGCATGGCCACCTTCACCACCCTGGCCCGCGCCGGCGCCTCGGTGCTCAGGCTCGAGCGCTGGGCCCGCTATGAGGGCGCCATCCTGGGGATCGCCCTGATCGCGATCGGGTTGGTCATCGTGACACACCAGCACTAGGCTGGAGCCATGACCGCACACGATCACGCCCACGACGATCATGACCATGCCGGTCATGACCACGGCCACGGTCATTCGCATGGCGCAGGCGGCCACGCGGGCCACGCCCACGGCCCGGTCGACACCGGCGACTGGCGCTACCTCGTCGGCCTGCTCGTCAACCTCGCCTTCGTCGCCTGCGAGTTCGGGGCCGGCATCTATTCGGGCTCGACCGCCCTGCTCGCCGACGCGGGTCACAACCTGTCCGACGTCCTTGGCCTCGCCATGGCCGGGGGCGCCGCCGTCCTCGCCCGTCGCGCGGCCGGATCGCAGCTGACCTACGGCTTCGGCAAGGCGACCATCCTCGCCGCTCTCGCCAACGCCCTGCTGCTGATCTTCGCCTGCGGAGCCATCGCCTTCGAGGCGGTCCAGCGCCTGGCCGACCCGGCCCCGGTCCAGTCCGCCGTCATCATGATCGTCGCCGGCATCGGCTTCGTCATCAACCTGGGCACCGCGCTGATGTTCATGCGCGACCAGCACAGCGACCTGAACGCGCGCGGCGCCTATCTCCACATGATGGCCGACGCCGGGGTTTCCATCGGCGTCGTCATCTCCGGCGCGATCATCATGTTCAGCGGTTGGTGGCTCCTCGACCCGCTGGTCTCGATCGCCATCGTCGCCGTGATCCTGTGGGGCACCTGGGGCCTGCTGAAGGACTCCGTCGGTCTCGCCATGGACGCCGCGCCCGGGTCGGTCGATGTCGCCGCCGTGCGAGAGGCCCTCGTCGCCCTGCCCGGGGTCTCGGCCGTCCACGACCTGCACGTCTGGAACATGTCGACGACCTCCACGGCCCTGACCGCACACCTCGTCCACGACCGCGGCGACCCCCGCGCCCTGCTGATGGAGGCCCAGGCCCTGGCGAAGACGAAGTTCGCCATCGGCCACACGACGCTCCAGCTCGAAACCGACGTCATGCCCGACTGTCCGGACTGCTGAACCCTTCCCTCTCCCGGTGGGAGAGGGTTTCAATCCGCCGACCCAGAGACCATCTAGCTCCCCATGACCGATCCAACCCCCAGCGCCGCCCCGACCAAGATCCCCGTCACCGTCCTCACCGGCTATCTCGGCGCGGGCAAGACCACCCTGCTCAACCGCATCCTGACCGAGGATCACGGCAAGCGTTACGCCGTCATCGTCAACGAGTTCGGCGAGATCGGCATCGACAACGACCTGGTCGTCGGCGCCGACGAGGATGTGTTCGAGATGAACAACGGCTGCGTCTGCTGCACGGTGCGCGGCGACCTGATCCGCGTCGTCGCCGGCCTGATGAAGCGCCAGAAGCCGGGCGCCCCCGCCTTCGACGCCATCATCGTCGAGACCACGGGCCTGGCCGACCCCGGCCCGGTGGCCCAGACCTTCTTCGTCGACGAGGACGTCAAGGCCAAGACCACGCTCGACAGCGTCACCGCCCTGGTCGACGCCAAACATGTCATGGTCCGGCTGGACGACTCGAAGGAGGCCCGCGAACAGGTCGCCTTCGCTGACCGCATCATCCTCAACAAGACCGACCTGGCGACCGAGGCCGAACTGGTCGCCGTCGAACAGCGGCTGCGCAAGCTGAACCCGCTGGCGCCCATCATCCGCGCCGAACGCGCTGACGTGCCGCTCGATCAGGTCCTGGGCCTGCACGGCTTCGACCTTGAGCGCATCCTCGACATCAATCCCGAGTTCGCCAACTCAGTTTCCGGCCCGGCCCACGGCGAGGCCGGCCACGTCCACGATGAACACTGCGGCCACGATCATCATGACCACGGGCATGACCACGACCACGGCCCGCGCGGTCACGACCACGGCGACGACATCAAGGGAATCTCCCTCAGCCTCGACCGACCCATGAACGGCGTCCGCTTTACCGCCTGGCTGGACAAGCTGCTCGGCGAAAAAGGCCAGGACATCCTGCGCGCCAAGGGCATCATCAATGTCGAGGGCGAGGACAAACGTCTGGTCTTCCAGGCCGTGCACATGATCCTTGAGGGCGACCTCCAGCGCGAATGGAAGCCCACCGAACGCCGCTGGTCTCGCGCCGTCTTCATCGGCCGCGACCTCGACGAAGCCGCCATCAGGGCAGGGTTTGAGAGTTGCGCCGCCTAACCCAAACTCCGCTCATCCCCGCGACCCGAAGGGCGGCGCGTAGCAGCCAATGCGGGGACCCAGTGCTTTTATGAAGCGCGGGGGGCGGGATCGATTTCAATGCAGACCTGGTGATACCGGTCGCCAACAGAACTGGGTCCCCGCTTTCGCGGGGATGAGCGGATAATTTAATGACCACCTTCACCTTCGACGCCCAGGTCACTTCGGCCCATTTCGACTCCTCCGGCGCGGTCTTCGCCCTCGGCGACGGCTCCGTGCGGTTCGAGGACCGGTCCTTCGACGCGGTCCATGACGGCGCCATCCTGTGCGCCGTGGTCCATCCGTCCGGCGACGGCCTGGTGACCGGCGGCGACGACGGCCGGGTGATCTGGAGCCGCAAGGGCGAGGCGGGCGTGCTCGCCACCGCCAAGGGCCAGTGGATCGACTCCATCGACGCCTCGGCGGAAACCAGGCTGATCGCCTTCTCGGCCGGCAAGACCCTGTCCGTCATCGACGCGACCGACGCCGGCTTCCGCCGCGACTTCCAGCATGAGCGAACCGTCTCCGGCGTCGCCTTCGATCCCAAGGGCCGGCGGATCGCTGCGTCCACCTACGGCGGCGCCTGGCTGTGGTACGCCCGGATCGCCGAACAGAAGCCGACCAAGCTGGCCTGGGCCGGGTCGCACACTGGCGTGGCCTTCTCACCCGACGGCGCCTTCGTCGTCACCACCATGCAGGATGCCCAGTTGCACGGCTGGCGACTGAAGGATGCGAAGAACATGCGGATGGGCGGCTATCCGTCCAAGATCCGCTCCGTCGCCTTCATGGCGAAAGGCCGCCTGCTGGCGACCTCGGGCGCGCAGGGCGCGGTGCTCTGGCCCTTCGACAGTTCCAACGGCCCCATGGGTCGCGAGGCGTCCGAGATCGGCTTCGACGACACCACCCTGGTCAACCTCGTCGCGTCGGCCAACCCGCACAGCCGCCTCGCCGCAGGCCTGGCCGACGGCCGCGTCTGGGTCGCCGATCCGGCGGGCCAGGGCCTCAACTTCATCAAGGCCGAGAAGGGCGCGCCCATCATCGCCCTGGCCATGAGCCCCGACGCGACCCGCGTCGCCTGGGCCGACGAGGAGGGTCAGGCCGGCGTCGCCGATCTCTGAGCCTCGACACCCTGCGCCGACGCACCCTATCGTCCGCGCGAACGGGGGTTCCTGATGAACGGTCGACCGGGAGGCGAGACGCCGCGAATGGCCTTCGGCTGCATGGCCGTCGGCATTCTGGTCCTTGTCGTCATCGGCGCCTTCGCCGTGATCTTCCTGTGGGACGTGAACGCGAAATAGCCTCGCCCTTGCATGGCCACGCTTCCCGGCCAAAACTCCGCCCCGGGAGGGATCATGACTGACGAACAGCCGCGGCGCCGCAAGCGCCGTCCGATCCTGACCGTCCTGCTGGTCCTGGCCGCCCTGCCGATCGGCGGGGTGTTGATCCACACCGTAGCGCCCCCGCCCCTGACCCTTCTGATGGCGCGCGAGTTCGTCGCCGGTCACGGGCTCGACTATCGCTGGCGTTCGCTGAACCAGATCTCGCCCAACCTCGTCGCCTCGGCCATCGCCGCGGAGGATGCCCGGTTCTGCAGCCACGGCGGCTTCGATATGCAAGCTATCGAAAGAGCGCTGAAGAACAACGAGAACGGCCGCAAGGTCCGCGGCGGCTCCACCATCTCGCAGCAGACCGCCAAGAACGTCTTCCTCTGGCCCGGGCGCGACTGGGTCCGCAAAGGTCTTGAGGCCGGCTACACCCTGATGATCGAGACCGTCTGGTCCAAGCGCCGCATCATGGAAGTCTATCTGAACGTCGCCGAGATGGGACCCGGCGTCTATGGCGCGGAGGCCGCCGCCCGGCACTGGTTCGGCAAGTCCGCCGCCGACCTGACCCCGCGCGAGGCCGCCCGGATCGCCGCCATCCTGCCCAGTCCGCGCCGTTACAGCGCGGGTTCGCCCGGCCCCTATGTCCGCCGCCGCGCCTCCAGCGTCCAGGCCAACGCCCGCGTCGTTCGCAACGAGGGGCTGGCGTCTTGCGTGCTCGGTTAGGGGGAAACGAGGTTCAGTCGTAGCCCTCCCTCCGTGCACCCCTGCGAAGGCCGGGGTGCACGGTGAGACCTGCAAGGCATCACTGCCGAACGTCGGCGGGTTCCAGGCCCGCCGTTAACCGTCCGCCTTGGCCGAAACCTTAACCGTCGCGCGCTAGACGAGGTCGATTGCGGTCCTCCGTCCGGGGCCGCCGCGCACACGGGTAGGCCATGACGATCGAGAACCGGGGGAGCCGTCGACTGCGGGATGTCGCGCGCCGCTTCGCGTCCGACACGCGCGGCAATATCGCCATGATCTCGGCCTTCGTGATCCCGGTGCTACTGCTGATCACCTTCGGCGGCATCGACATCCACCGCGCCTCGACGGTGAAGGCCAATCTGCAGGACGCCCTGGACGCCGCCACCCTGGCCGCCGCCCGGTCCCAGTACACGGCCGACACCGACATCACCCGCGTCGGCCTGGCCTCGCTCCAGGCCAACCTGGCACCCTACAACGACATCACCCTGCTGACCGCCCAGACGACCTTCACGCTGGACAACACCGGCGCCGTCGTCGGTGACGCCAGGGTCAATGTCGCGGCCCTCGTCGCCAACATCATCCTGCCCATGGTGGGCCGGGGCACGGGCGACCAGATCCCGGTCGGCGCCCATTCCGAGGTTCTGCGTTCGAACAACCGCGTCGAGGTCGCCCTCGTCCTCGACAACACCGGATCCATGTCCGGCGCCAAGCTCACCAACACCAAGGCTGCGGCCATCGACCTGATCAACCGGCTGGAAGCGGCCGACAGCCGGTCCATCGAGCCGGACGCCATCAAGATCTCGCTGGTACCCTTCTCCCAGACGGTGCGCATCTCGCAGGGCGGCTCGAACACTGTGCCCAGCTATATGTCGGACGCCACCACCCACACGGGCGGCGGCGCCTGGAACGCCTCGTCCAACCCGACCAGCCTGTTCAGCGTGGCTCGGGGGCGTTTCACCCTGTTCGGCGACATCGGCACGACCTGGGGCGGCTGTGTCGAGGCCCGCCTGGCCCCTTATGACATCCGCGACACTGCGCCCCTGTCCAGCACCCAGGGCCGGATGTTCGTACCCTATTTCGCTCCGGACCAGCCAGACAGCAACGACTATCCGAACGACTCGACCTGGTGGAACTATGCCGACGAGGGCAACGATTATCTCGATGACGCCCGCAAAGGAAACAATAAGACCTTTACGGACACCGCGGCGCGCGAGACCGAGTGGGGTCTGCGCCTGCGGGACCGCACCAAATACGCGAACACCTACAAGCGCTCGGGTTCGTACAATACCTCGTGGGGTCCGAACCGCGGCTGCGATCTTCAGCCCCTGATCCGGCTGACCGACAACTATAATGCGTTGCGCACTGCGGTCGACAACATGATCGCCAGCGGCAACACCAACGTCCCGCTCGGCACGATGTGGGGCTGGCACACCCTGTCCCCCAAAGCCCCGTTCGGCGACGGCCGGGCCTATGGCACGGAGCGGCTGACCAAGATCATCATCATCATGACTGACGGCGAGAACGTCATGAGCGACTCCGGCAACCCCAACCGGGGCACCTACAGCGGCCTCGGCTATATCTATCAGAACCGCCTCGGCATCACCTCCGGCAGCGACTCCCAGCGCCGCACCGCCATGGACAACCGCTTCGACGATCCGACGGCAGGGGTCGAGGACATGTGCGGCAATATGAAGGACCAGGACATCGAGGTGTACACCGTCGCCGTCCAGGTCGACGGCTCGGCCCAGACCCTGCTGCGCCGCTGCGCCACCGACGCCGACCACTATTTCCCGGTCGACAGCGCGGCCGGCATCGGCGCCGCCTTCGACCGCATCGCCGGGGCCATCGAGAACCTCAGGATCTCGCGATGAACGCCGCCTCGATCGCCGTCGGAGGCCTCGCCTCGGCCATGGCCCGGTTCGAGCAGAGCGCCGTGCGAACCGCCCGGGCCCCGCTCGACAACCTCGAGGCCGAGATGGTCGAACGGATCGAGGCCAAGGCCTCCGTTTCGGCCAATATCGCCGTGCTCAGGACCGCCGACGACATGGCCGGCGCGCTTCTGGATATGTTCGCCTAGGGCATGATCGTTTCTAGTGGACCCGCCACACGGGTCCGACATGAAGCGTGACTCAGGCTCTCGCGAGGATCTGGAGCCTGAGTCACATCTGGTCAGGCCGGGAAGGGGTTTCGGGCGCCTTGACGACGTCGGGAGCCGCCGTCGTCTCATTGGCCCGCCGCGTCGCAGATGTCGCATCGTCGGCGGCCGGTTCGGGCAACGGGGGCGCAGTCGGGGCCGGTGCGGCCTCAGCTGCCTTATCCCCGGCCGGTCCACGGTCCTCCTCGGGCTCTCCCTTCTTCGCGGCGGGCCGGGGTTGAGCCACAGGCGCGACCTCATCCTCCACGATCGGCACGGCCTCGATGAAGTCGAGTTCGGCGACCGGGGCTCCGGCCTCACCGGCAGCGGGCGACTGTTGTCCGCACGCAGCCACAACGGCTGAAAGGACGACCGCGATGGCGATTCGTTGCATGATGAAGCCCCCGAAACCGGAGACATGCCGCCGGCCGCCGGAATGCTCGACCATTCTCGGAAGCCGATCAAGCCGCTCTGACAGATCGCTGCGCGACGCCTATATTCGCCTGGATGCCCGCCGACACCCCGCCCATTGATTCGACCGTCCCACTCGTCGCCGCCGATCTGATCCGCGACGAGGCCCGGCGCGCGCCCGACAAGCCGGGCGTCTACCGCATGTACGGCGAGGACGGGACCTGCCTCTATGTCGGCAAGGCGCGCTCGATCAAGAAGCGCATCCTCCAGTATGCCCAGGGCCGGTTCCATACCCAGCGCATCGGCCTGATGGTGTCCCTGACCCGCTCGATGGAGCTGGTGGTCACGGCCTCCGAGACAGAGGCGCTGCTGCTCGAATCCAACTTCATCAAGAAGCTGAAGCCCCGCTTCAACGTCGTCCTGCGCGACGACAAGTCCTTCGCCGAACTGATGATCCGCAAGGACCACCGCGCGCCCCAGGTCCGCAAGCATCGCGGCTCCCACACCACCGACGGCGAATATTTCGGCCCCTTCGCCTCGACCTGGGCAGTGAACCGGACCCTGAACACCCTGCAGAAGGCCTTCCTGCTGCGATCCTGTTCGGACAGCGTCTACGAGACCCGCACCCGCCCCTGCATGCTGCACCAGATCAAGCGCTGCTCGGCCCCCTGCACCGGCCTGATCTCGCTCGAGGACTACGGCGACCTCGTCGAGGAAGCATCGCTGTTTCTGCGCGGCAAGTCGCGCGCCGTGATCGGCCGCCTGTCGCAGGAGATGACCACGGCCGCCGAGGCCATGGATTTCGAACAGGCCGCCCGCGTCCGCGACCGCATCCGCGCCCTGTCGGCGATCACGATGGAGAACTCGGTCAGCGCCGACAGCGTGGCCGAGGCCGATGTCTTCGCCCTGTTCTCGGAGGGCGGTCAGGCCTGCGTCCAGGTCTTCTTCTACCGCGGCGGCCAGAACTGGGGCGGCCGCGCCTACTTCCCACGCGTGGACAAGTCCGACACCGACCCTGAAATCCTCTCCGCCTTCCTCGGCCAGTTCTACGAGGACAAGCCCGTCGCCCGCCTGATCCTGTCCAACGTCGTGCCGTTCGAGAAGGAACTGCTGGAAGAGGCCTTCTCCATGAAGGCCAAGGAGGCGGACGGCCGCCGCGTCGTCTCGATCGAACGACCGATGCGCGGCGACAAGAAGTCTCTCGTCGATCACGCCCACACCAATGCCCGCGAGGCGCTGGGCCGCAAGATGGCCGAGGGCTCGGCCCAAGGCAAAATCCTGACCGAGGTCTGCGAAGCCTTCGGGCTGGACGGCACGCCCGAGAGGATCGAGGTCTACGACAACGCCCACATCCAGGGGACCAATGCGGTGGGCGGCATGATCGTCGCCGGCCCCGAGGGCTTCCAGAAGTCGCAGTATCGCAAGTTCAACATTCGCGGCGTCGATCTGACCCCCGGGGACGACTACGGCATGATGCGCGAAGTCATGCGCCGCCGCTTCAGCCGCCTGGTCAAGGACGAGGAAGACGGCGCCGAGGAGGTGGTCCGTCCCGACCTCCTGCTGATCGACGGCGGGGCCGGTCAGCTGGCCGAGGTCCAGGCGGTGTTGGCGGATCTGGGTCTGGACGACATCCTCGCTGTCGGCGTCGCCAAGGGGCCGGACCGCGACGCGGGGATGGAGCGGTTCTTCGTACCGGGCAAGCCGCCCTTCATGCTGCCGCTGAAGTCACCGGCCCTCTACTACATCCAGCGGCTGCGCGACGAGGCCCACCGGTTCGCCAACGGCGCCCACCGCACCCGCCGTTCGATGGACATCAAGAAGAACCCGCTCGACGAGATCGAGGGCGTCGGACCCGGCCGCAAGAAGGCCCTGCTGCACGCCTTCGGTTCGGCCAAGGGCGTCGGCCGCGCCGCCGTCGTCGATCTGGTCAAGGTCGAGGGCATCAACCAGCCGCTGGCCGAACGTATTCACGGCTTCTTCCATCCCGAGACGCAGCGCTAACGTGATGCCCTCCAAACGACCATCGACAGGAGATGTCAGGTGAGCGACTTCCCCCAGGGCGTCGTCCACAATGCCGGACCCGACCTCAAATCCGCCGTTCGATCCGCGCCGGAGGTCTTCGCCCTGTGGCAAAAGCTGACGCCGCTGGGACGCAATGAGTTCATCTGCTGGGTGGACGACGCGAAACAGCCCAGGACCCGCGAACGTCGCATCCAGAGAACCGGCGAAGAATTGCTGGAAGGCAAGACCCGGCCCTGCTGCTGGGTCGGCTGCATCCACCGGACCGACAAGGCCCCGAGCCGCTGGCAACAGGCGGTTCTGATCGATGGCAAGCGATCCCCCGGGCGCTAGCAGGCTTTCCGGGGCCCTCCCCTCGGCATCGGGGATTGCCTATACCGTCGCCATGTCAGACGATTCTTCCGATCCCCTTATCTCCGGCTACCACCGCTTTCGCGCCAACCACTGGCCAGCGGCGCGTGCGGAGTACGAGGCCCTGGCCGCCGGCCAGACACCACACACCCTGATCGTCGCCTGTTCCGACAGCCGCGCCGACCCCGCCCTGATCTTCGACGCCGCGCCCGGCCAACTGTTCGTCGTCCGCAACGTCGCCAACCTCGTCCCGCCCTATGAGCCGGACGGCCAGTTGCACGGCGTCTCCGCCGCGCTGGAGTTCGGGGTGAAGGTTCTGAACGTCCGCCGCATCGTCGTCATGGGCCACGCCCACTGCGGCGGCGTCGCCGCCATGCGATACGGCGCACCCGACACCGTCCGGGACTTCGTGGCCCCCTGGATCGCCCAGGGCACGCCCGTCGTCCGCCGGATCGCCGAGATGTGCGAGCCGGAATCCTGTGAACAGGCGACCGAGGAGGCTGTCGTGCGCCTGTCGCTCGACAATCTGCGCACCTTTCCCTGGATCGCCGGGCGCGAGTCGGACGGGCGGCTCGAATTGACCGGTCTGCATTTCGGCATCGCTGAGGGCATTCTGCGCAAGCTGACTTCGGCTCCCCGGTTTGAACCGCTAAGCTAGGCGCGCGTTCGCTGAAGACCGCCTATCCTGTCCCGGCCAGCCCTCCCCACGGAATCGTCATGTCCCCCACCCACCACGTCAATCCAATCCCCAACATCCTGACCGGCCTGCGCCTGGTCGCCGGCGTGGTGATGTTCCTGATCCTGGCGGGCGCGACCGGCGGGGTGCCTATCCTGTCGTCCTATCTGAGCCCGGAGGACCAGTTCGGCCTCTATCGCGCGGCCTTCTACATCTTCGTGGTCGCCGCCTCGACCGACTGGGTCGACGGCTATCTGGCCAGGCGCTGGCATGCCGAGACGCGCTGGGGCGCCATCCTGGATCCCATCGCCGACAAGGTGCTGGTCACCGGCGCCATCCTCGGCGTCCTGACCTCGGGCTCGGTGCCCCAGATCGCCATCCCCTGCGGCCTGATCCTGTTCCGGGAGTTCGCCGTTTCGGCCCTGCGCGAAACCATCGCCGGCCGCGTCACCCTGGAAGTCACCCTGCTGGCCAAGTGGAAGACCACCGTCCAGCTGGTCGCCCTCGGCTGCCAGCTGTTCGCCCGCAATTGGGACGGCTTCGGCCTCGACTTCGAATACCTGCCGTACTTCCAGCTGTTCGCCGACAGCCTGATCTGGTTCGCCGCCATCGCCACGGTCTGGACCGGCTGGCAGTATTTTGACACGGCGAGACGGTCCCTTGCCGATCCGGACGCCAGATAGGCCAGGGCGGCGGGGGTCAGTCGACCCCCAGCTCCTCCACCAGCCGGCCCATGTCGTAGACATCGCGCAGGGCCACGGTCACCGCCCCCGTGGTCACGATCACGCTGCGGTTGACGTTGCGGTCGTAGCCATAGGCGTTGCGCTGGGTCAGGACGGTGGAGTCGAAATTCGCCCCCAGCATCTCACCCGCCGCATTGACCACCGGCGAGCCTGACGAGCCGCCGATGGTGTCGGACGACAGCGTCATGTTCAGCACCGTGTCCGGGTCGATCTCGTCACGCGCGGCCAGCAGCTTGGGCGCAACGTCGAACGGCGCCGAGCCCGTCGCCCGGTCCCACAGGCCGGCGAAGGTCGTGAAGGGCCCCCAGCGCTGGCCCGGCACGTCGGATCCCTCGATCTTGCCGTAGGTCAGCCGCAGGGTGCCGGTCGCATCGGGATAGACGGTGTCGCCATAGGCCGCGAAGCGCGCGGCGGCGAGACGTTCCGCTGCCTGATCGGTCGGAGCCTGAACCCGGGTTTCCCAGTCCGAACGCACGGCGCGGGTCTCGTCCTGGATCGACAGCAGGAACTTGATCATCGGATCGTCGGAGGCCTCGACCGCAGCCAGTCCGCCTTCCCAAAGGGCGCGCCGCACGGTCGGATCGGCCAGGGTCGTACCCTCGATCAGGCGCGCCGAAAGCGCTTCCGGAGACTCGCGGCCCAGCAGGCTACGGACCGCCGGGTTGTCGACGGTCAGCCACTCACGGGTCTTGGACAGCCACCACTCCATCCGCACCTGCTCGAGCGCGGGATAGGCGGGCCGCTCGGCGAACAGGCTCGACTGCACGGCCGACAGGCGCGCGTCGCCGAACTCCGGCAGACGCTCGGCCGACGGTTTGGCCCGCTCCTGGGCGCCGCGCACCAGGGTCCGCGCCCACAGGAACAGCTGGGATCCGCCGGCCACCAGCGTCGTGCCGATGCCCGTGCCCACCGGCGTCGGGCCGATGCCTGTCCCGCCTTCGAGCAGGGCGTAGGCCGGATAGAGCTCGCGCGCGATCGGCTGGACGGTCGAAAGCGCTCCCCACGGATCAGCGGCCCGGTCGGCCAAGGCGGCGTCGGCGGCGACCCGGCGACGGAAGTCAGCCTCGCCCTCGGCGCGCGTCGCCATGAAGCCCGGATCGGTCAGTGCTCGCATACGGCCGAGCCCGCGTTTGTAGGTGTTTTCCAGGCCGACGATCGGATCCATGGCGATGAAGGCGTTTTCCTCGGACTCCTCCGAGAACCGGATCAACCGACCGCGCAGTTCAGAGGCGATCAGCTGGTCCAGCGGCAGCACAACGTCACGCACGGTGAACAGCTGGCCCTGGGTCAGCAGACGCTGGGTCGCGCCGGGGCTGCCGGTCACGAACACCGGCGTCCCCTCCACCGGCTTGTCGGCGTTCCAGACGAAATGGGTCGCCGTCACCGCCGGGGCGTCGTTCTCGTACAGCCGGATGAAGGCCGCATCGATGGCGAAGCGCGGGAAGGAGAAGTTGTCCAGGTCGCCGCCGAAGGTCGCCGCCCGGTCCTCCGGCGCGAAGGCCAGACGGACGTCGGTGTATTTCTTGTAGGTGTAGAGCTTGAACTGTCCGCCCCGGTACAGGGTCACGACCTGGCAGCGCTTGTCGGTTGCGTCACCACAGGCCTCGGTCTCGATCCGCCCGATCTCGGCGTCGCGCGCCCGGTTGAAGGCCTGTCCGGTCAGACCCGCGCCCGCCGCCCGCACCCGCTCGGTGACGTCGGAGATGTCCGTCAGGACCTCGGCCGTGCCGCCCGGGCATTTCACCTCGTCCTCGCGATTGCGCGGCGTGAAACCGGTCTCGGCGTAGTTCACCGCTTGGGTCGACAGGTTGGCCACGCAGGTCGCGACGCAGTGGTTGTTGGTCATGACCAAGCCTTCGCCTGACACGATCCCGGCCGAACACCCGCCGAACTTCACCGAGCTCAACCGCACCCGATCAAGCCACGCCTGGTCGATCGAGGTCCCCAGCGTCGTGTTGGCCCGCGCGATCGGGAAGTTGTCGAACGTCCACATCCCCTCCTCGGCACGGGCCGGGGCAGCGGGAATGGCGGCGCAGACGAGGGCCGCCATCGAAACGGCGGCGGCGAGCGAACGAGAGTGCATCTGGTTTCTTCCCGGTGCGCCGGCGACCCGGCGATCTTATGTGGCGATAGCTAGTCCCGCAGCCGAGGGCGCGGCAAGCGTGGCCATGGCACGCCCTTTTTCCCTTACCCCGATTTAACTTGGAGGGAACCCGACAGCAGGTCAGATAACACTGCAAGTCAGGGATGTTTCAAAGACTATGTCGCTCGCGCTTTCCACGCTGCTCTTCGAGTGGCGCCGCTACATGGCCGCCGTCATGGCACTGGCCCTGTCCGGTCTGCTCGTTCTCGCCATGACGGGTGTCTTCATCGGCATCGGCAAGGGCTTCACCGCGACCATCGAGCGCTCCAGCGCCGACATCATTGTCATGCAGCCGGGCGCCAAATCACTTATCGGCGGGCCTTCGGGCGTGCCGCGTCGCTTCATTCCCCTCGTCTACAACAACCCGCAAGTGGTCGAGGTCCAGCCGCTGGACGGCGCCGGCGGCAGCTTCCAGTCGGTCAAGGACATCGATCCCACGATGTCACAGGCCGAACGGGCCAAGATGGGCGCGCCGCGCCAACAGTTCGTCCAGGCCTCCATCATCGACACCACGCCGGGCTCGGTGACCATCCCGACCGACTACTCCCGGGAACTGGTCGACGCCCTGCGCCAGCCCTACACAGTCGCCATCGACGAGACGGCCATCAGCAAGCTGGGCGTAAAACTGGGCGACCGCGCCCTCTACAACGGCCAGACGGTTACCGTGGTCGGTGTCACCCGCGGCTATCCCAACATGATGCAGGCCACTGTGATTATGTCGCGCGATACCCTGCGCATGGTGGGCCAGGCCGACACGGGGCCCAGAGTCGGGCCGCTGATGGTCAAGCTCAAGGACCCGACCCAGGCGATCCGCGTCGCCGCCGAGCTCAACGCCTCGGGCAACGGCCAGTGGAAGGCCTGGACGCGTCAGGAACTGGCCGACGCCAACGCCGGCGCCATGTTCGAGGAAGGCATCCTCGTCATCATCATCGGCGGCTGCGTGGTGCTGGGCACCATCATCGGCGTGGCCATCACCTGGCAGACCCTGCGCGGCGCCATCATGGCCAACATCAAGGAGTTCGCCTCGCTGCGGGCGCTTGGCGTCGGCATGGGCTCGCTCAACCGGATCGTCATGGAGCTCAGCTTCTGGGTCGGTTGCGTTGGCGTCATCGCAGCCATCCTGCTGACCCTCGGCATCCAGGCCCTGGCTCTCGCCGGGGCGGTCATCATCGCTTTGCCGCCGATGCTGCTGGTCGTCGTCGGCGGCGGCCTGATCGTCATCGCCATGCTGTCGGGCCTGCTGTCCCTCGGCATCCTCAAGAACAGCCAGCCTGCGGACCTGCTGCGATGACCGACTTCGTCCAGCACACCAAGGTTCACGGCAAGCATGGCGATTTCGCCATCGAGGCCAAGGGACTGGTCAAGCGCTTCAAGTCCGGCAAGGCCTTTGTCGAGGTCCTCAAGAATGTCGATTTCGACGCCCGTCACGGCGACCTGACCATGGTCATGGGCCCGTCCGGCTCCGGCAAATCGACCCTGATCGCCGCCCTGTCTGGCCTGCTGCGGCCCGAGGAAGGCCGTGTGGACGCCCTCGACGTCGATGATCTGTGGAAGCTGTCGCTCGGCAAGATCGACAAGTTCCGTCTAGATCACTGCGGCTTCATCTTCCAGGGCTTCAACCTGTTCCCGGCCCTGACCGCATTGCAGCAGGTCGAGGTGGTGCTGAAGTTCCAGGGCCTGACGCCTGGCCAGGCGAAGAAGCGCGCCACCCAGGCTCTGGAGGAGGTAGGCCTGGGCCCGCGCCTGCATCAGCGTCCTTCGGCCCTGTCCGGAGGTGAGAAGCAGCGCGTCGCCATCGCCCGCGCCCTCGCCAAGGACCCCAAGATCCTGTTCGCCGACGAACCGACCTCGGCGCTGGACGGCGAGAACGGCCAGATCGTCATCCGTCTGCTGCGTCGCGCGGCGGATGAATACGGCGCGGCCGTCATCTGCGTCACCCACGACCCCCGGCTCGAGGAATGGGCCGACCGGGTCATCAAGATCGAGGACGGCGTCATCATCTCCGACGAACGCCGCACGCCCAATCCGAACGCCACCCTGGCGTCCCACCACTAAGACCGCCCGAGGATTCAAACCGTCATGCCCGCCTTCCTGAAGAACAAATGGCTCTGGATCGGCATCGTGCTGATCATCGTGCTCGTGGCCGGATTCTCGTTCATGCGCAGCCAGGGCGAGGCCAAGAAGGCTGAAGCCGAGAAGGCCGAGGCCGAGAAGGTCGAGAGCCCCTACGCGGCCATCGCCAACGGCAAGGTCGATATCGAGGGCGGCATCATCCAGATCGCGGCCCGTCGCGGCGGCATCGTGCGCGAAGTCCTGGTCCAGGAAGGCGACACCGTCGTCGCCGGCCAGATCCTGGCCCGTCAGGAAGATGACGAGGCCCGTCTGGCGCTTCAGACCTCGAACGCCGACCTGGCCTCGGCCCAGAGCCAGCTCAACCTGATCCAGGTCGATATCCGCACCGCCCAGCGCGAGTACGACCGGCTGGAACGGCTCGTCGCCACCAACTTCGTCGCCGCCCAGCGTCTCGACCAGGCCCGCGACGGCATCGCCCAGGCCCAGGCCCGCCTCGGCTCGCAACAGGCGGCGGTCCAGACCGCCCGCGCCCGACGCGACCAGGCCGCCTACAATGTCGAACTGACGGTGATCCGCTCGCCGGCCAACGGCCGCATCGTGCGCCGCTACGCCAACCCGGGCGCCGGCGCCTCGACCCTGAACGTGTCCAACATGTTCGATCTGGAGCCGAACGCGCCCCGCATCGCCCGCGCCGAGATCGTGGAGTCGGATATCCCCAACGTCACGACCGGCCAGGCCGTCGAGATCACCCCCGAGGGCGATCCGTCCAAGGTCTATATCGGCACGGTCCTGCGTCGCGCCGCCGTCTTCGGCGCTCGCAAACTGGCCTCGGACGACCCCTCGCAGCGGTCCGATGAACGCGTGGTGGAAGTGGTCGTCACCGCCGGCGACGCACCCCTGTTGATCGGTCAGCGCGTGCTGGTGAAGTTCATGAAGCCCGGCCAGGCCGCCGGCGCCGCGCGCACCCCGACCGTCGGCGTCCCCGCCACCCGCTCGATGCAGACGCCCGAAGCGCGGGCGGCGAGCTGACAACAAACGACCCTCTCCCCTTGCGGGAGAGGGCTTGAGGCTCGCAGAGCGTAGCGATGCGGTTTAGCCGAAAGGGTGAGGGGTCCTGGCCGCCTCACCGGTGAGCGTCTGTGTGACCCCTCACCCGACCGCGCCAGAACGACAGCTCCGCCGCCGTGCGCGATCTCCCTCTCCCGCAAGGGGAGAGGGCATTGATCTCAGTCTTTCTTCCCGTGCCGGAAGGGCACGAAGTTGGACGGGTGGCTGACCAACCGCTCGCTTTGGCGAGACGGTCGATTGCCCACCAGCATCCCGCCCCAAAGGGCAAAGGACATCATGGCGTGCTGGAGGTTTCTCTCCTTGTCGTTCATCCTGGCGTCTCCTTTCGCTGAACGATGAAAAGAGGCGCGTCGTGCTCGCAGGGATTTTCACCCTCTCAGTCGTTTCGCGTCGATAACACCCTCGCACATTTCCGCAGATTTGCAAGTTTTTTAGTCCGGCTTCGGATCAGTTTTCGCAATCATGTCTTCCAATGCAGCCCCACAGCCACACTCCATCGCCACCCCGTGCGTGCAGGTCTGCATCGTCGATGGGCCTACGGGACTGTGCCTGGGGTGTTACCGGACCTTGGCGGAGATCGGCGGCTGGAGCCAGCTGACCGACGATCAACGCACTGAAATCATGTCTGAACTTTCGACGCGGGAGGCTCGCATAGACCCCGCTAAGCTGGGCCGTTGAACCGTTAACCCCTCGTCAGCCACGTCGCTTCACCGCATCCCAACCCGGCGCAGGCACTGTGCGGCCATCCGCAGAAGCGGTCCGTCACGAAGGTGTGCCGCGTTGCGTCTAGATATCCAGTCAGCGATCGTCATGGGCATCGCAACCGTCTCCTCGTTGAGCGTCGCCTGGTGGCTGACCCACCAGGAACCCCGCACGGCAGAGGCCGCCGTGATGATCGCCCCTGCCGAAGCGCGCGCCCTGCCCCGCGCCGCGCCCGGCCAACCCGCCCAGATCGCCCGCGCCGCTGACGGCCATTACTGGGCAGAGGCCGACATCGACGGTCGGGCCATCCGCGTCCTGGTCGATACCGGAGCCTCGGTCGTCGCCCTGACCCGCCAGGACGCCCTGCGTCTCGGCCTGCGCCTGACCCCCGCCGATTTCACCCAGACGATCGAGACCGCGTCGGGCCCCGTCAAGGCCGCCCCCATCGATCTGGATCACGTCGCCGTCGCCGGCGCCCGGGTGAACAAGGTCCGCGCTCTCGTCGTCGAGGAAGGCCTAGCCCACTCCCTTCTGGGCATGAGCTACCTCGGCCGCCTCTCCGCCTTCGAGGCGCGTCCGACCGGTCTGACGCTGCGGCCCTGAGCCACACCAACCGTGCATCCCCGCGAAGGCGGGGACCCAGCGCTTTGGGCGAAAGGCGTTACCGAGTCTGGACCGCCATAGATCCAGCGCGCCATGCCGGGGCTTAAACCTGAGTCCCCGCCGTCGCGGGGATGCACGGATGAGAAAGCGGGCCTACCGCCCTATCGCATCGTTTTGCCCATCTGCGGACTCAGCAGCGTTGTGCAGTTTTCTGCAGAAATTGCCGTAGCATCCCTCACCGAAATCGTCGGATTTTGCAGTGTCTCACTAGCCGAAATCGCCGCAAACTCACCGGCGGGCGCCAGGACTGCAATTCGATCCTTAGAGCGCCTTCACCACCACCGAGACTGCGGTCAGCAAAAGATAGATCGCGAACGCCTTCCTCAGCACCTTCCGGTTCAAGCGGTGCGCCAGCCGCGCGCCATACGGTGCCACCAGCGTCGTCAGCACGCCCATCGCCATGGCGGCCGGCACATTGACGTAGCCGAGGCTCAAAGGCGGCCTGCCATCTGCGCCAAATCCGAACACGACGAAGCCTACCGTCGCCGCGGCCCCGATGGCGATGCCGAAGCCTGAGGCCGTCGCCACCGCCTGATGGATCGGCCGTCCGCACAGGGTCATGAGCATGCCGCCGAAACTGCCGCCCCCGACCCCCATCATCGCGGACAGCAGGCCGATCAGCCCGCCGATCCCGCGCCGCCACCAGCCCGTCGGCAGGTCCTCCCGGACGTGCACCGTCTCCGGTAACAGCCCCATCTGCGCCGCGACCACAGCGAGACAGACGCCATAGACGATCGCCAGCCCCTCCATCGAGGTCAGGCCCGCGATCGCGGCGCCGACCAGCGCGCCCGCCCCGACCCAGGGGGTCCAGGTCTTCAGCACCTGTTCGTCCACCGCCCCGTGCGCCCGGCGCCCCCAGCGACCGCCAGGACGTCGCCACGATGGTCAGCAGGGAGGTGCCGATGGCGACATGCAGATTGCTCTCCCCGCCCAGGCCCAGCACCGAGAAGGCATAGAACAGCGCCGGCACCAGCACCGTCCCGCCGCCGACCCCGAACAGGCCGGCGATCAGTCCGCCCGCCAGCCCCGCCGCGAGCACCGCAGCGGCAAGCAGGGCCAGTTCGTTCAATGGGAGCGAGGTCACCGGGGCGGTCTAGCGCGCGCCGCCCCGCTTGTCCGCCTCAGAACCGCGCCGTCACGCCCAGCTGCACGACAGGGAAGAAGGCCTTGTCCTCGGCGTCCTGCTGGATGTCGCGCGCCTCCTGCTCCAGACGCGCGCGGAAGATCGGATCGTCCGACAACGTCCCGCCGCTCGACGACAGCCCCACCTCCGGCTCCTGGCCCCAGGCCACCCCGACGATGCCCCGGAAGCCCCAGCGCCCCTCGCGAATGAAGCTGTCGTCATAGCCGACGCCCACGAACGGCGCCGTGTCCGACAGCTTGATCCGCCCGCTCAGCGTCCCGACCTGCGCCGGCGTAAACGTCGCCCCGCCGATCTCCACCGGCGCCGTCGGCTGCCCATCGAGGTTGATGGTCCGGTCTCCCACATAGACCCCGCCGGAGATGAGAAATCCATTCAGGAACGGATGCAGATCGACGAATCCCGACACCGTGTCGAAGTCGAACCGCCCCGAATAGTCGACGTCGCTGTAACTCTCGTCGAAGTCGTAGCCGAGGGTGTCAATCCCGCCCCGCACCACGAACACCGGCCCGAGCGACAGCTGCACCTCGGCCCCCACGCCGGTGGTCCCGGCGTTCAGGGCGGCTGTGATCGGCGAGCGCGGATGACGGCTCTGCGCCTCCGCCATACCGGCCGAGCCTGTCAAAAGAGTGAGAGCGATCAGCGCTATGCGGGTCATGGCCGCAGCCTTGTCCCGGTTACGCTTAACGGACCGTTGACCCTGTCATGCGGCCTCTTCGACCCGGTCGCGCCGCGCCTCGGCCTCGCGCACCGCCTCGGCCGCGCGATCGACGACGTCCAGACCCGCGCCCGGCCTGATCGCCTCGACCGTCAGGACGCGCCGGAAGGTCCGCGCGCCTGGCCGCCCATGCATTACGCCCAGCATATGCCGCGTCATGGCATGCAGGCCCCAGCCCTCCTCCAGCCGCGCGGCCAGATAGGGCTTGTACCGCTCGACCGCCTCGAACGGATCGACATCGGCGCCCGCCGCGCCGAACACCCGACGGTCCACCTGCCCCAGCAAGGCCGGCTCGTGATAGGCGGCCCGACCCAGCATGACCCCGTCCAGCTGCACCCCGTCGCTCGCGTCCAGATGCGCCTCGGCCGCGTCCAGCGATCCGATGCCGCCATTGACGCAGACGGTCAGATGGGGCCGCTCCCGCTTCAACCGGCGCACCAGCGCATAGTCCAGCGGCGGCACGTCGCGGTTCTCCTTGGGCGACAGGCCGCTCAGCCAGGCCTTGCGCGCATGGACGATGAAGGTCGTCACACCGACCGCCGCCGAGGCGTCCACCGTCGCGAACAGGCTGACCGCCGGGTCCTGATCGTCCACCCCGATGCGACACTTCACCGTCGCCGGCACATCCACCGCCTCGCGGATGGCCGCCATACAGTCGGCGACCAGTTCAGGCTCCCGCATCAGACAGGCCCCGAACCGCCCCGACTGCACCCGATCCGACGGGCAGCCGACATTCAGATTGATCTCGTCGTATCCCATGGCCGCGCCGATCTTCGCCGCCTCGGCCAGCTGCGCCGGATCGGATCCGCCGAGTTGCAGCGCCACCGGATGTTCGACGGCGTCGAAGCCCAGCAGCCGTTCCCGATCACCATGGATCACCGCCGGCGCCGTAACCATCTCCGTATAGAGCAGCGCCCGGCTCGACAGGGCGCGGTGGAACGCCCGGCAATGCCGGTCGGTCCAGTCCATCATCGGCGCGACGGACAGTCTGTGGGCGGGATAGGTCATCGTCGGCGACCCCATACGCGCAAGACGCCCGAAAGTCAGCCCAACCCCAGCCGCACGACGATCGTCTCCGCAGCCTGCACCGCGCTCAGGGCCGTGGTGTCGATTACGATCTCCGCCGCCTCGGGCGCCTCGTACGGACTATCGATGCCGGTGAAGTTCTTCAGGTCGCCCGCCCGCGCCTTGGCGTACAGCCCCTTGACGTCGCGCTCCTCAGCGACCGCAAGGGGCGCATCGACGAACACCTCCAGGAACTCGCCCTCGGTCATCATCTCGCGCGCCATCCGCCGCTCGGCCCGGAAGGGCGAGATGAAGGCGGTGATGACGATAAGGCCCGCATCCGCCATCAGTTTCGCCACCTCGGCCACCCGGCGGATGTTCTCCACCCGGTCCTCCTCGGTGAAGCCCAAGTCGCGGTTCAGCCCGTGACGGACATTGTCGCCGTCAAGCAGATAGGTATGCCGCCCCAGAGCATGCAGCCGCCTGTCGACCAGATTGGCGATGGTCGATTTTCCGGCTCCGGACAGTCCGGTCAGCCAGACGACCGCGCCCTTCTGGCCCTTCATCGCCGCCCGGGCGTCGCGGTCCACGTCGATGGCCTGCCAGTGGATGTTGTCGGCCCGGCGCAGTGCATAGCGGACCATCCCCGCCCCGACCGTCCGGTTGGTCATCCGGTCGATCAGGATGAAGCCGCCCAGGTCCCGGTTCCTCTCATAGGGCTCGAAGGCGATGGGCCGATCCAGCGAGATGTTGCAGACGGCGATATCGTTCAGCTCCAGCCGCTTGGCCGCCAGCTTCTCCAGGGTGTTGACGTTGACCCGGTGTTTGATCGCCGTGATCTGGGCCGTCGCCGCGCGGGCGCCGATCTTGAGCAGATAGGACCGGCCGGGCGACAAGGTCTCCTCGTCCATCCAGACGACGGTCGCCTCGAACTGGTCCGCGACCTCGGGCGGGGCCTCGGCCGCCGCGATCACGTCGCCGCGCGAGACGTCGATCTCGTCCTCGAGCGTCAGGGTCACCGACTGCCCGGCCGCCGCGTCGGCGAGGTCGCCCGGCATGGCCACGATCCGCGCGATACGGCTCTCGCGCCCGGCCGGCAGCACCCTTACCCGGTCGCCCGGCAGCACGGTTCCGGCCGCGATCAGACCCGCATAGCCGCGAAACTCAGGGTTCGGACGATTGACCCACTGAACGGGCATCCGGAACGGCTGCGCCGCCGCATCGTCGCCGACCTCGACGCCTTCCAGCCACTCCAGCAAGGTCAGCTGATCGAAGCCCGGCGCCCGCGCTACGACCCCCTCCCCCGTCAGGCCCGACAGGGCGATCGGCGTCACATCGTTCAGACCGATGCTGTCGGCGAAATCACTATAGTCGGCGACGATTCCGGCAAACACGGCGGGATCCCAGCCCACGAGATCCATCTTGTTGACCGCCAGCACCACCTTGCGGATGCCCAGTAAGGCGCACAGGTACGAGTGCCGTCGTGTCTGGACCAGCACGCCCTTGCGCGCGTCGATCAGGATCACGGCCACATCGGCCGTGGAGGCGCCGGTGACCATGTTGCGCGTGTACTGCTCATGGCCCGGTGTATCGGCGACGATGAATTTCCGCCCCTCGGTGGCGAAGAAGCGATAGGCCACGTCGATGGTGATGCCCTGCTCGCGCTCGGCCGCCAGACCGTCGACCAGCAGGGCGAAGTCGATGTTCGCCCCTTGCGTCCCCACCCGTTTCGAGTCGGCTTCCAGCGCCGACATCTGGTCGTCGAGGATCGTCTTGGTGTCGTAGAGCAACCGCCCGATCAGGGTCGACTTGCCGTCGTCCACCGAGCCGCAGGTGATGAAGCGCAGCAGGGACTTCATCAGAAATAGCCCTCCGCCTTCTTCCTCTCCATCGAGGCGGCCTGGTCATGGTCGATGACCCGCCCCTGCCGCTCCGAGGTGGTAGAGGCCTTCATCTCGGCGATGATATCGGCGACGCTGGTCGCCTCGCTCTCGACCGCGCCGGTCAGAGGATAGCAGCCCAGGGTCCGGAACCGCACCGACCTTACCGAAGGCGTCTCGCCGGGCAGCAACCGCATCCGTTGGTCATCGACCATGATCAGCGCCCCATCGCGCTCGACCACGGGCCTCGGTCGAGCGAAATACAGAGGCACGATCGGGATCACCTCCTGCCCGATGTATTGCCACACATCCAGTTCGGTCCAGTTCGAGATCGGGAAGACGCGGATGCTCTCCCCCGCCCCGATCCGGGTGTTATACAGCCGCCAGAGCTCCGGCCTCTGGTTCTTGGGGTCCCAGCGATGTCCGGTCGAGCGGAAGGAGAAGACCCGCTCCTTGGCCCGAGACTTCTCCTCGTCGCGCCGGGCCCCGCCGAACGCCGCCTGGAAGCCGTGGTGATCCAGCGCCTGTTTGAGCCCCTCGGTCTTCCACAGGTCGGTATGCATGGAGCCGTGATCGAACGGATTGATCCCGCGCGACCGCGCATCCTCGTTGACCCAGATCTTAAGATCGACGTCGCCCGCCGACGCGACCTGGTCGCGCAGGGCATACATGTCCCGGAACTTCCACGTCGTATCGATGTGCATCAGCGGGAACGGAATCGGCCCCGGGAAGAAGGCCTTCCGCGCCAGATGCAGCATCACGGCGGAATCCTTGCCGATCGAATACAGCATCACCGGCCGCTCGATCTCGGCGGCCACCTCGCGCAAAATATGGATCGCCTCGGCCTCCAGTGACTGGAGGTGGGTCAGGCGGGCGGAGGGCGTCGGATCGGTCACACCCATCGATAGCAACAACCGTGACGGTGCGCACCCCGTGCGATCGAGACCTTCGGCCTAGCCAGAGAAAGCACGCACAGCTGCCCTCGCCGCTGCGGCATCGGCGTCGATGATCTCGAACCGCTCGGCCCGGTCACCCAGTTCGCGAATCACACGGGGCGGGGTGGGATTGAAGCCGAGCACCGGCGCGACGTCCTTGCCGAACTTGGCGGGATGGGCGGTCGACAGCGCCACCACCGGACCCCGGCTTCTGTTCACTCCCCGCGCAGCCGAAAGGGCGACAGCGGTGTGCGGGCAGACGACCTGACCCCAGGTCGCGTAGGCATGGGCGATCTGTTCACGCGTCGCGTCCTCGCTGACTGACACGGCCGAGACCTCGGCGCAGATCGCGTCGAGCAGCGCCGGCGGGAGGGTGACCGAGCCCTCGCGCGCGAAGGTTTCGAACAGGGCGCGGGTCAGGTCGGCATCGCGACCCGAAGCCTCGAACACGAGACGCTCGAAGTTCGACGGGGCCTGCACATCCATGCTGACCGAGGCGGTCTCGACGGCGGCCTTCCTGGAATAGACGCCGTCGTTGATGGCGCGCGCCAGGGCGTCGTTGCGGTTCACGGCGGCGACGAACCCGGCGACCGGCAACCCCATCCGTGACGCCGCGATCCCGGCAAAAGCGTCGCCGAAATTGCCCGTCGGGACGACGAAGACCGGCGCTCGCGTCTCGCCCAGCGCGGCCAGTTGTGAAACCGCTGAGAGAAAGTAGGGAATCTGCCCCGCCAGCCGGGCCCAATTGATCGAGTTCACGCTGGAGAACCGGCCCCCGTCGCGCAGGCTCTCGTCGGCCAGCAACCCCTTAACCAGCCGCTGACAGTCGTCAAAGTCCCCGCGAACGGCCAGGTTCAGCACGTTCGGGGCCTCGATCGTGGTCATCTGGCGGCGCTGGACGGCCGAGACCCGCTCATGCGGATGGAGCACGATCAGCCGGACCCGATCGGCATTGGCGAACGCGGCCACGGCGGCCGCGCCGGTGTCTCCACTGGTCGCCGTAACCAGGGTCAGTCGCTCGCCCGACGCCGCCAGCGCCTCGGACGAAAGCGCAGCCGCGAGCTGCATCGCCAGGTCCTTGAAGGCGGCGGTCGGACCATGGAACAGCTCCAGCATATAGAGGCCGTCCTCAAGGCAACGCAGCGGCGTCACCTCGGCCGGCTCGAAGCCCGCCGCCAGTCGAGCCAGGCCCCGGTCCAACGCTCCAGCCGGCAGGGCGTCGCCGATGAAGGGCGCCATGGCTCGTGTCGCGATCGAGACATAGCCGAGGCCGGCCGCCCAGCTCTCGGGTAAGAGGCTGGGCCAGGCTCCCGGCAGGTAGAGGCCACCGTCGGGAGCCATGCCGCGCAGCAAGACGTCGGCGAAGTCGCTGCCGGAGGCCTCGCCTCGGGTCGAAACATAGCGTTCGGAAGTCTGGGCCATCGTCATTCTGGTTCGGTTCGGCGAAGCGGGTTCGCCAAATGGTGTGAGTCGGGTTGGTGCCGAAACGATCAGGCCGCCTCGCGCCACCACGCCGCCCGCCGGAAGAAGGCGGCCGGATCCTTTGGTGTCACCAGCTTGGTCGGATCGTGGAAGATGCGGTCGTGAAGCCGGGTCAGGGTGAAGCGGATCGCGGCGGCCTCGCCGAGCGTCGGAAGCGCGTCGGCCTCGGCCCGGGTCAGGGGGCGCACAGCCGCGTATCCGCCCCGGAAGGCGTCGACCGCACCGGAGATGGCAACGCCTGAGCCATCGAATCCCCAGGCGCTCAGGGCAATAGCGAGGTCGTAGGCCAACAGGTCCGTGCAGCCAAAATAGAAGTCGATCACGCCGGATACCTGACCTCCTTCAAACAGGACATTGTCGGGGAAATAGTCGGCATGGATCGGTCCGCGGGGCAAATCCTCCGCCCACGGGTTACCAAGCCGCGCCAGGGCCGCTTCAACGCCGTCCAGGCTCTCGCGGTCCTCCCCTCTGGCCACCGTCGCAGACCGATCCGCCAGCGCCCGCCAGACTACGGGCCCGACAGGGTTGGCCCTCTGGATCGGGAAGCCGCCGGCCTCCAGATGCAGTCGCGCCAGCATCGCCCCCGCCGCCTCGACCTCGGCCGAAGACGGGTCCCGCAGCCAGGCGCCCGGAAGCCATTCGATCACCGCCGCCGGCCGGCCGTTCAGCGTCCCCACCCAGGCGCCATCCTTGCTCCGGACCGGCCTCGGCGCCGGAAGTCCTCGGCCCGCCAGATGGTCGGTCAGGCCCAGACAGAATGGCAGAGATGCTGCGTCGGTGCGTGCCTCAAACAGCGTCAGGACATGGCGGGCGCCGCTAGTCTCCAGCCGATAGTTCGTGTTCTCCACCCCCTCGGCGATGGGATGCAGGGACGCGAATGCGCCCAGCGGATAGTCCGCCAGGAACACGCGCGCGTCATCGTCGGTGACCGGAGTGAAAACGGCCACGCGCTAGTGGTGACCCAGCGACGCATGGCGCGCGCGAACGATGTCGGCGAGGTCCGCCAGCACGCTCTCGGTTGTCGGCCAGCGGCCCGCGCCGCGGCCCTTGCACGACCAAACCCGACCGTCCTCGCCATAGACCTTCAAGGCGTTGCGCTCCCCGTCCAGGCTCTGGAAGAGCGGATCGTCGAGGCCCACGTCAAGCGAAACCGACGCCTTCAGCCCCTCCCCGTCCCGAACACAGGCGCCGATCTGGCGGACCGGCCCGGCCGGCTTGAACGCCTCCGACAGGACGGCGCAGGGCACGTCGGCTTCGGCCGGCGTCCGCCCGAAGGCCTCGAAAGCCAGTAGACGGACCTTGGCGGCCGAATCGCGGCCCTCAAGATCCGACGACGGATCTTCCTCGGCGAAGCCTGCGACGCGAGCATCGGCCAGGGCGTCGGCGAAATCGGCGCCGGCCTGAAGCCGCGTCAGCATGAAGTTGACCGTACCGTTCAGCACCGCCTCGAAACCCTTCACCGGCCCGGCCGCCCTGGCCACGCGCAGGATCTCGATCATCGGCGCCCCGCCCCCGACCGCCGCCGAATAGGCGAGGTGCGAGCCGTGAGCACGGGCGGCGTCGGCGAGACCGGCCGGGTCCCGGCTGATCGCCTGTTTGTTGGCGCTGGCGACATCGATGCCGCGTTCCAGGGCCGCGCGGATCAGATCGTGACCGGCGGCGCCCTCCGACAGGGCCTCCAGCAGGATGTCGGGCCGAAGCGCCAGCAGCACCTCACGGTCTGACGTGAACAGTTCGGCGGGCGCCTCCACATCCCGGGGCTTGGATGGATCGCGCACGAGCACTCCGACCACCTGGAACCGGTTGTCCTTGAGCAGCCGCTGCAGCAGGCCGCCGCCGACGACGCCGCAGCCTGCGATGGCCACCTTCAGAGGCGCATCAGGGATCGACGGCCCGGGAGGCGCGGAATGGTCTCCGACCACCGTGCAGTCGGCGCGACCGAGCGCGGCCACCTCGATCTCCACCGACCGCTGCTGGCCCATGTCGATCGCGTCGTGCTGGACCAGGGCGCCGCCGTGGCGACGGGCGTCGTCCCAGCTGGCCCGGCGATAGCGCAGCGGCTTGCCCGACGCCGAGGCGGGATCGCGGTCGTAGAGGCCGTCGACATCCTTCACCAGGCGCACGCGGCTGAGGCCCAGTTCGGCCGCGAGGAAGACCGCCGTCAGGTCCGAACCGCCGCGCCCCAGCAGCACCACCTTCCCTTTCTCACCCACGGCGCCGAAGCCCGGAACCACGACGACTTGATGGTCCGCCAGCGCCTTCCACAGGGCGTCGCTGCGCAGCGAGACAGGATGCGCATGCTCTGCCGGGCCGTCCGCCACAATGCCCAGTTCGCGCACGGACAATGCCGCCGCATCCAGGCCGATCCGGTCGCAGGCGATGGCCACGAGCGCCGCCGCCTTCTCCTCACCCAGCGCCACATAGCCGGGAAGGAGGTCGTTCTCGTGGTCGAGGCCGAGCGCGCGCGCGTCGGCAAATAGCCGGTCGGTGTGGCCGCCCAGCGCCGAGACCACGGCGATCACCTTCCGGCCCGCGCGGACGTGGCCATAGATCTCGGAGGCGACAGCGGGGGCGCAGGACTGGTCCTGCAGGATCGAGGAGCCGAACTTCAGCACCACCACTTCGGCGGTGGGCGAAGGCTCAGCGATCGGTTTCTCGACGACGGCGAGGCGGGCGCTGGAGTGGGGCATCTGGATAGTCCGTTCGGGGAGGAGTTGGGATCAGGGCAATAGAAAACCCGCCTGGCCGGGGCCGGGCGGGTCTGGGTTGGCTGAGGTGTTTTCGACCTGCGCGCTAACCTGTTCCCGCCCGCGAGGGGCCGGTGATGGTCATACCGGTCGTGGTCGAAATGAGAGTCGCAAGCGTCATCGAGTGCACCGCGAGGGCGGTGGTCGAGGTCGGAACGGCGATGCTGCCGGGACGGGACACGGGCGAGTTCCTGTAAAAATCGTTGGTCTGAAAGTGTCGGGTGAAACGACCGGCGTCAACCCGGTTCGGGCATCTTTTTTGCGCCTGCCGTCTCTTTAGCGACCTTTCAGTCACAGCCTATCCGTCAGGCCGGATCAATGGGGTAGATTTTTTCTCTTGACCGGCGGTCTTCGCACCCGCAACGTAAAACCACTCATCAAGACCGACCGAGGGATAGGCCCTTTGACGTCGGGGCAACCATCGGTTTCCAGCCGAACGGTGCCAACTCCTGCGAGGATCCTTTTCGAAGGGTCCGCGAGAGATGAGTGGAGCGTCGACGAGGCGACGTCTCCACGATCTGTCATCGCATGCGGAGCCTTGCTGGGCGGGACGATGCAGACGACGCCATGGCTTTCGACACTCAACAGATTTCCGCAGAACCGCTCTGTCGTCCGGCAGCGCGCTCGACTGCGATCCTTGCCCGCAAGGGCGGCGGCGCGGTCGATATCGCCGTCGACATCCCTGCAGACTTTCGTCTGACCTCCGGCGAGCGATTGGGCCAGCGCCAGATCGTCGGGCGGCTGCACGGCCGGGCCGGGGCGCCGCTGGTGGTTGTGGCCGGCGGCATCTCGGCCGGGCGGTTCGTGCACCGGACCGAGACCAACGGCCTGGGCTGGTGGTCGGGCGCGGTCTCGATCCGCGGGCCGATCGACCTGAGCCGCTTCCAGGTCCTGGCCTTCGACTATGCGCCGGAGGCCGCCGACGGTTCGAAGCCGGTCACCATCAACACCCATGACCAGGCCCGGCTCCTGCGGCTGATCCTCGACGAGATCGGCAATCCCGTCGTCTCGGCCTTCGTCGGCTGCTCCTATGGCGGCATGATCGCCCTGGCCTTCGGCGAGCTGTTCCCGGACCGGGTCAAGCAGCTGGTTGTCGTCTCCGCCGCCCACCGGGCCCATCCGCAGGCGACCGCGTGGCGCGGCATCCAGCGGCGCATCCTGCAACTGGCCGAGGCCGCCGGTCGTCCCGAGGACGGGGTCGCCCTGGCCCGCGAACTGGCCATGACCACCTATCGCACCGCCGAGGAGTTCGGCGAGCGGTTCGAGACCGAGGCCCCGACCTCGGCAGGCCAGGCCTATCCCGTGTGCGACTACCTGACCGCACGGGGCAAGGCCTACCGGACCCACACAACGCCGGCCCGTTGGCTCTCGCTGTCGGACTCGATCGACCGCCACAGCGTGACGCCCGAGGCGATCCGGACCCCGGTGACCCTGGTCGGCTTCACCTCGGACCGGCTGGTGCCGATCGATGACATCCGCGAGCTCGGCGCTCGGCTGCCCGCCCTGTGGCGTCTGGTCGAGGCTCCGTCCCTGTACGGCCACGACGCCTTTCTGAAGGAGGACGAGGCGGTCGCCGCCATCCTCCGTTCCGCGCTCAAGGAGATCGACCAATGACCCGTCCCACCGGCAAGCGCCCCCACGACGTCCGCACCACCTGCGCCCGCTCCGGCGTCGATACCGACACGGCCCACGGTTCGGTCATGCCGCCGCTCTATCTGTCCTCGAACTATTCGTTCGCGGGCTTCGAGCAGAAGCGGAAATACGACTACAGCCGCTCCGGCAATCCGACGCGTGACGTCCTGGCCGAGACCCTGGCCGAGCTGGAGGGCGGCGCCGGCTGCGTGGTCACGGCGACCGGGATGGCGGCGGTGGATCTGCCGCTGAGCCTGCTGGAGCCCGGCGACCTGCTGATCGCGCCGCACGACTGCTACGGCGGCACCCACCGCCTGTTGTGCGCCCGGGCGAAGAAGGGGCATTTCGAGGTGCTGTGGGTCGATCAGGGCAACACCGTCGCGCTGGATGCGGCGCTGGCCCTGAACCCCAGGCTGGTCCTGATCGAGACGCCGTCTAACCCCCTGCTGCGCGTGGTCGACATCGCCGACATCTGCACCCGCGCCCACCGGGTCGGGGCCAAGGTGGTGGTCGACAACACCTTCCTGTCGCCGGCGCTGCAGCGGCCGATCGAACTGGGCGCCGACATCGTGGTCCACTCGACGACCAAATACATCAACGGCCATTCCGACGTGGTCGGCGGGGCGGTGATCGCGGCCGATCCGGCGGATCATGCGGAGCTGGCCTGGTGGGCCAACTGCCTGGGCGTGACCGGCTCGCCATTCGACGCCTATCTGACGCTGCGCGGCGTGCGGACCCTCTTTGCACGGATCGAAAGGCAGCAGACAACGGCGGGCAAGGTCGCCGACCTGCTGGAGGCCCACCCGGCGGTGTCGGTCGTCCACTATCCGGGCCTGACGTCGCACCCCGGCTATGCGCTGGCCGCACGCCAGCAGCAGGGACCGGGCGCCATGCTCAGTTTCGAACTGGCCGGCGGGGTCGAGGCGGTGCGCCAGCTGGTGGAGACGCTGGAGACCTTCACCCTGGCCGAGTCGCTGGGCGGGATCGAAAGCCTGATCGCCCACCCGGCGACCATGACCCACGCCGCCATGACGCCCGAAGCGCGCGTCGTCGCCGGGATCACCGACGGCCTGCTGCGGCTGTCGGTCGGTCTGGAGCACGAGGACGATCTGATCGCGGACCTGGTGCAGGCGCTGGATGCCCTGGCGACGGTGCGGGCCGAGGCGGCCTGATCGTTCGGAACGAGACTCCAAAAATGGAGTCGACAGAGTCTACTGAGTCGCGGCCGATCTGAATAAAATCAGCGGGTTGGCGTTTTGATACGTGCGGCTCTGCAGACAGCGAAATGCAGCATGCCGAGGCATGACCTGACGGTTTCAAAGACCCGGTCGAGACGTGGTCGTCGCACGCGGCCAGCGCAAGCCCGGATGGAGAATAAATTCTCCTTCACGGGGGCGAGTGTATCCGTCATCCGCTCATCCCCGCGAAGACGGGGACCCAGATCTTTGGACGATGACTCTCGCCGGCACGCCGTGAGGCGAGCCCAGACGCCGAGCCTCACTCAAGCACTGGGTCCCCGCCTTCGCGGGGATGAGCGGCGTTCGGGGATCAGGCGCAGGCCTCGACCGCCACGGTCTCGAGATGACAAGTCCTTGGCAGGCCTCCTAGGGGATCAGCAGGATCGCGACCGGGATGACCGTCCCGGCGAGCAGCGCCCAGCGCGCGACGATCTTCAGCCGGCCCATCGTCACGCCCATCCAGACGCCCAGCAGGGTCGACAGGAACAGGCCGACGGCGACCACGACGAAGAACCACTGGAGCAGGCTCTTCGAGAGCGGGGTCGCGGGCTTCCCGGCCTCCTGCGGCGCCGCGGCTCCGGCCGGACGGGCCGTCTCGGGCCGGGGCGGGCGCGGCGGACGCATGGCGAAGACCTGGTCCTGGTGCACCCGACCCAGCTTCTCGATCAGCGGTGCGGGCGTATAGCCGGGATGGCTTTCCTGCAGGCGGAAGATCTGCAGCCCGCCGGTCACCGCGAACATCAGGATCGAGGGCGCGATGACCATGCCCACCACGGTGTGGGTCTGGCGCAGGATCATCGACCATGGGATCGGGCGGGCATTGGGCATGGCTTTTTCCGGTTTGACCCGGAGCGTTAGCCTTGAACCGTGACGCTTGCCAGCCTAGGCGCAGGCCTCGACCGCCTCGGTTTCGAGATGGATGACGAAACAATGCGCGGGCCCGCCGTCCTCGGCCTGGACGATGACCCGCAGGGCGTCGTCTTCAGCCCAGGGGGCGTGAGCCTCCGCGAAATGCAGGGCCGCGTCCTCGAAGCTTCGGGCTTCGAGGATGTGGCAGTGACCGGACTCGGTGTGGGCGACGTAACGGGCGGCCTGGGGCATGGGTTGGCTCCTCCCCCGCCGGAGTGAACGCGCGACAAACGAAATGGATTCATCGACCGCCACACATCCCCCGTGCACCCCGGCGAAGGCCGGGGTCCAGAAAGCGAACGCGGTGGTTGACCAGAAGACGCGGTGCGAAACTCCGGCCGCTTGAGTCTGTGATCTGGACCCCGGCCTTCGCCGGGGTGCACGGAAGAGAGAGTTATGCGGGCTGCGGACGGTTCTGCATCGCGCCGGTCATGGGGATGAAGAAGACCCCGACGTCGCGGCGTGAACGGACCCGGCCGTCGGCGTCCTTGGTGTAGACATAGAGGACCTGTCCGCGACGGAAGGGCTGGCCGATCGGGATGATCAGCTTGCCGCCCGGCTTGAGCTGGCGGAACAGTTCGGGCGGGGCGTACTGGGCGACGCAGGTCAGCATGATGGTGTCGAAACCCTCGGTCACCTCGGGCCAGCCGAAATAGCCGTCGCCGACCTTGCCGTGGACATTGTCGTAGCCGAGCGGGGCCCAGATCTTGCCGACCGCCTCGCCGATCGGCTGGATGATTTCGATGGTGTAGCTGTCGCGGACGATGCGGCTGAGCAGGGACGACTGGAAGCCCGAGCCGGTGCCGATCTCCAGCGTCACATCGGTCGGCTTGGGGGCCGCCAGCTGGGTCATATAGGCCTGACCCAGATAGTCCGAGAGCACGCTGCCGTGGCCGATGGCCCAGGGCTTGGGATTGGCCTCCCAAGCCTGATACGCGGTCGAGGCGTCCGAGGCATAGGCGTAGTGGAAATACTCGCGCGGCAGGCTTTCAAAGGCCTGGATCACGTTCGGATCGTGGGCGCCGAAACGACCGTCCAGATAGGTCTTGATGCGTTCGATGGCGGCCGGCTTGCGGGCCTGGATCTCTATGAACTGGGCCTCGGTGATGGCGTGGGGGCGGCCGGACGCCGACATGGCGGCGTTGAAGCGGGCGAAGGTCCAGGGCTCCGTCGGCATACGGACGGTCGGGGAGACGGCCGAGGCTGCCCCGGCGGCGGCCGTGGTCGGGGAGGCGGGCGCGGCGGCCCCTGCCCCGCCCGCGGCCTGCGTCGGGTTGAGGCGGGCCTGAACGGACTTCATCGTGTTCTCGTCGCAGGCGGCCAGCCCGGTCAGGGTCGCGGCGCCGGCGGCGCTCAGCAGGGTGCGGCGGTGCATCATCGTGCGGTCAGGGGTCATGCGGGGCTCGTCTGGCTCTGGACAGACTGGCTCGGGCCAGTCTGCGCCGGGAAGGGGTCAAGGCGGGCGGGCTCGGGGTCCGGCAGGTCGGCAAAGGGATTGGTAGGAACGGCAGGCTCGAACACCGGGATGGTCTTTCGGACAGCGGCGGCGACCGGCAGGACGAGGAAGGCTAGGGCATAGAGGCCGGCCGCCACGATCAGCAGGGACGAGAAGCCGACGTCGCGGCTCATAAGATTGGCGAGCGGCGTGGCGACGACAGAGAAGGCGCCGTTCAGTCCCCAGGCCCAGGGCAGGGCGCGGCCGTCTCCGACCTGGATCAGGCCGAGCGGGAAGGGCAGGCCCAGCGCCAGCGACACGGGCGCGGCGGCGAGAACGACGAGGCCCGCCTTCATCGCCCACGACTGGTCGAGGGTGCGCATCATGAAGTCCTCGGCCCCGACCAGCATGGCGCCGATCCAGCCGAGGACGACGATCAGGCCGATCAAGGAGGCGGCCTTGGGCATGCGCGCGCACTGGCCGGCGATCATGCTGCCGAGACCCGAAAAGATCAGCATGGCCGTCAGGACCAGGGCGAAGGCCGACGAATAGTCATTGAGATAGAAGGCCGCCTTGTCGATCAGGAAGATCTCGACCAGCAGGAAGCCGAGGCCCAGCGCCGGGAAATACAGGGCGGGCCAAACCTTCGACTTCTCGTTCACCCCTCCCGCGCGACGACGGAACAGGGCGGGCGCCGCCAGGACCAGAAGGGCGATGACGATGGCCTGACCGAGGACGGCGATGTTCACCAGTGCGCCGATCTCCGCCTGGGGCAGGACCTCCAGCCGCTTGATCAAGGTGTCGAGGCGTTCGAGGCGCAGGGACGAATAGAAGGCCGGGCGGTCCAGAGTCGCGGGGCGGACGTGGAAGGCCTCGGACGACGGCGACGGGCGACCGCCGAGAACGGCGGCGACCTCGTTGGCGATGGCGTCGTCGGGACCGTCGGAGGTCATCTGGCCGGTCTCGAACGAGACGCTCGGCAGGTCGTTGAACAGGGCCGCACGGGCCGCGACGACATCCATGCCGGGACGCCAGGAGACGTCGAACGACCGTTCGGCGCACCAGGCCTGAAGCACGGCCACGTCTTCGGGCGACCAGGCGGTGGGGCTGATCAGGATGCGGGCGTTCCAGGCGGAACGGTAGATCAGGACGTGGGCGGACGGATCGGCGATGCCCTTGGCCAGCAGCGCCTGGCGGGCGGTCGAAAGGACCCTCAGGGCATAGACGGGGAAGTCGCGAATGGAGACGGAGATCGATACGGCGCCGCCGGGTTTCAGCGCGGCCAGATAGGCGGCGAGCGCCTCCTCCGTGACGCCCGTGACATTGGCGGGGGCGGCATCCACGAAGTCGGCGGAGACGTCGATGATGTCGTAGGAATTCGGCCCCGCGCGCCAGGCGGCGGCGATGGGGCCTCCGTCCAGCAGGGTCACTCTGGCATCGACAGCGAGCGCGGGCGACGGGCCGAGGCCGGCGGTCAGGGCGTGGCGCAGGACGGGCTCGCCCTCGACCCCGTCGATGCTGGAGGCTCCGAGCGTCAGGGCCTCCGCGACGCGGAAGCCGCCGGACAGGCCGACGAGCAGGACGGTGGGAGACTGGCGCAGGGCGTAGGGGGCGGCGCTGAGGGCGCTGGGGGCATAGGCCGCGTCCAGCGGGCCGGCCCTGGGCAGGGAGGCGATGCGGTTGCCGTCGCGGTAGAGGCCGTAGGTCGAGGGCGGCCCCGCGATGCCCATCAGGCCGGCGTTGTTGGAGACGTCGGCGTCGACCCGCTCGGTGAAGTTCTCGAGCAGCAGATAGTGGCCGCGCGGCTGGCGGATCTCGGCCACGACGGCGGCGCCCGGCGTATTGAGCGGGGCGTAAATGGCCTTGAACTCGGAGAAGGCCGGGGGCGCGCCAAGGAAGAGGATGGCCTCACCGGCGACGAGGGCCGCACCCGCCAGACCCGCGCCGAGCCAGTTCAGACGGCCGGGCTGGAACAGGGTGGAAAGGGCGAGAGGGACCAGCAGGACCGGGGCCAGCAGGAAGGGATGGACGACGAACATCAGGCCCAGCGCCAGAGCCGCGCCCAGGCCTGCGCCAATCAGGTCGTAGCCATAGACCCGGCCGATCTCGCGGTGATTCAGGACGAAGATGAGGCTGATATAGAGGCCGGCGAGGAAGAAGAAGGGCAGCAGGGCCGCGTAGTAGAGGCCGATGTTCTTCACCTGATCGGGCCAGGTGGTGGGGTTCTGAAGCTGCAGCGGATTGAACGGATTGGCCGTGACCAGCTGGTATCCGACCGCCGCCGCGATCACCATCGCCGCCGGAAGAATGGTCCTCAGGATCACGCCGTGCCGGGCGACGCTGTCGCGGAACAGGGCCGTGACGACGCCCGAGAGCGCGAACCCGGCCATGACGATGGAGATGATCCAGTAGCCGTACTCCGACCATTTCGCGACGGCGAAATAGCGGGTCAGGGCGTTCTCGATCCCGACCACCCCCATGGCGATCAGGAACAGCGGGATCAGGGCCGCGCGGGTCTTGCCGGTCAGGTCGGGGGCGGCGGCGGTCAATGGACCGTCCAGGTGACGCGATGGTCGAGGAAGTCGAGCAGCAGGGCATTGAACCGCTCCGGCTCGTCGACGAACAGGGCGTGGCCGGCGCCCTCGAAGATCGTCATCGAGGCGTCCGGATGGGTGCGGACAAGGGTTTCGCCCTGTTCTCGCCAGCGCGGCCGGACGACATAGAGAACGGGGCGGTCGGTGGAATGGACGGCGGCGCGCCAGTACTCGCGGGGGACGTCGTAGGCGAGCAGCCGACGCTCGTCCTCGACGGTCATGCGCAGGGCCTGATCGGTCAGGCGGGCGCGATAGTCCGTCCCCGGATCATGGGCGAAGATGGAGGCGACGAAGGCGGCGCGGCGGGCGCGGCGTTCCTGTCGCGTCGGCTCGGGCGGCGGGGTGGCGGAACGGGGCGGAGCCGGGGCGGCGCGCGGCGCCGGCTCCTCACCGATGGAGTTGTCGATCAGGACGAGGCCGGCGATCCGGTCGGCCCCGCCGTCGGCGACCCAGGCCAGGCTGTCGAGCACGCCCAGCGACCAGCCGACGAGTACGACCGGGCCTTCGGCGGCATGGTCGATCAGCTCGCCGATATCCCGGCCGCGGCGCTCATGGGTGTAGCCGAAGCGGGTCACCTCGCTCTCGCCCTGGCCGCGCGGGTCCAGGGCGAGGACATGGTAGCGGTCGGACAGGGCCTCGATCTGGGTCTCGAAGATCCAGGCGGGCATGGTCCAGCCGGGCACGAAGACCACGGTCCGGGCTCCGCTAGGACCCGCCTCCAGATAGTGGAGGCGGGCCCCGTCGGAAGTGATGAAGCTGCGGCTCTCAGCCGCCGCGACCGCATCCCCCGATACGGCCGTCGCACTCGCGAGAACGGCTCCGCCCAGCACGCCGACCATGGCCGCCCGTGTCCATGCCGGCAGGGTCAGGTATCCGTTACGCCCCATCGGGCGGCATGTGACTCACACCCGCGTTCGATGTCGATAGGGTTCCCCGGAGGCGGGAGCGATAGGGTTAAGGCCGTGGCCCGAACGGCACGACCCGTTCCTCCCCCATCGGGGGAGGGGGACCGCAGCGCGCTTGCGCTGTGGTGGAGGGGGCCCGACCCCAAACTCCGTGGTCGTGGTGAGCCCCCTCCGTCACGGCGCTGAAGAAGCGCCGCGCCACCTCCCCCATCGGGGGAGGATCAGCGGGGCCCGAACGGCACGACCTTGTTTTCGCGATCGTGGGCGATGTCGGCGAGGCCGAGGTAAGGGATGCCCGAGCGCTCGCACCAGAACTGGACGATCTGTTCGCCGGTCAGGCCGAAGTCGGGCTCATTGACCGTGACGTCGGTGAAGCGGCCGGCGCGAATGCCGGCGACGCGGCGGATAGACGGCTGGCTGGTCAGGTGGAACATCATCCGGTCGATGCGATAGGCGGCCTCGGAGACGTCCTCCAGCATCAGGATATGACCGGTCAGGTCGGGCTCCAGCGGGGTGCCCAGCAGTTGGTCGAGGACCGTCAGGTTGAAGGCGACGGCCGGGCGGGGATCGCTGAGCAACGACGGCTCCAGCCCCTCGGTCTCGCCCTTGCGGAGCCAGTTCAGGGAGCGGAAGCCGGTCGGATCGTTGCGCACGCCGTCGGAGGCCATCGGGCCGTGGGCGACGTCGAAGCCGTTCCTGTAGAGGATGGCCAGCATCGAGCCGACGTCGGAATAGCCGAGATACCGTTTCCGCCTCGCCACATCGGTCAGGCGCGGCATGACCGCCTCGGCGATGCGGCAGGAGCCGTAGCCGCCGCGCGCGAACCAGATGTGATCCAGACGCGGGTCGTTGGCGAACTCGACGAAGGCATCGGCGCGGGCCGCGTCATCGCCGGCGAAATGGCCGGACTTGTCGAAACTGTTGGGGTGGAAGGCGACGGTCACCTCGCCCGTCGGGAACTTCAGGTCGAACCAGGACTGGATGGCCTCGGCGCGCTCCTTCGCGAAGCGGGACGAGACGGCGACGACCCCGATCTTCATTCTTGTGTTCCCTCCCCGGCTTCTCCTCTTTAGTCACCGGACCATGAGCGAACCATCCTATTTCTTCTGCGGCGTCGGCGGGTCGGGCATGCTGCCCCTAGCCATGATCGTCCAGGCGCGGGGCGCGGCGATCGAGGGATCGGACCGGGCGCTGGACCAGGGGCGGACGCCGGAGAAGTTCGACTGGCTGAGGGCGCATGGCGTGGTTCTGCATCCCCAGGACGGGTCCGGCGTGCGCGGCGACCATGTCGTGGTGGCGACCGGCGCGGTCGAAGACACGGTGCCCGACATCGGGGCGGCCAAGCGGGTGGGCGCGGAGATCGTTACCCGGCCGCAACTGCTGAGCCAGATCTTCAACGCGGCCCCAACCTCGGTGGGGGTGGCCGGGACCAGCGGCAAGTCGACGATCACCGGCATGATCGCCTGGATTCTGAGCCAGGCGGGGCGCGAGCCGACCGTCATGAACGGGGCGGTGATGCGGAATTTCGCCGACGCCGACCATCCGTTCGCCAGCGCCCTGGTGGGCGGCGCGGAACTGTTCGTGGCCGAGGTGGACGAGAGCGACGGCTCGATCGCGCGTTACGATCCGACGGTGGCGGTGGTGTCGAACATCTCGCTGGACCACAAGTCGATGGAGGAGCTGCGCGACCTGTTCGGCGGCTTCACCGGCCGGGCGCGGACGGCGGTGCTGAACCTCGACAACGTCGAGACGGCGGCCCTGGCCCAGACCATGGTCGACGACGGCAGGGCGGAGACGGTGCTGACCTTCGCCCTGGGCAATGAGGCGGCGGACCTGTCGGCGCACGATCTGAAGCCCCTGCCCGCCGGCATGACCTTCGACCTGACGGAGCGGTCGAGCGGGGCGCGGATCGCGGCGACGCTGAACGTGCCCGGCGCGCACAATGTCGCCAATGCGCTGGCGGCGCTGGGCGCGGTGCGGGCGCTGGGCGTGCCGCTGGAGGCGGCGGTGACATCGCTGGAGACCTTCGCCGGGATCAGGCGGCGGATGGAGGTCGTGGGCGTCGCGAACGGGATCACCGTGCTGGACGACTTCGCTCACAACCCGGACAAGATCGCCGCGACGGTGAAGACGCTGCACGCCTTCGACGGGCGGTTGCTGATCCTGTTCCAGCCGCACGGCTTCGGGCCGCTGAAGCTGATGAAGAGGGAGTTCATCGAGACCTTCGCCGGCCTGCTGAAGCCCGACGACCTGCTGTTGATGCCGGAGCCGGTCTATTACGGCGGCACCACGGATCGCAGCGTGGGGTCGGAGGACATCGCCTCGGGTGTCCGCGCCGAGGGTCGCAACGCCGAGGCCCTGCACGACCGCGCGGCCTGCGGCGACCGGATCGTGGAGTTGGCGAAGCCCGGCGACCGGATCATCGTCATGGGAGCGCGGGACGACACGCTTTCGACTTTCGCGGCGGAGCTGCTGGAACGGTTGCGCGTCTAATCCTCCCCCATCGGGGGAGGGGGACCGCGTCTTCGCGGTGGAGGGGGGCGGCTCCAGACACCGCGTTCGCCGCCAGCCCCCTCCGTCACGTCGCGAAGCCGCGCCGCGCCACCTCCCCCGACGGGGGAGGATTGGACGCAGATGAACCTTGCGCGAAGTGGAGTATTGGAGCGCTCGATGATCCAGCTCCCGCCCCAAACCGACCTTCCCGACATCGTCGTCACCGCCGCGCGTCTGCCGCCCGCCGCGGGAGACGCGGCCTTCTCCGTGATCCGGCTGGACGCGGGGGTGCTGGGCCGGGCGAGGCGGATCGATGAGGCGCTGCAGATCGTGCCCGCGATCAGCCTGTTCCGGCGGACCTCGAGCCTGGCGGCCAATCCGACGACCCAGGGGATATCGCTTCGGGCCATCGCGCCGTCGGGCGCTGGACGGACACTGGTGACGCTGGACGGCGTGCCGCTGAACGATCCGTTCGGCGGCTGGGTGCTGTGGTCGCAGGTGGCGCCGGAAAGTCTGTCGGGCCTGGACATCGTGCGCGGTGCGGGAGCCGGACCCTATGGGGCAGGCGCCCTGACCGGGGTGATCCAGCTGCGTGAACGCGACGGCGACGGCGGAGCGCTGGACCTGTCCGGCGCAGAGTATGGCGGGCGGAGGCTGGCGGCCGCGACGACGCTGAGCGCGGGGCGGTTCGCCTTGACCGGGGCGGTGCAGCGGGAGCTGAGCGACGGCTATGTCCCCGTCCGCGGCGCGGCGGCCGGCGCGGTCGACAGGCCGCTGGATCTGGCGACGCTGAGCGGATCTCTGCGGGCAGACGTGGCGATCGATCCGGCGACGGCGCTGTCGCTGCGGGCCGCCGCCTATGAGGAGAATCGCGGGTCCGGTCTGGCGGGCGCCCGGTCGTCGGCGACGGGGCAGAGCTGGTCGGCGACTGTTTCGAGGACGCCTTCGGCCGATCGGCCGGGCTGGCGGGCTCAGCTGTGGCGCCGCGAGAGCGACTTCGCCAACACCTCGGTCGCAGTGGCGGCCGGGCGGGGATCGACCACGCCGGCCAACGACCAGTTCGCGACCCCGGCCGAGGGCTGGGGCGCCAATGTCGCCCTGCGCCGAGTGGCCGTCGCTCTGGGCAATGGCTTGCTGGAGTGGGAGCTGGGCGCCGACGCCCGGTTCAACGAGGGCGAGACGCGGGAGCTGTTCCGCTTCATGGCCGGGAGCTTCACGCGGGATCGGGTCGCGGGCGGGGAGGCCTCGGTGATCGGCGGCTATGGCGAGGCGTCGTGGACGGCGGGCCCGTGGCTGGTGGCCGGCGGATTGCGGGTCGACGGGTGGGCGAATTCCAACGGCCGACGGGTCGAGCGCGACCTGACGACCGGTCAGCCGACGCTGGACGAGGGTTCGCCGGATCGATCTGGCGAGGTGGTCTCGGCGCGGCTGGCGGCGCGGCGTGATCTGGGGGGCGGGCTGGCAGCGCGGGCGGCCGCCTATTCCGGGTTCCGGCCGGCGACGCTGAACGAACTGCACCGGCCGTTCCGGGTCGGCAACGACCTGACCGAGGCCAACGCGGCCCTGGTTCCGGAAGAGCTCCAGGGCGTCGAGGCCGGGCTGGCCTGGGAGGATGAGACGACATCACTCGGGGCGACAGTGTTCTGGAACCGGATCGAGGACGCTATCATCAACGTGACCATCGGCGTCGGGCCGGGCGCCTTCCCGAGGGCGGGCTTCGTGCCGGCGGGCGGGGTGCTGAGGCAGAGGCAGAACGCGGGGACGATCGAGGCGACCGGCGTCGAGCTGACGGCCAGGCATCGGGTCGGCGAGCGGCTGTCCGTCGATGGGGCTCTGTCGTGGACGGATGCGGAGGTCGATGGCGGCACGTCGGCGGCGCAGCTGACGGGACTGCGCCCGGCGCAGGCGCCGGAGTGGAGCGTCTCGGCGGGCGCGGACTGGCGCGTGGTCGATCGGCTGACGTTGGTCGGGCGGGTGCGGTACGAGAGCGCGCGGTTCGAGGACGATCTGAACAGCCGGGTGCTGGACGCGGCGACGACGCTGGAGGCGCGGGCCGAGTTCGAGGTGCGGACGAGGGTGGTCGCCTGGGTGGCTGCGGACAATCTGTTCGACGCCGAGGTCGAGGTGTCGGAGACGGGCGACGGGGTGGCGGGGTATGGACCGCCGAGGACCGTCCGCGCGGGTCTGATGCTGAGCTGGTGACGCCCCCGCCTGAGCGGGGCCGCGTCGCCCTGCTGGGAACCGACCCTAGAAGCGCGTCCTCACAGTCAGTCTCGCGTTCAGCGGGGCGCCCGGCGAGATGTTGAAGTTGTTGTGGGCGTCGGAAAAATATGTCGTGTCGAACAGGTTCTCGACGTTCAGCTGGACCTGAACGGTGTCACTGACCGCATAGAAGGCCGCGAGGTCGACGCGGGTGAAGGCGGGCAGCCGGGTGGTCGCCGCGCTTGTGCGGATGGCGGCGAACTGATCGGACTGGTGGATGACGCCGAGGCCGAGGCCCAGCCGGTCGGTGACATCATACCGGTTCCAGAGGCTGAACTGATGCTCGGGGACCTGGGCCAGCCGGACTGCGTCGTTGCCCTGCAGCACGGCCTCCTGCCAAGCATAGCCGCCGCTGATCTGCCAGGCCGGTGAAATCCGGCCGGTGATGCCGAGCTCGACCCCGCGGGTACGGGTCTCGCCGACATTGATGGTCACCAGCGGATTGACGGGATCCGGCGTGGTCGCGTTCGTGCGGTCCAGCTGGAACACAGCCGCGGTGACGTTCAGATTGGGTCGGACGTCCCATTTCAGACCCAGCTCGTGGTTGACGAACTCTTCGGGTTCAAGGTTCGCCTGGGTCGTCGACAGGGTCAGGAACTGGTCGCCCGAGCGTGGCAGAAAGGACTGGCTGTAGCTGGCGAACAGGGAGACCTCGGGCCGGGGCTTGAAGATCAGGCCGAGGCGCGGCGAGACCTTGTCGTCGGTCCGGGCGAACGGCCGGTCCGGATTGGGCTGGAGGTCGATCCCATCGATGTCGAAACGGTCATACCGCAGGCCGACGACGGCCTCGAACCGCTCACCGAAGCTGATCTGGTCCTGGACGTAGGCCGAGACCGACTCCACATTGGAGACCGTGTTCCGGGCCGGGGCGGAAAAGACCACCGTCGGGAACACTGGATTAGCCAGATTGAACGTCCTGCTGGACAGGACACCGTTGGTCCGCTGGTTGGTGGAGTCCTGATCGCCGTATTCCAGACCGAACAGGACGGTGTGGCCCACGCCGCCGGTCGCCGCGTTCCAGACGAGGTTGCTCTGGATCAGCAGATTCTGGCGGGTGGTCGGATCCGAATAGGCATCCAGCGCGACCGTGCCGTTCCGGGCTGTGGCCGCTCCGCTCGGGAAGACATTGGTATAGACCTTGTCGTAGTCGCCATAGAGGGCCGTGGTCGAGAACGACAGGTCGGGCGTAACGGCGCCGTCAATCCGCAGTTTGACGATGTCGGCCTCCAGCGTCGTGCGGTTGACGCCGGGAACGCCGAAGAACTGGTCGCGATAGCCTTGGATCGGCTCACCGTTAAGAGAGGGCACGCCGCGGTCGGTGACCCGGTCGTCGTCGATATGTTCGTAGGAGAGACCGGCCTTCCAGCCGTTGCCGAGGTCGACCGCGACATGCGGGTTCACCGCAAATCGCTCCCCCTCATAGTAATCGCGGTGATTGTCGAGTTGCTCGTAGACGGCGTTGATCCGGAACGCGGCCATGGCGCCGATCGGCGCATTCAGGTCCGCGGACAGGTCGTAGGCGCCGAAGCTGTTCGCGCTGGCCCGGACGTTCAGAAACTGTCCGGCCGCGCTGGGCGCCTTCTGGACGCGGTTGATGATCCCGCCGCCACCATTACGGCCGAAGATCAAGGCATAGGGCCCCTTCAGGATCTCCACACGCTCCAGATTGTACAGGCCGCGATAGTATTGGGTGTCGTCGCGCACGCCGTCGATGAAGAAGTCGGCCGTGGTGTTCTGGCCGCGCAGGGTAATCTGGTCGCGATTGCCTTCACCCTGCCCCACGGTGACGCCGGGAACGTAGCGCAGGACGTCGCCGAGGCTGTACAGCGCCTGGTCGTCCAGTTGCGCGCGGGTCACGACCGTCACGCTTTGCGGCACGTCGATCAGGGCGGTGTCGGTCTTGGTCGCGGTGACCGAGTTGAGCGCGATATAGCCCCGTGCCGCCCCCGTGACGATGATCGGCTCAAGGTCGGTCGGCCCAGACTGCGCCAGGGCCGTCGCGGGAAGCCCTGTCAGGAGGGCTGCAGAGGCTGAAACAACTATGCGAAGAGTGACGACGTTGGGGAGGGACAAGGCGACAATCCGGTGTTGAAACTGCGATGCGGTCGCAATAGCAGCTCGGCCGGAGCGAGCAAGCCAATTTGCGAGTTAGTCGCAGTTTCATTCTCAGAACGCCGGATGGCCCTCCTCTCCCGAGGAAGGGGGAAAGCTTATCCCACCACCGAAATGTTGGGTCGCGCGGCGAGGGTCGGTTCCATCCACGGCGGGGCAGGCATGGTCCGATGCGCCTCGGCCAGGGCTTCGGACCAGCGGCGGCCGAGGTCCTTGAAATAGGGATCGTCGGCCTCGATGCGGCGCTGGTCGCCGTGCAGGGCGTCGCGCGGGATCACGATCATGTCGAAGGGCGGTCCGACGGCGATGTTCGAGCGGATAGTCGAATCGAAGCTGATCAGCCCCAGTTTGACCGCCTCGGACATCGGAGTGTCAGGGTGCAGGGCCCGGTCCAGGATGGGTTTGCCGTACTTCAGCTCGCCGATCTGGAGGTAGGGGGTATCGGTCCCGCACTCGATGAAATTGCCCTGGGCGTAGATCAGGTAGAGCCCCAACTTGCCGCCCTTGATCTGGCCGCCGAGCAGCATGGAGGCCGTGACCTTCAGCGCGTCGGCCGCGACTGTCGGCTGAAGGTCCTGGCGCACCTGGTTGAGGCAGTAGCCGACCAGCTGGGCCGCGCGGAACAGGGTCGGGCAGGTCTCGAGCGTTTCCGGCACATCGTGACCGGGCATGCGCACGCCCTCGGCCAGCATGGCCAGGGCCGTCTGGGTCACCGACAGGTTGCCGGCGGTGGCGATGGAGATGACGCGGTCGCCGGTGATCTCGGTGACGTGCAGCTTCTTGTAGGAGGAGATGTTGTCCACACCGGCGTTCGTTCGGGTGTCGGCAATCATCGCCAGACCCTCCTCCACCATCATGCCGACGCAGTAAGTCATAGAGAAAGACCGGCCCCGAACCGGGGCCTCCATCCGAATGGAACAGTCACGTTAACAGATTCGGGATTCAACACGAGGTTAACGGCGTTCATGATCAGGCCTGCGACTGCTGTTGCTGCTGGGTCTGTTGCATCTCGCGCACACGCAGCGCCACGGTCATGGTCTCGCGCCCCCCGCCGTAGCTGATGCCGCGAATTGGCGAGGCGCCGAGCGCGTCGAGACCGCAGGCGACGCGGACATAGTGTTCGGTCGGGCTGATGCCGTTGGCGGCGTCGAAGCCGACCCAGCCCAGATCCTCGACCCAGGCCTCGGCCCAGGCGTGGGCGGCCTCCTGGTTCTCTATCCCGTCGGTGCGGTGCAGGTGGCCGGAGATGTAGCGGGCCGGGATGCCCATGCGGCGGGCGGCCGAGATGAAGATCTGGGCGTGGTCCTGGCAGACGCCCTGACGCTGGGCCCAGGCGTCGGCGGCGGTATGGTCGGCGGTGGTCGAGCCGACCATGAAGGCGACCGTGCTGTTGATGGCCTGCATCAGACGGTGCAGTCGGGCGAGCGTATCACCCTGCTCCCCGACCTCGGCGGCGAGTTGGCGCAACGGTCCGTCGGCGTGGGTCAGGGGAGTGTCGCGCAGGAAGACGAGAGGCGAGAGCCGCTCGGGGCTTCCGCGCAGGACGCCGCCGGTGTCCACGGTCGCGATCTCACCGGTCACCCGCACCATCAGGGCGTTGGTGGGCCGCTCGGTATAGAGGGTGTGGACGATGTTGCCGAAGGCGTCTTCGGAGCGACGCAGGTGGGCGTCGACGTCGGTCTCGATGCGCCAGTCGCGGACCTGCTGGCCCTCGGTCGAGCGCGGCGTCAGGCGCAGCACCTGGACGATGAACCGGGCGGCGCGGTCGTACGCATAGCGGGTTTCGTGGTCGATCCGGATGCGCATCAGGGCCTGATCGGTTGATGAGGGATCGCTACGCGATCCGACAGATGCCGTGAATCAGGCCCTTGCCCAGTGGAGCATGGGCTCGTCTGAAAACCGCGGACACTTTTCGGGGCCATGCTCATACCAGGTACTGATCGTGGACGGCCGCAGCCAGGGCGTTGTTCTCGCTGAGGAAGGCCAGGATGTATTCGTGCAGGCCGGACTGGAATATCTCTTCGATATTGGTCTCGTTGAACCGCGTCAGCCGCGCCGAGGCGATGCGCTGGGCGGGTCCGCGGCGCCCGTAGTCGGTGGCCAGCCGGTCCAGATAGCTGACGATCATCCCCTGACAGCTGGCCAGGGAGCGCGGCATCTGGCGGTTCAGCACCATCAGATCGGCGACCAGCCAGGGACGGACGCTCTCGCGATAGACCCAGCGGTAGGCGGTCAGGGCGGAGACCTCGCGAAGAAGCGTCGTCCACTGGAAATAGTCGAGCTGGCCGCCGACCCGCTCTCCGGCCGGGAGCAGCAGGTGGTATTTGACGTCCAGCAGGCGGGCCGTGTTGTCAGCCCGCTCTATCGCCATGCCCAGACGCAGGAACCAGTAGGCGTCGTTGCGCAACATGGTCCGCGACGAGGCGCCCTCGACCGCGAGGGAGACGTTTTTGACCCACTCCAGATAGCGGATGAAGTCGTCGCGCCTGGTCGGTTCGCCGAACTCGTTGAGCCCGTTCCAGGCGCCGTTGATGGCCTCCCACAGCTCGATGGTCAGGGCGGTGCGGACAGAACGGGCGTTGGTGCGGGCCGCAGTGATGCAGGCCCGGATCGAGGAGGGGTTGTCCGGCGCGAAGGCCAGATACTCGCGGACCGACTTCTCCGACGGGGTGCGGGCGCTGGCCGCGAACTGGCGCGAGACGCCGGCCGAGGCGATGGCCGAGGCCCAGGCCGTGGCGGCGGCGCCGTCGCGGGCCGGCAGGGCGGCCAGACGCACGGCCGCCTCCAGGATGCGCGCCAGGAAGTCGGCGCGTTCCATATAGCGGCCGGTCCAGTACAGGCTCTCTGCGGTGCGGCTCAGCATCTTATTCCTCCCCCATCGGGGGAGGGGGACCGCGGCGCGCTTGCGCCGTGGTGGAGGGGGCCAGCCGCGCAGGCGAGCGTCGAGCGCGCAACGTCGATCGTCGGCTCGGGGACCGGATCCAGACCGTGTCAGGGGTGAGCCCCCTCCACCGCTTCGCGGTCCCCCTCCCCCGATGGGGGAGGATTGTTGCGGCCTCAATCATCCAGCACCCAGGTGTCTTTCGTGCCGCCGCCCTGGCTGGAGTTGACCACCAGCGAGCCCTGTTTCAGCGCCACTCGCGTCAGGCCGCCCGGCGCGACGCGGATGCCGGCGGGGCTGGACAGGACGAACGGGCGCAGGTCGACGTGGCGGGGCGACAGGCCGCCGCTGCTGTCGAGCGTCGGGGCGGTCGACAGGGCCAGGGTCGGCTGAGCGATGAAGTCGTCGGGGTCGGCGATCAGCTTGGCCCGGAAGGCCTCAATCTCGGCCTTGGTCGAGGCCGGGCCGACCAGCATGCCGTAGCCGCCGGAGCCGCCGACCTCCTTGACGACCAGTTCGGGCAGCTTGTCGAGCACCTCCCTGAGCGCGTCCGGCTCGCGGCAGCGCCAGGTCGGGACATTGCCGAGGATCGGATCGCCGCCGGAGAAGAAGCGGATGATCTCGGGCATATAGGTGTAGACCGCCTTGTCGTCAGCGACGCCGGTGCCGACCGCATTCGACAGGGTGACGTTGCCGGCGGTGTAGGCCGCCATCAGCCCGGGCACGCCGACCGTGGAGTTCGGACGGAAGGTCAGGGGATCGATCCAGTCGTCGTCGACGCGGCGATAGATGACGTCGACCCGCTTTGGCCCCTCGGTCGTGCGCATGAAGACGATGTCGTCGTTGACGAACAGGTCCCCGCCCTCGACCAGTTCGACCCCCAGTTTGTCGGCCAGGAAGCTGTGTTCGTAGTAGGCTGAGTTGAAGGGGCCGGGCGTCAGGACGACGACGTTCGGATCGGCGCCGGCGTGGTCCGGGGCGCTGGCGCGGAGGCTGGCCAGCAGCATGTCGGTATAGGTCTCGACCGGGCGGATGCGGTGCTCGGCGAAGAGGTCGGGGAACAACCGCATCATCATCTCGCGGTTCTCCAGCATGTAGGAGACGCCCGACGGCGTGCGGCAATTGTCCTCCAGCACCACGAACCCGTCCTCGCCCGTGCGGACCAGGTCGACGCCGCAGATGTGGGTCCAGATGTCGCCCGGCGGACGCCGGCCCTGCATCTCCGGCCGATAGTGGGGGTTGGTGAAGATCAGTTCGGCCGGGACGATGCCGGCGCGGATGCACTCCTGCGGGCCGTAGATGTCTTTCAGGAAGGCGTTGATCGCGCTGACGCGCTGCTTCAGCCCCTTTTCCAGCTCATCCCATTCGGACTTGCCGATGATGCGCGGCACCACGTCGAAGGGGATGAGACGCTCGTTGGATTCAACGTCGCCATAGACCGCGAAGGTCACGCCCATGCGGCGGAAGAACAACTCCGCCTGACGCGACCGGGCCTGGAGCAGGTCCGGCGGCGCGGTTTCGAGCCACCGGGCGAGCGTCCGGTAGCTCTTTCGGACCTCCTGGGATCCGGCGTGGCCTGACATTTCGTCGAACGTGACGGTCGCTCCCGAACCTGGCGGCCACTTTGGTGAATGGGCAGCGTGGACCGGGCGACAACCGATACGCAACAGTTTTGTTGCGGTGCGGAATTATTCCTCCCCCGTCGAGGGAGGGGGACCGCAGCGCGCTTGCGCTGTGGTGGAGGAGACCGGCCCCGGACACCGAATCTGCGGCAGGCCCCTTCCGTCACGTCGCGAAGACGCGCCGCGCCACCCTCACCGACGGTGGGATTTCTGACGGGTCAAGACATCCCGGAACATCGCGGCAAGCTTTGCGAGGACGCGGTTCTGGAGCAGGACGGCGACGCCCTCATCCGCAAGAGGCAGGGTCGTGACTCAGCCCTTGACCGTTCCACTGTTACAGCATAGTGGAACGCGCAGATGTCCGATCCTATTTCCCGCAAGGCCGTGAACAAGGCCGCCGACGACCGGATGGCGCTGTACGACGCCCTCCTGTCGCTGAAGACGCCTGCCGAGCTGGACGCCTTCCTGTCCGACCTGTGCACCCCCGCCGAACTGCGCGCCTTCGCCGAGCGCTGGGCCGTGGCGAGACTGCTGGACGAGAAGTCCAGGACCTATCGCGAAATCGCCGTGGAAGCGGGCGCCAGCCCGACAACCGTCGTCCGCGTCGCGCGTTTCCTGCGCGAAATGAACCATCAGGGCTATCGCCTCGTCCTGGACCGAATGAACAAGAAAGCCTGACCTCCCCATGAGTACCGTACAGGGGCGACTTCGCATCGCCGTGCAGAAATCCGGCCGCCTGGCCGACCGCAGCCTCGACCTGGTGCGGGATGCCGGCCTTCGCGTCGTGAAGGGCGCCAACGACCTGCTCTACAAGGTCGAGAACTATCCGATCGACCTGCTGCGGGTGCGCGACGACGACATCCCGACCTTCGTGGCGGATGGGGTCTGCGACCTCGGCATCGTCGGCGAGAACGTGCTGGAGGAAGGCAAGAACGGTGGCGCGAACGCCTCGGTGATCATGCCGCTGGGTTTCGGCAAGTGCACGCTGAAGCTCGCCTGTCCGCCCACGCTCGACTACGCCGGACCGACGTCTCTGGAGGGGCTGCGGATCGCGACCTCCTATCCGAAGATCCTCAAGCGTTATCTGGATGAGCGTGGGATCCGGGCCGAGACCGTCGTCATGCGCGGGGCCGTCGAGGTGGCCCCGCGGCTGAAACTGGCCGCGGCGATCTGCGACCTGGTTTCCACGGGAGCAACGCTGGAAGCCAACGGCCTGGTCGCCAAGGAGACGGTGTTCGAAAGCCAGGCCGTGCTGATCCGGTCGCCCGTGGCGCCGGAGCCGGGGCTGCAGCACCTGCTGGATTCGATCATCGAGCGGATGGCCGGCGTGGTGTCCTCGCAGGGGGCCAAATATGTCATGCTGAACGCCCCGCGCTCGGCCCTGGACGAGATCACGGCGATCCTGCCGGGCGCCGGCGCGCCGACGGTGATGCCGCTGATGGGCCGGGACGATGCGGTCGCGGTCCATGCCGTGTGTCAGGAGGCCGTCTTCTGGGAGACGCTGGAGAAGCTCAAGCGGGCGGGCGCCTCGTCCATCCTGGTCCTGCCGATCGAGAAGATGATGTGATGAAGCGGTTCGACTGGTCATCGCTGGATGCGGCGGGGCGGAAAGACGCTCTCGCCCGGCCGAAACGGCGCTCGGAGACGCGTGTCGGCGACGTCGTGCGCGCGATCTTTGACGACGTGCAGGCGCGCGGCGGCGCGGCCGTGACCGAGTGGGCGATCAAGCTGGACGGCGCGCCGCCGCGGCGCATCGCCATCACCGACGCCGTGGTCGCCGAGGCGCGCAACGCCCTGCGCCCGGCGGATACGCGGGCGCTGCGGGTCGCGGCGGAGAATGTGCGTGTCTTCCATCAGGCCACGACTCCCGAGGATTCGAAACGGGTCGAGACGACGCCGGGCGTGACCTCGCGGATCGTCTGGCGCCCCATCGGTGCGGCCGGTCTCTATGCGCCCGGCGGGACGGCGCCGCTGTTCTCGTCCCTGCTGATGCTGGCCATTCCGGCGGGCGTCGCGGGCGTGACGACCCGCGTCGCGGTGACCCCGCCGTCGAAGGACGGTTCGGCGCATCCGGCGATGATCCTCGCCGCCGCCGAGGCCGGGCTCGACGCCCTGTGGCTGCTGGGTGGAGCCCAGGCGATCGCCGCCATGACCTTCGGCGTGACGCTCGACGACGGCGAGATTCCCGCCTGCGACAAGCTATTCGGGCCGGGCAACGCCTATGTGGCCGAGGCCAAGCGGTATGCGTCGTCCCTGCCCGGCGGGCCGTCGGCGGACATGCCGGCGGGGCCTTCGGAACTGCTGGTCATCGCCGACCGGTTCGCCGATGCGGAGTTGGTCGCGGCCGACCTGTTGAGCCAGGCCGAACACGACGCCGACGCCCAGGTCGTTCTGGTCGCCGACCGGGCCGCGACGATCGACGCGGTGCTCGAAGCGGTCGAGGAGCAGGTCTCCACCCTGCCCCGCGAAGCCATCGCGCGCGCGTCTCTGGCCGAAGCGCGGGCGGTGCTGGTCGCCGATCTGGCCGAGGCCATCGCAGTGTCGAACCTCTATGGCCCCGAGCACCTGGCCCTGCATGTCGAGGACGCCGAAAAGCTGGTGCCCTCGATCCGGGCGGCGGGCGCGGTCTTCGTCGGGCGCTGGGCGGCCGAGACCCTCGGCGACTATGCGGCGGGGCCGAGCCATGTCCTGCCGACCGACGGCGGGGCGCGGACGCTGGGCGGCATCACGACGTCCAGCTTCATGACCTCCATGTCGGTGCAGACGGTGACCGAAGCCGGCGCCGAACGGCTGGGGCCGATCGCGGCGCGGCTGGCGCGGCTCGAGGGGCTGGAGGCCCATGCCCGGGCAGCCGATCTGAGGAGCGTGCCGTGACCCTGCCTGCCCCCTATGCCCCCCTCGTCTCCGGCGGCGAGGGCCTGGAGAATTATCCCGGCGAGGCGTCGGCGCTGCAGGCGCGGATGGCGCAGATCTATGGCGTTGCGGCCGGTCAGGTGCTGGCGGTGCGGGGCCTGAGCCACGGGCTGGAACTGGTCTGGCGACTGGCGGCGCGCGACGGCCGGTCGGTCGAGGCGCCCGACGCCGAGCCCTATGCCGGACTGAGCCGCATCTATCGCGCCAGCGACGGCGAACGGGCGGCGGTGGTGATCCGCGCTCTGGGCTCTGCGGAAGCGGTGGCCGAGATGGCGGAACGGGTCGCGCCGGCCCTGCTGGTCGTCGACGAGGGGCTGGTCGAGTTCGCGGATGCACCGTCGGCGACGCCCCTGATCGCGGACCACGCCAATCTGGTCGTCCTGCGTAGCCTGTCGCTGGCCTATGGGCTGGCCGGGGCGCGGGTCGGGGCGGCGCTGGGTCAGACGCAGACGCTGGCGAAACTGGCCGAGGTGGTCGAACCCTACGCCCTGCCCGAGCCTGTGGTGCGGCTGGCGATCCAGGCCCTGGACCCGTCGCGGATGATCGAGACAGGGGAGCGGATCGCCTCGGTGCGGCGCGAACGCGAGCGGCTGGTGCGCGAGATCGGCCGGGCCATGGTGGTCGAGAGCGGCGTCGGGCCGATCCTGATGGCGCGTCCGTCGGACATCGAGGCGACGCTGGCCGAGTTGGCAAGATACGGGGTGGCGGCGGACCGGCCCAGAACCGGAGATCGCGACCGGCTGAGGCTGCCGGTTTCGATCAAGGCGGAGGTCAACGACCGGCTGTTGACGGCGCTCGGCCTGGCGCCCGCCAAGACGCGGCCGCACCGGGTCGGGCAGGCCGTGCGCGACACGAAAGAGACGCGCATCGTCTGCGCCGTCGATCTAGACGCGACCGGGCCGATCCGGATCGAGACCGGCGTCGGCTTCTTCGACCACATGCTGGAACAGGTGGCGGCGCACGGCGGGTTCTCGCTGCGCCTCCAATGCGAAGGCGATCTGCACACGGATCCGCACCACACGATCGAGGACAGCGCCATCGCCTTGGGCCAGGCGCTGAAACAGGCGCTCGGCGAGCGGCGCGGCATCCAGCGGTATGGCTTCGTCCTGGCCATGGACGAGGCCCAGGCCAAAGTGGCCATCGACCTGTCGGGACGGCCCTATCCCCTGTTCGAGGGGACGTTCGCGACGCCCTTCATCGGCGAGTATCGCACCGACCTGACGGCCCACGTCTTCCGCTCGCTGGCCGAGGCCATGGGGGCGGCGGTGCATATCTCGGTCACCGGCGACGACGACCACCACAAGACCGAGGCCGTCTACAAGGGCTTCGGCCGGGCGCTGCGGCAGGCCATCCGGGTCGAGGGCGACGCCGTGCCGAGCACCAAGGGGGTGCTGTGATGCGGGCGAACCCTTTCCTTCTCCCTGTGGGAGAAGGTGGCGAGCGCAGCGAGACGGATGAGGGTCGGGTCTCACCGGTAGCGCACGACCCTCACCCTTTCGCGCAATACCGATCGCTGACGCTCCCGGGCGCTCAAGCCCTCTCCCACCGGGAGAGGGCGCGGTGATCGCCATCGTCCATCTCGGCGCGGGGAACACCGCGTCCGTCCAGTTCGCGCTGGAGCGGCTGGGCGCCGAAGTCATCGTGACCTCGGACGCCGCCGTGATCGCGGAGGCCGAGCGCATCGTCCTGCCGGGCGTCGGGGCGGCGGGCTACGCCATGGAGCGGATGGGCGCCCTCGGCCTGACCGACATCATCAAGAGGTTCGAACGGCCGCTGCTGGGCCTGTGCCTCGGCCAACAGTTGCTGTTCGCCGAGAGTGAGGAGAACGGCGGGGCGACGATGCTCGGGTTCATTCCCGGACGGGTCACCCGGATGCCTGTCCGCGACGACCTGCCGGTGCCGCACATGGGCTGGTCCCAGCTCCATGGGCTGGCCGACGACCCGATCCTGCAGGGCGTTCGCGAGGGCGACTATGCCTATTTCGTGCATTCCTACGTCTGTCCCGATACCGATGCGACCATCGCCTGCGCCGACTACGGCGCCAAGGTTCCGGCCATGGTGCGACAAGGCAATCGCTGGGGCTGCCAGTTTCACCCGGAGCGTTCGGCGAAGGCCGGCGCGCAAATCTTGCGAAACTTCCTGGAGCTCGACGCATGATCGTCTATCCCGCCATCGATCTGCGGAACGGCGTCTGCGTGCGGCTGATGCACGGCCGGTTCGATCAGGTGACCGAGTATGATCAGGTCCCGGCCGCGCGGCTGGCGGCGTTCGTCGCCGAGGGCGCGACCTGGGTCCACATCGTCGACCTGGACGGCGCCGAGGCCGGCCGCGCGGTGCAGCACGCCCTGGTCGGCGAACTGGCCGGCAGTATCGAGGTCAAGATCCAGTCAGGCGGCGGCGTGCGCGACGTGGACGATGTGGAGCAGCTGCTGGCTGCGGGCGTATCGCGGGTCGTGGTCGGATCGCTGGCGGTCAGCAATCCGGTCGTGGTGGCGGCATGGCTGGAGCGATTCTGCCCGGATCGGATCACTCTGGCGTTCGACGTTCGGGTCGGCGAGGACGGGGTTCCCGTACCCTCGTTGAAGGGCTGGACCGAGGCGGCGGGGCTGGACCTGTGGGCGGCGCTGGATCGCTATCCGGTCGGGACGCTGAAACATGTGCTGATCACCGACGTGGGCCGGGACGGGGCGCTGACCGGGCCGAATCTGGAGCTGCTGGCCGAAGTGCTGGAGCGGCGGCCGGAGCTGAAGGTGCAGGCATCGGGCGGGGTCTCCTCGCTGGAGGACCTGCTGGCGGCGAAGGCCATCGGTTGCGACGGCGCTATCGTCGGTCGGGCGATCTACGAGGGCCGGTTCACCGCGCGACAGGCGATCGAGGCTGTGACTTGACCGCCTCCTCTTTTCTCAAGAAGCGAGTCGTCCAATGACGGCTCGACGCATCATCCCCTGCCTGGACGTCAAGGACGGCCGGGTCGTGAAGGGCGTGCGGTTCGAGGGGCATGTCGACATGGGCGACGCCTGCGAACTCGCCGCCCGCTATCGCGACGAGGGCGCCGACGAACTGGTCTTCTATGACATCACCGCGAGCCCCGAGGGGCGCACGCTGGACTATGGCTGGGTGCGGGATATCGCCAGGCTGCTGGACATTCCCTTCTGCGTGGCGGGCGGAATCCGCAGCGTGGATCAGGCGGCGGCCTGTCTCGACAACGGGGCGGACAAGGTCTCGATCAACTCGCCGGCACTGGAGCGGCCTGAGCTGATCTCCGAGATAGCCGAGCGGCTGGGGTCGCAGTGCGTCGTCGTCGGCGTCGATAGTCGGCGCGAGGACGGCGACTATGTCGTGCACAAATACACTGGCGATCCCGATGCGCGGCGGCTCGCCGGGCGGCGGACGATGGACTGGATCGTCGAGGCGCAGGAGCGCGGCGCCGGCGAGATCGTGCTGAACTGCATCGACCAGGACGGGGTGCGCAAGGGCTATGACACGGCGCAGCTGGCCGATGCACGGTCGCGACTGACCATTCCTCTGGTGGCCTCGGGCGGGGCCGGGGCGGCGTCGCATTTCCTCGACGTGTTCGACCGGGCGAACGTGTCGGGCGCGCTGGCGGCCAGCGTGTTCCACTCCGGACAGATCGCGGTGCCTGATCTGAAGGCGTTCCTGGCGGGCGCGGGTGTTGAGGTGCGGCAGTGACGACCCTCTCCATGCATCCCCGCGAAGGCGGGGACCCAGGTTTTCAGACGATCGGGCAGACCCGGCTCGTCCCTCACATCAATCCCGGACGCCGTGCGTCACAAAAGAACTGGGTCCCCGCCTTCGCGGGGATGCACGGAACCTAAGATGATCGATCCATCCAACCTCGACTTCGCCAAGGGCGGCGGCCTGATCCCGGCCGTGGTGCAGGACGCCGACACGCTTCAGGTGCTGACGCTCGCCTATATGGACCGGGCGGCGCTGGAGGAGACGATCGCGTCGGGAGAGGCGACCTTCTTCTCGCGCTCGCGCGGCGGCCGTTGGCGCAAGGGCGAGACCAGCGGCAACCGGTTGACGGTCGTATCGATCACGCCCGACTGCGACGGCGACGCCCTGGTGCTGGCGGTGCGGCCGATGGGGCCGGCCTGTCACCTCGGGACGACCAGCTGTTTCGGCGATGCGGACGCGCCGGGCCTGGGCCGGATCGCGCGGCTGGAACGGACCATCGCCGAACGCGCGAGCGCCGATCCGGAGAGCAGCTGGACGGCGAAACTCCTGGCGCAGGGGCCCAAGCGGGCCGCACAGAAGGTCGGCGAGGAGGGCGTGGAGACGGCCCTGGCCGGCGCCGCCGGGCCTGATGAAGAAGTCGCATCCGAAGCGGCGGACCTGATCTACCACTTGCTCGTTCTGTTACGGGCGCGTCACTTGTCGTTTCAGGCGGTGCTGGACGTGTTGGCCTCGCGCGAGCGACCGGCCAAACAACCACAATAGACGACGGGGCCTCGTCCCCGACAGGGAGACAGGCAAGCATGACGGCTCTGGTGCTGTTCGGCGGCGGCGGCGATCTGGCGATGCGCATGCTGCTGCCCTCGCTTTACTTCCTGGAGCACGACGGCCTGTTGCCGGACGGGCTGAAAATCATCGGCGCGGCCCGCTCCGAGGAGAGCCGGGACGAGTATGTGGAGAAGGTCCGCGCGGCCGTCGAGGGCAAGGCGAAGGCCGACGACGCCTGGGATGACGCCAGCTGGAGCCGGATGAAGGCGCGGCTCGACTATCTCGCCGTCGACGCCACCTCGGCGGAGAGCCTGAAGCCGCTGAAGGACAAGGTGGGCGACGGGTCCTGCACAAGCTTCCTCGCCGTCTCGCCGTCGCTTTACGCCAGGATCGTCACGGCCATGCGGGCGGCGGGTCTGGCCGAGCCCGAAGACCGGGTGGTGCTGGAGAAGCCGGTCGGGCGCGATCTCGAGAGCTTCCGCGCCATCGACGACGCGGTCGCCGACGCCTTCTCGGAACAGCAGGTGTTCCGCATCGACCACTATCTCGGCAAGGAGACGGTCCAGAACCTGATCGCGCTGCGCTTCGGCAACGTCATCTTCGAGCCGCTGTGGAACAACCTGTCGATCGACCATGTCCAGATCACGGTCGGCGAGACGGTCGGGGTCGGCGACCGCTGGCCCTACTACGACGAATACGGCGCCCTGCGGGACATGCTGCAGAACCACATGCTGCAGCTGTTGTGCCTGGTGGCGATGGAGCCGCCGTCTGACCTCGATCCGGACTCGGTGCGCAACGAGAAGGTCAAGGTCATCCGGTCCCTGCGCCCCATCACCGAAGAGGACGCCGAACGCACCACCGTGCGGGGCCAGTATGTTTCGGGCACCGTCGAGGGCCAGCGCGTTCCGGGCTACGACGAGGAACGCGGGGCGGACTCGGACACCGAGACCTTTGTCGCCATCCGCGTGGACATCGACAACTGGCGCTGGGCCGGGGTGCCGTTCTTCCTGCGCACCGGGAAGCGACTGCCCGAGAAGCGGACCGAGATCGTCATCCAGTTCAAGCCGGTGCCGCACTCGATCTTCGGCGACAACGGCCACGAGGAAGACAGCGCCAACCGCATGGTCATCGAGCTGCAGCCCGAGGAAGACATCTCCCTTACGGTCATGAACAAGAAGCCGGGTCTGGATCAGCGGATGCAGCTTCAGCCGATCCAGATGTCCCTGTCGTGGGGCGTAGGCGGGGCCGGGGACAAGCCGCCGCGCCGCCGGATCGCCTATGAGCGGCTGCTGCTCGATGCGCTGAACGGGGATTCGACCCTGTTCGTGCGCCGCGACGAGGCGGAAAAGGCCTGGGAGTGGGTCGACGGCGTGTCGCAGGCCTGGGTCGACGGCAAGGTGAAGCCGCAGCCTTATCGGGCGGGAACGTGGGGCCCGGATGCCGCCGACATGCTGATGGTGCGGACCGGCCGGGACTGGAACACGCAGGCATGACCCGCTTCACTCCGTGCATTCCCGCGAAGGCAGGGACCCAGGCCTTTGGGCGATCAGCGGCGCCGTGTGAGCCCCGCCGCCAACGGACCTTGTGCCTCACGACAGAACTGGGTCCCCGCCTTCGCGGGGATGCACGGAAATAATATGGCCGAAATCGAGACCTTCCCCACCCTCGACGCCTGGTCGGCTACGATCGCCGGCCGCATCGAAGAATCGCTGGCCGCCGCCGTGCTCGCCGACGGCAGGGCCCTGTTCGCCGGTCCCGGCGGCTCGACCCCGTCCCCTGTCTATGCCCGTCTGGCCCAGGCCGACATCGGCTGGGACAGGGTCGCGGTCACCCTCGTCGACGAGCGCTATGTGCCCGAGACCGACCCGGAATCGAACGCGCGGCTGATCAAGGCCGTGCTGCTCCAGGGGCCGGCGTCACGGGCGACCTTCCTTCCGCTGTACCATTCCGAGGTCACGGTCGACCGGGCGGCGGCGGTGGCGGCGCACAGGCTGGCCGAGGCCGGCGGGCGGTTCGACGCAGTGCTTCTGGGCATGGGCGAGGACGGGCACATCTGCTCGATGTTCCCCGGCAGCCCGACGCTGAAGACCCTGTTGTCGCCGACGCTGAAGCCCACGGTGCTGGGCGTGCCGCACGGGCGTGACGGGATGGCGCCGAGCCTGGAGCGGATCTCGATCAACCTGCCGTACCTGATGTCGGCGGGTCGGGTGATCCTGGGCCTTAAAGGCGCAGCCAAGCGTTCGGTGTTCGAGCGGGAGGCCCAAGGCGATCCGGCCGTGCAACCGATCGCGGCGATGATCGCCGCCAAGGTCCCGCTCGAAATCGTCTGGACGGAGGCCGGTTGATGGCACTGCATCCTGTTGTCGCGGAGGTTACAGCCCGCATCATCGAACGCAGTCGCGAGACGCGGACCGACTACATCCGCCGCATGGACGCGGCGCGGGACGCGGGGGTCGGTCGCGCCAAGCTGTCGTGCGCCAACTGGGCCCATGCCTTCGCGGGCCAGACCATCGCCGACAAGCTGAAGGTGATGGACGGCAAGACGCCCAATGTCGGCATCGTCACCGCCTACAACGACATGCTGTCAGCGCATCAGCCGTTCGAACGCTTCCCGGATGTGATCCGCAAGGCCACCCGCGAGGTCGGCGCGACGGCGCAGGTCGCGGGCGGCACGCCCGCCATGTGCGACGGCGTCACCCAGGGGCGGCCGGGGATGGAACTGTCGCTGTTCAGCCGCGACGTCATCGCCATGTCGGTCGGGGTCGCCCTGACCCACGACGCCTTCGACGCAGCCATGATGCTCGGCGTCTGCGACAAGATCGTGCCGGGCCTGTTCATGGGGGCGCTGGCGTTCGGCCACCTGCCCGTCGTGTTCGCCCCCGCAGGGCCGATGCCCTCGGGCATTCCGAATGCCGAAAAGGCGCGGGTGCGGGCCGAGTATGCGCAGGGCAAGGTGGATCGCCAGACCCTGCTGGAAAGCGAGATCGGCTCCTACCATTCGCCCGGCACCTGCACCTTCTACGGCACGGCCAACTCCAACCAGATGATGATGGAGCTGGGCGGACTGCATATGCCGTCGACCGCCTTCGTTCACCCGGAGACGGGCCTGCGCGACGCCCTGACGGCGGCCGCTGCGAAGCGGGCGGTCGAGCTGGCCGTCAACGGCGAGTCCCGGATGGCTGACGTCGTGGACGAGAAGTCGATCGTGAACATGATCGTGGCCCTGCTCGCCACCGGCGGATCGACCAACCACGCCATCCACCTGGTCGCCATGGCGCGGGCGGCGGGGGTGCTGATCGACTGGACCGACATGGACCAGCTGTCGTCCGTGACCCCGTTGCTGGCGCGGATCTATCCGAACGGATCAGCCGATGTGAACGCCTTCCAGGCGGCGGGCGGCGTGGCCTTCGTGGCGCGGGAACTGGCCCAGGCGGGCCATATCCATTCCGACGTCACCACCATCATGGGCGGGGGCATCCACCATTATTTCCAGGAGCCGGCGATGATCGACGGCGAGCTGGTCTGGAAGGATGGCGTGGCCGAGAGCCTGGACCGCGACATCCTGCGTCCCGCCTCCGACCCCTTCGACAGCGAGGGCGGCCTGCGGCTGGTGAAGGGCAACCTCGGCAGGGCGGTGATCAAGATCTCGGCCGTGAAGCCGCAGCATCGCAGGGTCGAAGGCCCCGCACGGGTTTTCGATGCCCAGGAGGACGTGCTCGCGGCCTTCCAGGCGGGCGCGCTGGATGGGGGCGGCGTGATCGTCCTGCGCTTCCAGGGGCCGAAGGCCAACGGCATGCCGGAACTGCACTCCCTATCGCCCCTGATGAGCGTGCTGCAGGATCGGGGCGTGCCGATCGCTCTTGTCACCGACGGCCGGATGTCGGGCGCCTCGGGCAAGACCCCGGCGGCCATCCATGTGACGCCGGAAGCGCTGGAGGGAGGGCCGCTGGCCTATGTGCTCGAGGGCGACATCGTCCGACTGGACGCCGAGGCCGGTGTCCTGGCCATCGACGCCGACCTGACCACGCGCGAGCGGGCGCGGCCGAACTCGGTGCAGAGCTGGGGCTATGGCCGCGAGTTGTTCGGCGCCTTCCGCGCGGCAGTGTCGTCGGCCGAGCGCGGCGCCTCGATCTGTTTCGCGGCCGAACCAACGCAGCAGCAACCCGAGATCCGCGATGTCGCCGATCCCAATGTGCAGAACCGGGAGATCGACGCATGAGCGACAGCACCCTTCTCGTCGGCGATGTCGGCGGAACGAATGCCCGCTTCGCCCTCGCCCGCATGGTCGACGGCCAGATCACGCTGGACCACCACGAGAGTTTCCCGGCCGAACAGTATCCGACCTTCCTGAAAGGGGTCGCGGCCTTCGTCGATGGCTGCGATGTCAAACCCTCGGGAGGCGTCATCGCCGTGGCCGGACCGGTGACCGACGGGGCCATCGACCTGACCAACAGCCCGTGGGCGGTGTCGGAAGCCGAGTTGCAGGCACTGGGCCTCAATCCCGTGCGGCTGATCAACGACTTCGAGGCTCTGGCCTGGGGCGCGCCGGTCGTACCGGCGGCGGATCTGGCGCATCTGGGCGGGCCGACCGAAGGCGATCCGCATTCCGCCATCGCGGTGCTGGGCCCGGGCACCGGCTTCGGCGTATCGGCCCTCGCACGGGATATCCACGGTCGGGAAATCGCCCTGCCGTCCGAGGGCGGCCACGCCTGTTTCGCGCCGGGCGATCCGGTCGAGGACGAAATCCTGCGCATCCTGCGCCAGCGCTACGACCGGGTGTCGATCGAGCGGCTGATCTGCGGTCCGGGCCTGCTGAACATGCACCGGGCCCTGGCCCAGATCGACGGCCGCGTGACCCATATCGATGATCCTGCCCAGATCACGAACGAGGCTCTGGCCGACCCGCGCAGCCACTGTGGCGCCACCCTGGCCCGGTTCTGCGCCATCCTGGGCGCCGTGGCCGGCGACGTGGCGTTGACGATGGGTTCGCGGGGCGGGGTCTATATCGCCGGCGGAATCGCGCCCCGCATCCTGCCCTTCCTGAAGGCCAGCCCCTTCCGTGAGCGCTTCGAGAGGAAGGGCCGGTTTCAGGACTATATGGCCGATGTCCCGACCTGGGTGATCACCCACAAACAGGCCGCTCTGCTGGGCGCGGCGCGGGTCGCCTTTGCCGACATCGCGTAACGTCGATCATGTTTTTCTTCACGTACCCGTGAACCTTCCGTGAGGTGGTGCATTTTTTGGGCTTCACTGAAAGGAATTCCCCATGCGTAAACTGATCATCGCCTCCGCCGCCATCGCCCTGGCCGGCTCGCTCGCCGCCTGCGGCGAATCCGCTGCCGACAAGTCTGCCGAAGTCCAGGCTGACGCCCTGGAACAGCAGGCCGCCGCTGCTCCGACCGAACAGCAGGAAACTGCCCTGAACGCTGAAGCTGACCGCATCGAGCAACAGGCCGGTAACGCCGATGGCGGCATGACCACCGCCAACACGCCGAACACCTCGCCTTCGGCTCCAGAAGCCCCGGCCCACTAAGCCGATCGGCACGGGGTGTCATGAACCCCGATTAGCCTTCAGAAGACTACGTAGCCCCCGTCGCGAAAGCGGCGGGGGTTTTCGCTATGTCTTCTTCGGCGGCATCGGGATGAAGGCGCTCGTGCGGCGGATGTAGTCGGCGTATTTCGGCCGGGACTTTCCGATGGCCTTCTCGGTGATGCCGATCCCCGACCAGCGGGTCAGGGTGAAGGTCAGGAAGATCGGCCCGACCACCGAGGCGATCCCGACCCAGCCGGTCTCGGCCGCGATCAGCCACAGCCCCCACCAGACGCAGGCGTCGCCGAAATAGTTGGGGTGGCGGGTGTAGCGCCACAGGCCCGTGTCCAGCACCTTGCCCTTGTTTTTCGGATCCTTGCGGAAGGCGGCAAGCTGGGCGTCACCGACGCTCTCGAAACCGATGCCGACCACGACGACGAGGGCCCCGATCCAGCCGAGCCAGCCGATCGGCCCGTGTTCGACCTGGCCCAGTTGCACCGGCAGGGAGGTCAACCACCCCAGAAACGCCTGGGGCAGGAAGACGAACAGCAGGGCGGTCTTGCCGAAACTCCAGCCGTGCTCCCTCTCCTGGGTCTCGACGATCTCGGCGTAGCGGCCGTCGACGCCGTTCGCGCGCCACCGGCGCAGCAGGTGCCAACCCAGGCGGACGGCCCAGACGGCGCAGAGCCAGAGCAGCAGGAATTTTCGCGTCTGATCGCCGTCGGTGCGGGGGAAGGTGATCAGGGCCAGGAGCAGCATCCCCAAGGGCCAGACGCCGTCGATGAAGCTGACGTCCTTCAGCCGCAGCGCCAGTCCCCAGAGGGCCAGCATCGTCACGGTCAGCAGGACGAGGTTGAGGCCCAGCAGGGCGGCGAGTTCAGGCAGGGTCATGCGACAGAAACGCTAGCATGACCCGCACGGATGCGTCCTGAACCTTGGGGGCCGTCAGTCGACGCACAGGGTGGGGCCGGCGCGGCCATTCTCAACCGGGGTGTTGCAACCGAACGGCAGGTCGTTGGGCGCGCAGACGCCGGTGACCGCTCCCTCGCGCGGACCCGCGGTCTCGGCGCGGCAGTCGCCGAGGCAGTCGTCGCCGTCGCGGCAGACCTTGCCCGCGTCCGGGAAGGGCACGACGCAGCGCGAGGTCTGCAAACGGCCGACGCGCATGATCTCCCCGCCCCGCGCGGCGCAGGCCGCCCCGGCGGTCTGGGTCGGGGCGCCGGCATCCGGGGCCTGTCCAGCCATAGGCGAGCAGGCTGCGGACAACAGGGCGAGGGCCACGATCAGGATGCGCATGGATAGTCCTTAGCTTATTTGGAGACGTCGCCCCGGGCGAAGCCGGTCCAGACGTCGTCGTAGTCGAGCTGCATCGTCGGCGTGGTTTGCGCCCATTCCGTGGTGCGGATCGGGAGACGGGTCTCGAACATGAAGGCCAGGGTGTTGTCCAGCCTGTGCGGCTTGAGGTCGGCCGAGACCGCCTTTTCGTAGCTCGCCTGATCCGGGCCGTGGCCGCTCATGCAGTTGTGCAGCGAGGCGCCGCCGGGGGCGAAGCCGCCCTCCTTGGCGTCATAGGCCCCGGTCACCAGACCCATGAACTCGCTCATGACGTTGCGGTGGAACCACGGCGGACGGAAGGTGTCCTCGGCCACCATCCAGCGCGGCGGGAAGATGACGAAGTCGCAGTTGGCCGTGCCGACCGTGTCCGATGGCGACGTCAGGACGGTGAAGATCGAGGGGTCCGGGTGGTCGAAGCTGACCGTCCCGATGGTGTTGAACCGGGCCGTGTCCCAGCGGTAGGGCGCGTTGTTGCCATGCCAGGCGACGACGTCGAGCGGCGAGTGATCGAAGGTCGTGACCCACAGGCGGCCGGCGTATTTCTGCACGCATTCCGTAGGGCGGGTGACGTCCTCGAAAGCCGCGACCGGGGTCTCGAAATCGCGCGGATTGGCCAGGCCGTTCGAGCCGATGGGGCCCAGGTCCGGCAAGCGGAACGGCGCGCCGTAGTTCTCGCAGACATAGCCGCGGATGGGGCCGCGGGTGGGGCCGCTGCACTCCACGCGGAAGCGCACCCCGCGCGGGATGACGACGATATGGCCGGCGCTGGCCTCAATCCGTCCGAACTCGGTGACGAAGGCGTGTTCGCCCTCCTGCGGCACGATCAGCAGCTCGCCGTCGGCGTCGTAGAAGACGCGGTCCGTCATCGACCGGTTGGCGGCGTAGAGGTGGATGCCGACGCCGACCTGGGCCTCCGCATCGCCATTGCCGCCATAGGTAACCAGGCCCTCGACCCAGTCGGTCGGCGTGGTCGGCAGGGGCAGAGGGTCCCAGCGCATGCGGTTCGGGCTTGGCAGGGCGTCGTGGAAGGGGCCGGAGCGAACGCGACCCTGATCGAACGGCTGATAGGCCGGATGCTGGGCCGAAGGGCGCAGGCGGTAGAGCCAGCTGCGGCGGTTCTCGGCGCGCGGGGCGGTGAAGGCCGTGCCGCTGAGTTGCTCCGCATAGAGGCCCATCGGCGTCTTCTGCGGCGAGTTCCGGCCGATCGGCAGGGCGCCGGGGACGGCCTCGGTGGCGAAGTGGTTGCCGAAACCGGTCAGATAGGTCGCGCTGTTCAGCGTCATGCAGAGTCTCCCTGACGCCGACTTAGCCCTTCTCCCCTTGCGGGAGAAGGTGGCGAGCGAAGCGAGACGGATGAGGGGTTACACCGACCTCTCCGATCCAACCGCTGGTGTGACCCCTCACCTGATCGCACAAGGACGACGGCTGCGCCGCCGTGTGCGCTCTCCCTCTCCCGCAGGGGGAGAGGGTCGGATCAGTAGCCGCTCGCCCGCGCCAGCTTCTCGGCGTGGAAGCCGGCGTCGCCGAGCAGTTCGTTCAGCACCCGCACCCGCTTCATATAGAGGCCGACATCGTACGCCTCGGTCATGCCGACGCCGCCGTGCATCTGGACCGCTTCCTGGACCGCCAGCTCCGCAACGCGGCCGGCCTTGGCCTTGGCAATGGAGACGGCGAGGTCGGCTTTCGGCGCGCCGGCGTCGAGGCGCTGCAGGGCGCCGAGGACGGCGGCCTTGGCCAGCTCCAGCTCGGTGAACAGGTGGGCGGCGCGATGTTGCAGGGCCTGGAACTCGCCGATCAGCTTGCCGAACTGTTTGCGGGTCTTGAGGTATTCGACCGTGGTCAGGAAGGCCTGGTCGCCAGCGCCGGTCAGACAAGCGGCGGCGCAGGCGCGGCCAAGGTTCAGTGCGCCATCGAGGGCCGCCTCGCCCGCATCGACGTCGCCGATGACGGCGTCAGAGTCGACGTGGACGTCGGTCAGGGTGATGCGGGCGGCGTTGTGGGCGTCGACCATGACAGTGCGCTCGATCTCGACGCCAGAGGTCTTCGGATCGACGAGGAACAGGGTCAGGCCGGCATCCGTCTTGGCCGCCACGATCAGGGCGTCGGCGATGTGGCCGTCGAGGACGAAGCCCTTGGCGCCGTTGAGCTTGAAGCCGTTGCCGCTGCGTTCGGCCGTGGTGGCGATCCGCGACGGCTGGTGTTTCGGCCCCTCATCGAGAGCCAGTGACAGAATGGCCTCTCCGGCCGCGATCTTCGGCAGCCAGGCGGACTGCTGATCGGCGGAAGCCGCGTCGATCAGGATGCGGGCGGCCAGGATCGACGAGCCGAAGAAGGGCGAAGGCGTCAGGGTGCGGCCCAGACCCTCGGCCACAATGCCCGCCTCGACCGCGCCGAGGCCGGAGCCGCCGTGTTCCTCGGGGATGATAACGCCGGCGAATCCCATCTCGCCGAACGCCTTCCACAGGTCGCGCGACACGCCATCAGCATCTTTCATGTCCCGCAGTTTGCGGAAGTGGGCGATGGGCGCGTTTTCGCTGAGGAAGCCGTCGGCGGCGTCCTTCAGCATGGTCTGCTCTTCAGTCAGGATCAGGGGCATGGGCTCAGGCTCCCGGCAGCTGAAGCAGGTGTTTGGCGATGATGTTCAGCTGAACCTCGGAGGTGCCGCCCTCGATCGAATTGGCCTTGGTGCGCAGCCAGTCGCGGGCCGGCGTGCCCTTGTGCGAGCGCTCGCTCTCCCACTCCAGGGCGTCCGAGCCGCCGGCGGCCATGGCCAGTTCATGGCGACGCTTGTTCAGCTCCGAGCCATAGTATTTCAGCATCGAGGCGATGGCCGGAGAGACCTGTTTGGCCTTCACCTGGTCGCCGACCCGCTCCATCGAAAGGCGGAAGGCGGCGGCGTCGATCTCCAGATCGGCGATCTTCGCGCGCAGCATGGGTTCGTCGAGACGGCCGGTGTCGTCCAGACCGATCGAGTCCACCGCCACCTGGCTCATCGGCCGGCCGATGTCGCCGATGCCGCCGATCATGGTGCGTTCGTGGGCCAGCAGGGCCTTGGCGACGTCCCAGCCGCGGTTCAGCGTCCCGATCAGGTTCTCCTTCTCGACGCGGACGTCGTCGAAGAAGGTCTCGCAGAAGGCGGACTTGCCGGAGATCAGCTCGATCGGCCGGGTCGTCACCCCCGGGGTCGCCATGTCAAACAGGACGAAGGAGATGCCGAGGTGTTTCGGCGCCTCAGTATCGGTGCGGATCAGGCAGAAGATCCAGTCGGCCTTGTCGGCGTAGGAGGTCCAGATCTTCTGGCCGTTGATGATCCAGTGGTCGCCCCTGTCCTCGGCGCGGGTCTGGACGGCGGCCAGGTCGGAACCGGCGCCGGGTTCGGAATAGCCCTGGCACCAGCGAATCTCGCCACGCACGATCTCGGGCAGGAAGCGCTTCTTCTGTTCCTCGGTGCCGAACTGCAGCAGGGCCGGGCCCAGCATCCAGACGCCGAAGGACGACAGGGGCATCTGGGCGTCGATGCGGCGCATCTCCGAGGCCAGGACCTTGGCCTTTTCCCGGTCGAGACCGCCGCCGCCGTACTCGGTCGGCCATTGGGGCGCGGTCCAGCCGCGCGCGGCCATGACGTCCATCCAGCGCTTGTGGGCCGGGGTCTTGAAGGTTGCGTTGCGGCCGCCCCAGACGCGGTCCTCGTCATTGTCGAGCGGACCGCGGCATTCCGCCGGGCAGTTCGCCTCAAGCCAGGCGCGCGTCTCCGCGCGGAAGGATTCCAGATCGGCCATGGTTCGCTCCCTGACGCCTGTGCCTGCGCCTCTGGGGGACAGGTTAGCAGCGATCAGTCTGGATAAGCCACCGTGACGCGGCGTCAGCTTCGAGCGTTTTGTCTCCTCCCTGTCCGCCGCTCGGCGGATGGGGAGGTGGCTCGGAGGCGGAGCCGGAGAGACGGAGGGGGTCCTGGTCGCGGCAAGAATCCCTCCGTCAGCTCGCAAGGGCTCGCCGCCACCTCCCCATGCGCAAGCGCGCACGGGGAGGTGGCGCCGGGCGTCACTTGCTGGGCAGGAAGGGCGAGAAGGTGATGACGGTGAAGGTGTCGCGGATGTGGGGGCGGGTCTGGACCGACTTCGTGACGAAGGTGCCGATGTCCATCTCCCGGGGCAGCTGGAACTTGGCCAAGAGGTCGTACTGGCCCGAGGTGGAATAGACCTCCGAGACATATTCGACATTGTCGACCATGTCGGCGGCGACGTCATTGGCGTGGCCCAGCTCGCATTTGATGAAGACGAAGATGGCGGTCATCATGGTCGTGGGCTCCGGTGTTCGGTGGCCTGAGTAGCGGATGCGCACGTGAGCGATAAGCCCCCCCAATCAGACGTGGATCTCGAAGCCGGGTACAACAACCGCGCGGCCGTGCCCGATCACGCCGCCGTCATGGCCAGGTGGAAGGCGGATGCGGAGACGGCTCGGGCGCTCCATCCGCCGACCGCCCTGCCCTACGGCCCCGGCAAGCGTGAGGTCATGGACCTGTTCGAGGCCGGGCCGGACGCGCCGGTCGCGGTCTTCAGCCATGGCGGATACTGGCAGGCGCTGGATCGATCGTGGTTCAGCTGGATCGCGCCGGCGTTTCTGACGCATGGCGTCAGCCTGGCCGTACCGTCCTATGACCTGTGTCCCGATGTGCGGCTGGGGCGGATCGTCGGCGAGATTCGGGATGCGGTGGAGTTGATCCGCACGCGGACCGGCAGGCGGCCGGTCGTGTTCGGCCATTCCGCCGGCGGGCATCTGGCGGCCTGCATGCTGTCGGAGGGACGGGCTTCGGCGGCCGTCGCGATCTCGGGCCTGTTCGATCTGGAGCCGCTGATCCCGACCTCGCTCAACGATGCGCTGCGGCTGGATGCGCGCGAGGCGGCCGCCCTGTCGCCGGTTCACTGGCCCGCCCCGAACGGATCGACGCCGGGCGGGACGGTTCTGGACTGCGTCGTCGGGGCGGACGAAACGAGCGAGTTCGTGCGCCAGTCGCGGGACATGGCGAACTTCTGGGGCGGCAAGGGGGTGAAGACGCGGTTCGAGGCCCTGCCGGGCCTGAACCACTTCACCGTCCTGGACCCGCTGGGCGACCCGGAGAGCGGGCTGGTGAAGCGGATCGTGGAGCTGGCGCAAGCCTGACGCCCCTCGCAATCGCGGCAAAGCGTCGCCACTATAGGGGCTCGCGGCACGGGACGGATCATGGCGGAACCGACGGGAATGGGTCTGGGCCACGCGGTGGCGCTGCTGGCGGCGGCGGTCGTCGCCGTGCCCCTGTTCAAGCGGTTCGGCCTCGGCGCTGTGCTGGGCTATCTGGCCGCCGGTCTGATCCTGGGACCGTCGGCCCTGGGCGTCGTGCGTGAGCCGGAAACCATGCTGCATGTGGCCGAGATCGGCATCGTGCTGTTCCTGTTCATCATCGGACTGGAGATGCGACCGGCGCGGCTGTGGAGCCTGAGGCGGGAAATCTTCGGCCTCGGCGCCGTGCAGGTGATGACCTGCGCCGTCCTGCTGACTGGCGCCGCACTGCTTGCGGGCCTGCCCTGGTATGCAGCGGTGATCGCCGGCTTCGGCTTCGCCCTGTCGTCCACGGCCATCGTCATGCAGCTGCTTGAGGAGCGAAACGAGAAATCCGGACCGGCGGGCCAGCGGGTCGTGTCGGTGCTGGTGTTCGAGGACCTCTCCATCGTACCGCTGCTCGCGATCGTCGCCGCCCTGGCTGGGGCCTATGGCACCGCCGTGGAGGCCGCGAGGCCGGTCTGGATCACCATCGGGTCTGCGGTCGCGGCCGTGGCCGGGGTCTATGTCGCGGGGCGCTGGCTGGTGAACCCCCTGTTCCGCCTTCTGGCGCGCTACGGCGGGCGCGAGGTCATGACCATGGGCGCGCTGGTCGTGGTGCTGGGCTCCGCCTTTGCCGTCAGTCTGGGCGGACTATCCATGGCCATGGGCGCCTTTCTGGCGGGCGTGCTGCTGTCGGAATCGACGTTCCGGCACCAGTTGGAGGCCGATGTGGAGCCGTTCCGCGGCATCCTGCTTGGCCTGTTCTTCCTGGCCATCGGCATGTCGCTGGACCTCGCCGTGGTCGTGCGCGACTGGGCCTGGGTGCTGGGCGGGGTCGTGGCCTTCTCGGCGCTGAAGATGATCGGCGTCTATGCCGTCGCCCGGCTGAAACAAAGCCACGGCGAAGGGCTGTTGCGCGCCGCCCTGATGGGCGAAGGCGGGGAGTTCGCCTTCGTCCTGTATGCGACGGCGGGGGCGGCCGGCCTGTTCGATCCGCGCATGGCGGCGATCCTGTCGGCGATGGTCATTCTGTCGATGGCCCTCACACCGGTTCGGCTGTTCATCGCAGACAGGCTGAGACCTGACGAGGCGCTGGATCCGGACGAGGCGGATGGCGTGGACCGGGCCGCGAACCTGCGCGAGCGGGTGTTGATCATCGGTTTCGGCCGGTTCGCCCAGGTCGTGGCGCAGCCGCTGCTGGCCCGCGACATCGATGTGTCGATCATCGACATGGACGTGGAGATGATCCAGGCGGCCGGAAAGTTCGGCTTCAAGGTCTATTACGGTGACGGCTCGCGCCTGGACGTGCTGCGCGCGTCGGGCGCCGAGGGGGCCGAGACCATCCTGGTCTGCGTCGACAAGCCTGAGGCGGCGGACCGGATCGTGGAACTGGTCAAGGCCGAGTTCCCGCTGACCAAACTGTTCGTGCGCGCCTATGACCGGGGCCATTCGATCCGGCTGATCAACGCGGGCGTCGAGTTCCACATCCGCGAGACCTTCGAAAGCGCCCTGGCGTTCGGCGAGCATGTGTTGAAGGACCTCGGCTTCTCCGAGGACGAGGCGCGCGAGACGATCGAGGACGTGCGTCGTCGCGACGAGGAGAGGCTCATCCTCCAGGTCACCGGCGGGCCACAGGCCGGCCGCAGCCTGTGGAGGAACAACACCTCGACCCCGCAGCCCGAACCTTACGTCAAGCCCCGTCGCGAGGCCCAGGCCCTGAACGAGGACGCCGCCGAGGTCATGACCGCCGAGGAGCGAGAGCGGCAACAGGAAGAGGCCTGAGGTCGCCAGCCCGGGCCTGCTCCAGGGTCTGTGGACTCTAGCGGCGCGTGACGATCCAGTCGTCACCGTCGCGACGGGCGGTCCAGGGCACACCTTCCCAGTCGAGGAAGTTCAGGATCGTGTCGGGATGGGCCGACCCCGCACCGAAGGGCGAATGGTCGAACCGCCGCGCATCGGCGTCCCACCTCGCACGCCAGCAGCCTCCGTCCCAGGTTTGATAATGGATGACGGTGTCTTCGTGCCCCGCGTCGGCGTCTCTGGCCGTATGCAGAAACCGTTCGCCGTCGAGGCTCGCCCGCCACAACGAGCCGTCGCAGGTGATGTAGGGGATTTCCGTGACTACGCGTTCCTGCGTCGCTGCGGGCTCGCTCGCGGCCCCCGCGATCAGACCCAGCGCCCCCCCGACTCCCGCCTGAATCTCATGCATGGTTTCCCTCCGGACCGCTCAAGCCTAGCCGTTTGGGTCGGGGGAGTCAGCCCCTGCTGCGGCGCCCCGGCAACAGTCGGGGACGACAAACACAACTCTCCGCGAAGGCAAGGAACAGCTTGACCACATCGCCATTGTGCTCCGTGAAAAAGGATTGCCGATGCCGACGAAAAAGCCGAACAAGCCCGACCTGAGACTCGTCGTCGAATCCGAGGTCTATGACCTCATGCGCGCGCCCGAAAGCACCACCGAACGGGTCAGGCGCCTACAGATGGAAGCACGCGCCCTGGCCATTGAGCAGGTCGAGGCGCTGGAAAAAATCCTGAACGACGCGGCGACCCTGGCCGACGAGATCGCCAAGGGCGGCGACGCATATCCGGTCGGGGCAAGGGAAATCGCTTCGCGCCTGGCCGACGACCTGCCGGCCAAGGCCGAGACCATCAAGGCGATCGTGTCGCGCCTGCCGTGACGCCGTCACGGGCGTAAAGCCTCTGCCGCAGGCGCTTCGCGAGGCGGAACACCAGAACCGCCAGGACGATCAGCACCACCGGAACGAGGATCGGGGCCAGGAAGGCCAGGATCACCGTGCAGAAGGCCAGCACGTCCTCGATCAGGGACAGGACCGGATTGCCGACGCCGCCGGTCGTCGCGGTGGAGGTCAGGCGGGCTCCTCCCTGGGCGGCGTTGAAGGCGAAGGCGGTCGGCGCGCCGACGATGACCCCGGCGATGGCGGCCGTGGTCGGGTCGAGGCCGGCGAAGACGCTGCCCGCCGCGACCGCTCCAGCGACCGGCCTGGTGAAGGCGCCCAGTACGTTGAGGCCGTGATCGACGACGGGGATCTTGTCGCCCGCGAACTCGACGACCGCAGCGACGCCGAGCGCCGCAATGGCGGGCCAGTCCGCCAGCCAGTCCATCTGGTCGTTCAACTGGATGCCGAACAGGCCGAACCGCGCAGCGAGGGCCAGCATCAGCAACGGCAGGAAGGTGCGCAGACCCGTCGCCGAGGCGAGGCCGAGCCCCAGCAGGGCTGGCAGGACCCAGGTCTGGAGCGGACCGGCAGCGGCGCCGAGCCCTTGCTGAACGGCTTGAAGGTCGATGCTGTCCATCCTTGCTCCTGCGCGTCCGTTGGGGGGCGAATGACGTAGCGCCCCGAAACGTTTAGCCGACCACGTCGGCGTAGTCCCGATGCCGCCTGAACCAGGCGACCGCATAGCTGCACACCGGCGTCAGCCTATGGTTCCCGGCGCGGGCGTGGTCGGCGAGGTTCTGCATGAATTTGCCCGCCGCGCCTGACCCACGCAGTTCGTCTTCGGCCTCGACGTGAAGGAGGGCGCGACGGTTTCCCTGAACAGAATAGTCGGCCCAGACGCGGCGGGTTTCGCCGTCGGCGTCGGTAAAGCCCTGTTCGTAGCGTTGCTCGGCCGCGACGTCGCGGAAGTCGGTCATGAATATCCCCTCAGCACCGGGGTCAAACCCCTTAGGGCGGCGCACCGTTCCGTATGGTCACGCCTGATCAGGCGGGCTTGTCCGACATCAGGTTCACTATGCCGAGAATGCTCTTCACCGTGAACCAGATGCTGAGCAGGAACCACAGGGCACCGAACAGCAGCAGGAACGGGATGCCGATCAGGATGATCGACGCCGCCATACTGATCGCGATCAGGACCCACAGGGCGATGGTCCACCAGAAGACCGACCAGAACAGCGCGATCTGGGCCTCGATATGCTGGCGCGGGAGACCGGTGGCGGAGCCGCGCGCGGCGTAGGCGACGACCAGTCCGACCAGGACCAGCACATTGGCCGACGGAATCGACAGGATGTAGAGGCCCCAGGCGATCAGGGCGGCGGGCTTGCCCTCGGCCTCGTGGCCGGGCTCGAGCCGAGGTTGCGACGCGTCGGACATGGGGACTCTCCTAGAACAGCCAGGCGCGGGGGCGCTCGATCGGACGGCCCGCCTTGAGTTTCAGAACGCCGCCGGCCCCGCGAAGGATCAACCACACCGCCAGAACGAACAGAACGAAGACGCCAAGACCCACGGCGATCAGGATGGCGCCGAGCAGGGCGACGACGGCGCCGGCCCACAGGGTACGCTGCTGGAACATGAAATGGCTGGCGGTCACCTCGCCTTGCGGGCCGGCACGGCCGGTGACGGCCAACAGGGCGATCAGGGCCGAGACGCCCAGGGTCGGCACGGCGAACAGGATCAGGGCGTAGACGGCGTAGATGCCCATGGCGCCGTCTACGGGCGCAGGTTGTTCGCCGCGACGGGCGAAACTGCCGACGGGTTGTTCGAAGATCGGCGTCTCGCGGGCCCACTGCGGGATCGGCTCCGGTGTGGGCGCCGGGGTGGGAATCGGGGTCGGGGCGGCGATCTCGGGAACCGGGGTGTCCACCGGGCCGGGCTCCGCGACGACAAGCTCGGGCTCGGGCTCGGGCTCGGGAGTCGTCGCTTGGGGTTCAGGCTCGACCGGGCGCGGCGCGGGCGCGCGCATCTGACCCTCCAGCGCGGCGGGCGAGGCGAAACCGATCAGGTCGTCGTCATGCAGCTCCGGATCAGAGTTCTGGGGCGCATTGGGATCGCCGGGCTCGGCCATCGGGGTCCTCGCGTTCATGGTCAGGACAATGGCGGGGCCGCCGGTCGGAGGCAAGCCGAACCGCGCGTAACCTTACCCCTTCAGGTCGTTGATCGACAGATCGGCCCGGTCGATCCAGCTTCCAGCGGCCCAGGCCCGTTCGGCGGCGCTCAGGTGCTCGCCGATGATGATGGCGTTGGTCGGGGTCTCTTCCAGAGTGAGTTCGACGCAGCGGTAGGGCGAGCCGTCGTCGGCCAGGATGGCGTCCAGCTTGCGACGCAGGGCGACCGCGAAGGCCTCGGTCGTCGGATCGCCGTCGAACACCATCAGGCGGTCGACCCGCTGAGGCTCGTTCGCCTGGAACCAGGCCAGCATGGGATCGGCGCCGTTCAGCTGGAAGGCGTGATCCACGGCCTTGTCGATGAAACCGTGCCAGCGGCCTTTCAGCGTTTCGAACGAAGTGACGAAGTTCGAGGCGCCGAAATCCATCTCCGCCTCCGTGGCCAGTACGACGTGGACGAACTCGTTGTGGCCATGCGGCACCGCGCACCGCGACGCGGGGTCGGAGAGCAGGCGGTGGGCCATCGAGAAACGGCGGGTAAAACGAACCTGGGGCATTGCGCGGCGACATGTCGTGCCGAAAGCCGGCAAAGGCAAGGCTGGAGCCGAATCAGCAGCCCCCTCGTCCTTCGGCCGAGACCCTTCAGCGTCTGTAGGTCAGTTCGCACCCGGCCCCGTCGGCGGCCTCCAGCGCGTCCGGCTTGTCGATCCGCACGGTCACGCCGAGCACCCGGGCATTCTCCAGACAGTGCAGGGCCAGCCGCTCGGCGAAGGTCTCGACCAGGCCGACGTGGCCCTCGGCGATGATGCGGCGGGCGGAGGCGGCGACGGTCTCGTAGTTGATGGTGTCGGCCAGGCCGTGGACCTCGGCGGGACCGAGATCGAGGGTCACGTCGATGACCAGGGTCTGCAGCCGGCCGTGCTCGTGGTCGTAGATGCCGATGCCGGCCTCGACCCGCAGGCCCTTGACGAAGACGGTCAGGTTGGCGCGCCGGGCGGCCGAAAGGGGTTGAATCACGGCGGGGTTCACTCGGCGATGTCGGGGGTCTGCCAGGCCAGGTGCTGGCCGCCGTCCACGGCGATCATCTGGCCGGTGACCGAGCGGGCGTCAACGAGATAGACGACGGCTCCCGCGATGTCCTCTGGCGACGGGCCGTGGCCCAGAGGCATGGCGGCCTGTTCGGCGGCGAACTCGGCCTCCGACTGATGGATCGAGGCCAGGGTCGGACCAGGGCCGACGCCATTCACGCGAATGCGAGGCGCCAGCGCCTGGGCCAGGGTCCGCGTCGCCCACCACAGGCCGTTTCGCGACAGGGCATAGGAGAAGAAGCGCGGGTCGGGCTTCAGCACCCGCTGGTCCAGCAGGTTGACGATCGAGGCGCCGTCGGGGGCCTGGGCGGCGAAGGCCTCGGCCAGGACGAGGGGGGCGCGAAGGTTGGTCTCGAGATGCAGGTCCCAGGTCTCGCGGGACAGGCTGCCAACACGGTCATCCTCGAACACAGAGGCATTGTTGACCAGGACGGAGATCGGGCCAAGCACCTCGACCGCCGCCGGAATCAGGGCGCGGGTCCCGGCCTCGTCGGCCAGGTCGGTGGGCAGGACCGCAGCGCGCCGACCGAGCGCGCGCACCTCTTCGGCCAGCTGCTCCGCGTCCGCGACCGAATCCCGATGGTGGATAGCGACGTCATGGCCGCGCGCGGCCAGAGCCAGCACGATGGCGCGGCCGATCCGGCGCGCACCGCCCGTGACGAGCGCCGCGCCGCGCCGGAGTTCAGTCAACCCGGCCGAACTCGAACAGGTTAATGGCGCCGAGAACGGCGACGAAGCCGAGGATGATGTAGAGGGCCAGCATGGGGAGTTCCTGATTGTGACGCAGGAATAGAGGGCGCGGTCGAACGGTTCAAGGTGTCGATGCGAGCAAGGCCTGGAACGCAACAAAGCCCCGATTGAAGATCAGCGTTGTGACGGACGAACAAGGCGACCGCCGTGACCCCTAGCGAACGCGATATCCTGAGCAAGGTCCCGGCCATCACCGCCGGCTTCTGGCTGATCAAGATCCTCGCCACGACCCTCGGCGAGACCGGCGGCGACACGGTCAGCATGTCGATGGGGCTGGGCTACCTGACGGGCACGGCGATCTTCGCCACGATCCTGCTGGTGCTGGTGGCGGCGCAGATCCGGGCGAGGCGGTTTCAGCCGTTCCTGTACTGGGCGACGATCATCGCCTCCACCACCGCCGGGACAACCCTGGCCGACTTCGCCACGCGGTCGCTGGGGATCGGCTATACGGGTGGTTCGGCCTTGCTGCTGGCCGCGGTGCTGGCGTCGCTGTGCGTCTGGCGGAGGGTCGAGGGCGAGATCCAGTCCGACACCGTCAGCTCGCCCCGCGCCGAGATCTTCTATTGGGTGACCATCACCCTGTCCCAGACCCTGGGCACGGCGCTGGGCGACTGGACGGCGGACACCGGCAGGCTGGGCTACCTGGGCGCGGCAGCGGTGTTCGGAGCCCTGCTGGCGATCGTGGCCGGGCTGGCGCTGTGGACGCGCGTCAACCGGGTGCTGCTGTTCTGGGCGGCCTTCATCCTGACGCGACCGCTGGGCGCGACGGTGGGCGACTTCCTCGACAAGCCGCTGGACGACGGCGGACTGGCCTTCAGCCGACCGGTCGCATCCGCGGTTCTTGCCGTCGTGATCGTGGGGCTGATCCTGTTGCTGCCCCAGCGAGCGGGCGGGCATCCGGGCGGCGGAACGGGGCGCACGATCCCGGCGGTCTGACGCAGGCGTTGATCGCCGGCCGTCCCTGTCGGACAAGGCGGCCATGACCGACTTTCCCGTGACGATCTTTCACAACCCCGACTGCGGCACGTCTCGCAATGTGCTCCGGGCCATTCTCGACCAGGGCTATGCGCCGAAGGTCTTGCTCTATCTCGAGAGCGGCTGGACGGCGTCGCAACTGACCGATCTGATCGCGCGCATGGGCGTTCCGGCCCGCGCCGTCCTGCGCGAGAAAGGCACGCCCGCCGAAACGCTGGGTCTGCTCGATCCGGCGGTGTCCGACGAGACCCTGATCTCGGCCATGGTCGAGCATCCGATCCTCGTGAACCGGCCGATCGTCGAGACGCCGCTGGGCGTGGTGATAGGGCGGCCGTCGGAGCGGGTGTTCGAGGTCCTGGACCGGCGGCCCGACCGGTTCGTCAAGGAGGACGGCGAGGTCGTCGTCCTGTAGCGTCGCCGCATGAACTGGCGCGTCCGAATCGAGCCCTTCACCCGGCCGCTCTTCTTTGCCTGGTCCCGGCTTCAGCGCGGCATGACGCTGGGCGTACGGTCCGTGGCGGTCGATGCCCAGGGGCGGGTCATGCTGGTGAAACACACATACCTCGCCGGCTGGTGGCTGCCGGGCGGGGGTGTCGATCGCGGCGAGGCGACCGGAGATGCAGCGGCGCGCGAACTGTTCGAGGAGACGGGGCTGAAGGCGACCACGCCCGGCCGGCTGGTCTCGGCCCATTCCAACGAACGGTTCTTCAAGGGGGACCATGTGCTGGTCTATCGCTTCGACGCCTTTGAGGCGGGCGCGTTGACCCACCATGGCGAGATCGCCGAGACCGGCTGGTTCGATCCGCGGAACCTGCCCGAAGATGCGCACAGGTCGACCCGTGACCGGATGGCCGAAATGTTCGGCGGTGCGCCCGTCGATCCGCGCTGGTAGAGGCTGAACCTATGAACTTCGCACCCTGGATCGCCATGCTGGCGGTTGTCCTCGCCGGCGGCGCCACCGCCCTTCAGGCGCCCACGAACGCCCGGCTGGCGACGGCCGTGACCGGCCCGGTCAACGCCGCCTTCGTCTCGTTCGCCATCGGCACGGCGGCGCTGGGCATCCTCGCGGCCATTCTGCACAGCCGCCCCGACATCGCAGCTTCGAAGGCGCTTCCCTGGTATGCCTGGGTCGGGGGCCTGTACGGCGCGATCTTCGTGGTCGCCGCAACCTGGGCCGTGCCCCGGCTGGGCGTGGCCATGACCATCACCCTGATGGTGGCGGGCCAGCTGATCATCAGTCTGGCGCTGGATCATTTCGGCGCGTTCGGCGTGCCGCGGGCGCCGGTCAATCTGGGCCGCATAGCGGGCGTGGCCCTGGTCATCGGCGGCGTCATCCTCGTGCGCCGGAGCTAGGCGGACGTAACCTCAGCGGATCCGGCGGCGAACCCGAGGCGAACCGCCACCGGAGCCTCCATGATCGAATCCCTGTCCCCGCCCCGCCTCGACGGCCGCGCCGCCTTGCGGTTCGGCATCGCCTTGCGGTTCGGCATCGCCCTGATCCTGCTGTGGTTCGGCTACATGAAATTCCTGCCTTACGAGGCCGAGGGGGTTCGCGGCATCGCCGAGGACTATTGGCTGTTCGGATGGCTCTATCCGCTGGTCGGCGTGGGCGGCGCCTCCGCAGTGATCGGCGTGCTGGAGATCACCGCGGGCGTCCTGATCGCCGTCGGCGGCCGATTCCCGTGGGCCGGGCTGCTAGGCGCGCTGATGGGCATGGTGACCTTTGTCGTGACGCTAAGTTTCTTCTTCACCGCGCCCGGCGTCTGGCAGGAGGGCTACGGCTTCCCCGCCCTGGGCTCGACCGGGCAATTCCTGGCCAAGGACGTCGGGCTGCTGGCCATCTGCGTCTATCTGGTGCTCGACGCGCGCGATCGGCTCGACCTGTGACCTGACGCCGGGCGGACGGAGTGCTATCCGTCCGCCATGTCAGCCCCCCTCCCCGACGCCGGCCGCAACTGGGTCGACGCCCGAGCGCCCGAAGGCCTGAAGCCGTGGCTGAAGCTCGGCCGGTTGGACCGGCCGGTCGGCATCTGGCTCTTGTTGCTGCCCGGGTGGCAGGGGATCACCCTGGCGCTGGCGCAGTACAGGACGACACCCGGCCTCCATGAGCTGTGGCTGTTCGTCGGCTTCGCCGTCGGCGCCTGTCTGATGCGGGCGGCGGGTTGCGCGTTCAACGACATCGTCGATCGCGATATCGACCTGAAGGTCGCGCGGACGGCGGCGCGGCCGATCCCGTCGGGACGGATCAGCGTGCGGCAGGCGTGGCGGTTCGTGATGGGGTGCAGCCTGGTCAGCCTGTCGATCCTGCTGACGCTGAACCTGACGGCGGTGCTTCTGGGCGTCGGGTCGCTGGCGCTGGTGGCGGCCTATCCCTTCATGAAGCGGATCACCTGGTGGCCGCAGGCCTGGCTGGGGCTGACGTTCAACTGGGGCGCGCTGATGGGCTACGGGGCCGCGACCGGCGCCCTGTCCTTCCTCGTCTGGGCCAATGGCCAATGGAAGGTCATGACAGGCGACTGGCTGACCTTCGCCGTCGCGCCGGGCGTGAACGGTGAACTGACGATCGCGGCCATCTTGCTCTACGTCGGCGGCGTGTTCTGGACCCTTGGCTACGACACCCTCTATGCCCTGCAGGACATCGAGGACGACGCCATGGTCGGGGTCAAGTCCTCGGCTCGGCGATTGGGCAAGGGCGTGAAGACCGGCGTCGCCGCCTTCTACGGGCTGGCCGTGCTGTTGGCCGTAGCCTCCGGAGCAGCCGCCGGACTGGGCGTGGCCTTCTACCTCGGCCTCCTCGTCTATGCCGCCCATCTGGCCTGGCAGGTGCGCACGCTGAGGCCCGCCGACGGCGCCCTGGCGCTGAAACTGTTCAAGTCGAACCGGGAAGCGGGGCTGATCCTGCTGGCGGCCATCGCCCTCGGCGCCGTATCACTGCCCTTCTAGTCTGGAGATCGCCATGTCCACGCCGTTTCGTCTCGCCGTTCTGAGCCTCGCCGTCGCCTCGACCCTGGCCGGCTGCAACCGCGACAAGGCGGCCGAGCCCGCCCCGCCGACTGCAACCGCCGGAACCGGCGCAATCGTGACCCCGGCCGACGCCGCCGCCCCCATGGCCTTTGAGTCCAAGACTGCCTTCGCCGAGGTCAGCCTGACCCTGCCGGTCGCGATCAAGGGCCAGCCCGACCTTCACGCCCGCCTCTACGCCGCCGCCGTCCGCGACCTGCGCGAGTTCTCCGAAGGGGCCCAGGCCGACCGCACCGAGGCCGGCGGCGACGAGGGCATGGGCGCCTACAACAAGTCCATCGAGATCACGCCCGGCGCCGAGACCGGCAAGCTGTTCAGCCTGATCCGCACGGATTCGGAATACACAGGCGGGGCGCACCCCAACTCGTCCTTCGCCGCGATCCTCTGGGACAAGGCCCTGAAGCGCGAGCTCGCGGCGGCAGACCTGTTCACCAAGACCGGCGACCTGTCGGCGCTGGACACTGCCCTGTGCGCCGCCATCAACGCGGAAAAAAGGAAGCGCGACCCGCAGGCCCGGACGGTGTCTCTGACCGGCAGCGATATGTGGACATGCCCGCGCGCGGCGTCCGTGCCCTTCGTCCTGGCGCAGGGCACGATGCCGGGCAAGACGGGCGGACTGGTCTTCCTGATCGGGCCCTACATGGTCGGGCCCTATTCCGAGGGCGCCTACGAGGTGACCGTCCCGCAGAGCGCCTTCCGGTCCCTGCTGGCTCCCGCCTATGCTGACGAGTTCGCCGGCCAGCCCAAGCCGGAAGCCTGACGATAGTCTCCCTCCCCCTCGGGGGAGGGAAAACATCACGCCCTACTTCAGAAACTCGTCCACCAGCGCGTCGAAGCGCGCCGGCTGGTCGGCCATGATGAAGTGGCGGCTGGCGTCGACGCGGATCACCTTCACGCCCGGCAGGGCGGCGTATTCCCGCTCCCACAGGCCTTGCGCCATCGCGGGCGGCGGCCCGCCGTCCGGATCGGTCGCGTAGAGGGCGGTGACCGGGGTGGTCATGGCGGCCAGACCCGGACGGGCGTCGGTGGTCATGACGTCGCTCATGGCGGCGGCGAAGGCGCGCCGGTCGCTCGCCATCGACCAGTCGATGATGTGCTCGCGCATGGCCGGATCCCGGGCGAGGCTCGCCGCAGTCTGACCCTGTTGCGCCCGGAAGGCGGTCTCGTCGGCGGCGAGGATGCCAGCAGCGGCCTGGGCCGCGAACGGACGAGCCTGATCAGCGGTCACGGTCGGGCCGAACATGGCGCTGTAGAACGGCAGGGCATCGACGATCATCAGTCGGCCGACGTGATCCGGATGCGACTGGGCCAGCAGCAGGCCGCTAAGCCCCCCCATCGAGTGGCCGATGACCGCCGGATGATCGAAGCCGACCTCGGCGATGTAACGGGCCAGTTCCTCGACCTCGGGCGTGACGAACGGGCCGTCGCCGTGGCTCCAGGGTTCACCGGCGAAGCCCGCCAGCTGAACGAGATGCACCCGATGGGTGGCGGCGAGCCGCGTGGCCAGCGGACGCCAGACCTCGCGCGACGAAGCCAGGCCGGGGATCAGGATGACGTCGGGGCCGGAGCCGATGACCTCGACCGACAGGCGATCGGAGCTGAAGGGCGCGGTCTGGGTCTCGGGGGCTGGCTCGGCGCGAGCCTGTGTCGCGAAGACGGCGCCGCCGACGGCCAGGGCCGTCGCGGAGGCCAGGAACAGGGCGCGCAGGGTCGAGCGCCCGACGAGGTAGCGGAGATGCAGCATGACGATGTCCTTGTAAGGTTATCCTGACGAAACGTCAGACGTGGGGATTGTCGAAGACGTCTTCCACCGCGCGTTCGAACAGGGCAGCGATACGGTAGGCGAGGTCGAGGGAGGGGTCGTGTTTCTCGGTTTCAAGCGCATTGACGGCCTGACGAGAGACGCCCAGCGCCTGACCCAGCTGTTCCTGGGTCCAGCCCTTGCCGGTGCGGAGTTCGCGCAGGGTGTTCTTCATCGGCCGCTGCTCTTCACGAACGGCGAGACCAGTCCGAACAGGCCCCAGAACAGCGGATAGATCAGCCAGCCCGGCGCATGCCACGCGCCGCCGTAGCTCTCGGCGAAGCCCCAGCCGCTGAACAGGGCCATGGCCAGTCCGGAGGCGATGACGAAGCGTTTCGCGGTTAGGGCGCGCACGAACTCGTCGGCCTCGTTCATCAAAGACAAGGTGGCCCACAGCTGCCCCGCGATCGGCGCGGCGACGCACAGACCGAGGACCACGCCCGCCGCCTTGCCGATGATCTCGTCGAAGGCGCCGAAGATGGCCGCCACATTGACCAGGACATAGCCGGCCATGAACATGTTGGTGCGGATCACATAGCGTTTGTGCGCCGGATCCAGTGTCTTCCACGAAGCCATGAGGCATCTCCTTTGTAAGGCTCACCTTACACGACAATTTTGTCAGGTCAACATGACTTTTGTCAGGTGATGCTGACACGCCTGTCCAACGCTTGGCCCCGACCCGGAGGCGGCCTATCATCGCCGCCATGCCCGCCGCCCTGCGCATATCGCCCGCCGAGGTCTTCGCTCCCGACGCGTGGGCGCCGTTCCAGGCGCGCTCGGCGTGGAAGGGACCGCTGCTGGTCGTCCACGCCTGGGGCGTCACCGCCCTGGCTGTCCTGGCGGGAGTCTGGCAGCCGATCCTGATCCCGCTCTGCGTCATGATCATCGGCACGCGCCAGCTGGGCCTCGCCATCCTGATGCACGAGGCGGCGCACGGGGCCCTGGCGAAGGACCTGAAGCTCAACGATGTCCTCGGCCACTGGCTGTGCGCCGTGCCGATCGGGGCGTCGCTGGACGCCTATCGCCCCTATCATCTGTCCCACCACCGGTTCGCCCAGCAGCCCGAAGACCCCGATCTGGTCCTGTCGGCCCCCTTCCCCGTCTCCGGCGCCTCCCTGCGCCGCAAGATGATCCGCGACCTGACCGGCCAGACCTTCTTCAAGCAGCGGGTGCTTCTGCCCCTGGCGATCCTGCGGAAGCGGTCGGCGGGCGGAGAGGCGCACGACTATGAGGCCATCGTCACCGGCCGCTCGGTTGCGCCCTTCCTGCTGGTCAATGCTGTGATGCTGGCCGGCTTCATCGTCGCCGGCGTCTGGTGGGCCTGGTTCGCCCTGTGGCTGCTGCCCATGGCGACCTGGTTCCCGCTGGTCACGCGACTGCGCAACATCGCCGAACACGCCTGCGTCGAGGGCTCGGCCACCGACCCCTTCCGCGCCGCCCGCACGACCCGCGCGAGTTGGTGGGAGCGCGCCCTGATCGCCCCCTACTGGGTCAATTTCCACGCCGAGCATCATCTGTTCATGCACGTTGCCTGCTGGAACCTGCCGCGCCTGCACAAGGCAATCCGGGCGACCGGGCCCGGCGGGCGGATGGAGGTGGCGCCCGGCTATGTCAGCGTCCTGCGTCAGGCAGCGTCCGGACGGGGCGGCCGAGACCGCGTGACCATCACCGATCCCGCCGCCTTCATCCTGGCCAACACCCGGCTGCAGGCCGTGCCGCATGCGCCGGAGATCTCGCTGTGGCTAGCAGACGAGATCACCCCGATCTGGAAGCTCACGGAAGAGGAGCTGGGCGAACTTGGTCTGCCGCCCCCGTTCTGGGCCTTCGCCTGGTCGGGCGGACAGGGGCTGGCGCGCTGGGTGCTGGATAACCCAGACACGTTCGCCGGCAAGACCGTCGTCGACTTCGCCACCGGATCGGGACTGGTCGGGGTGGCGGCGATGAAGGCGGGCGCGGCGAGCGTGCTGTGCGCCGATATCGACCCCTTCTGCGAAGCGGCGGTAAGGCTGAATGCCAAGGCCAACGTCGTGGCCCTGTCCTTCACCGACGCCAACCTGCTGGACGCCGCCCCGCCCGAGGTCGACATCCTCTGCGCCGGCGACGTCTGTTATGAAAGGCCGATGACCGAACGGGTCATGGCCTGGCTGAGACAGGCGCGAGCACAAGGATCGCAGGTCTTCGTCGGCGATCCGCACCGGACCTATTTCCGCACCGACGGCCTGACCCATCTGGCCGAGTATCAGGTGCCGACCACGCGAGAGCTGGAGGATTTCGCCATCAAGCGCAGTTCGGTCTTCTCTCTGGATTGATTGCGGCCACGCTTGGCCGAAACGGCGCCTGGCCCCATCTTGAGGACATGAAAGTCGCAGCCGTCATCCTGCTGTTCGCCCTGTCCGCCCTGTCCGCCGGGACCGCTTCGGCGCAGGCGTACGCGCCCGGCCAGCCCTATATCGGCGACCCGCTGGCCGACCGGCTGCGTTCTCGAATGGAAACCCTGCGCCTTCAGTCCGAACAGCAGGCCGCCTATGCTCGCCAGCAGCAGCTCAGCGCCCGCTTGGCCGAGATCGAAATCCGCGCCCAGCGCCAGCCGGAGCCCTATGTCCCGCTGGTCGATGTTCCATCCTCCCCCGACGCCCAGCGCCGCGCACGCGAGGCGGCGACGGCGCGGCGGGAGGCCGTTTCGTCAGGCGTGAGCCAGATCGACGACTGGCTCACGCGCCCTCGACGCTGAGGCTCGTTCTGATCAGACTGCATCCCTTCCCCTCCGGCTGCGTTCCGGCCTAGCTTGAGCGGGACATACGGGAGACGGCGATGCGTTGGCAGGGCGGACAGCGGGGCGGCGGGATCGAGGATCGCCGCGGCATGGGCGGCGGCGCGGTCGCGGGCGGAGGCATCGGCGTCGCCGTGCTGGCCCTGATCGGCTATTTAGTCTTCGGCATCGACCCCTCGACCACCACCCAGGTCGCCAGCCAGTTCGGGCAGGCGGGAGCCTCGCAAGAGGGGGTCCAGGGTACGCCTGAGGATCAAGCCGGTCTGTTCGTCGATATCGTGGGCAAGAACATCAACGACGTCTGGGCGACAAAGCTCGAAGGCTACCGGCCACCCGACAACATCGTCATCTATGAGCAAGGCACGCCCACGGGCTGTGGCTTCGGTCAGTCGGCGATGGGGCCATTCTACTGTCCGACCGATCGCCAGGTCTATCTGGACCTCGCCTTCTGGCAGGAGATGGAGACCCAGCTCGGCGCCTCCGGCGCCGACTTCGCGCGCGCCTATGTTCTGGCCCACGAAATCGGCCACCACGTCCAGACACTGACCGGGGCGTCGGAACAGGTGCAGCGGGCGCAGCAGGGCGCCTCCTCCGAGACCGAGGGCAACCGCTATTCCGTGGCGCTGGAGCTTCAGGCCGACTGCTACGCCGGGGTCTGGGCCGCCAATGCCGCCTCCGTCTCGGGTGGCGAGGTCGCGGTCGAACAGGGTGATCTGGAAGAGGGCCTGCGCACCGCCTCGGCCATCGGCGACGACACCCTGCAACGTCGCTCGGGCGGACAGGTCAGCCCGGAAAGCTTCACCCACGGCTCGTCGGCCCAGCGAATGGAATGGCTGCAGCGCGGCTACCAGACCGGCGACCCGGCGAGCTGCGATACGTTCCAAAGCCTCTAAAGGCCGCTTGTTGCATCGCACACGGCGCGGCATGGTCGCGCCGTGACCGCCCCTGCCCTGACCCCGCCCGAAGTCGCCTCCCCCGCCGCCAGCCTGCGCGCGGCGCGACGCATCGTGGTCAAGGTCGGGTCCTCGCTCGTGGTGGACCAGAAGGCCCCGGCGACCGTGTGGCTGGCCGGTCTGGCCGCTGATATCGCCGCGCTGCGGGCGCAGGGGCGACAGGTCGTGATCGTGTCGTCCGGCGCCGTCGCGCTTGGGCGCGGTCGGCTCGGGCTTGAGAAGAATGCACGCCTGGACGAGAAACAGGCCGCCGCCGCCGTCGGACAATCTCTGCTCATGCAGGCCTGGGAGGCGGCGCTGGCCGGGGCGGGCCTGACGCCCGGACAGGTTTTGCTGACCCGCGACGACACGGAACGCAGGCGGCGCTGGCTCAATGCGAGGGCGACGCTTGAGGCCCTGCTGAAGCTCGGCGTCGTGCCTGTGGTGAACGAAAACGACACCGTCGCCACCGAAGAGATCCGCTACGGCGACAACGACCGGCTGGCGGCGCGGGCGGCGCAGCTGGTCCGGGCGGACCTGCTGATCCTGCTGTCGGACGTCGATGGTCTGTACACGGCCGATCCGCGTCGCGATCCGGCGGCCCGGCACCTGCCGATAATCGAGAGCCTCGGTCCCGAAATCCTGGCCATGGCGGGCGGGGCCAATGCCGACGCGGCCGTGGGCACCGGCGGCATGGCGACCAAGCTTGAAGCGGCGCGGATCGCCCGGTCGGCCGGGTGCGCGACCCTGATCGTCTCGGGACTGGAGGCGCGGCCGCTGAGCGCGGTCGCCGCAGGCGCGCGCGCCAGCCTGATCACGGCGACCGCCACACCCCTGCAAGCCTACAAGGCCTGGATCGCGGGCAGTCTGGAATGGGCAGGAGCGCTGACCGTCGATGACGGCGCGTCCCAGGCGCTGGCGAGCGGACGCAGCCTCCTCGCCTCAGGCGTCAAACACGTCGAGGGCCGGTTCGACCGGGGCGACTGCGTGCGCGTGATCGGGGGCGATGGCGGGGTGCTGGGCGTTGGGCTGGCCGCCTATGCCGCCGACGAGATGGACCGGATCCGGGGCCGTCACTCCGGCGAGATCGAGGATCTGGTCGGCTACAAGGGACCGGGCGTGGCCATCCACCGCGACGACCTGGTCCTGCACAGATGAGCGATCTGGACAGGGCGATGCTGGAGCGTGGACGGCGCGCACGGGCGGCGGCGGACGCCGTGCGACTGGCCCCGGCGGACACGCGGTCGGCGGCCCTGAGGGCCATGTCAATCGCACTGAGGGCGCGAGCCGACGACATCCTGAAGGCCAATGCCCGCGATATCGACCGGGCCCGGACGAATGGCATGGGGGAGGCGCAGATCGACCGGCTGGCCCTCACTCCAGCGCGTATCGAGGCCATGGCGGCGGCGGTCGCCGAGGTCGCGGCCTTTCCCGATCCGCTGGGCGTAGAGACGGTGCGCTGGACGCGGCCGAACGGGCTTGATTTCGCCCGGGTGCGGACGCCGATCGGGGTGCTGGCCATCATCTACGAGAGCCGGCCCAATGTGACGGCGGATGCGGCGGCCCTGTGCATCCGTTCGGGCAATGTCGCCATCCTGCGCTGCGGGTCTGACTGTCTCGACAGTTCGCTGGCCATCCATGCGGCGGTCGTCGAGGGGCTGGCGGCGGCGGGATTGCCGGCAGACGCGGTTCAGTTGGTCGATACGCCGGACCGGGCTGCGGTGGGCGCGCTCCTGACGGGGCTCGAAGGCTCCATCGACCTGCTGATCCCACGAGGCGGCAAGAGCCTGGTCGCCCGGGTGCAAGCGGAGGCGCGGGTTCCGGTCCTGGGCCATCTGGAGGGGATCAACCACACCTATCTGCACGCCTCGGCGGAGGTGGGGATGGCGCGTGACGTCGTGGTCAACGCCAAGATGCGGCGGGTGTCCGTGTGCGGATCGACGGAAACCCTGCTGATCGATCAGGCCGGCGCAGCGCGGCTGTTGCCGCCGGTGGCTGAGGCGCTGATCGCAGCCGGATGCGAGCTGCGAGGCGACGCGGAGGCCAGGGCGCTTGTGCCCCAGATGCGCTCTGCGACCGACGACGACTGGGGGCATGAATTCCTGGCGCCGATCCTGGCGGTCAGGATCGTCGAGGGGCCGGACGCGGCGATCGAGCATATCCGCACCCATGGCTCTGGCCATACAGACGCGATCGTGGCCGGGGACGAGGCCGCGGCGGCCGAATTCCTGAACCGCGTCGACAGCGCCATCGTGCTGTGGAACGCCTCGACCCAGTTCGCGGACGGGGGCGAGTTCGGCTTCGGCGGAGAGATCGGCATCTCGACCTCGCGCCTGCATGCGCGCGGGCCGGTCGGCGCCGAACAGCTGACCAGCTACAAATACGTTGTGCGCGGGACCGGCCAGACCCGACCCTAGCCTATGGTCAGGTCCAGCGGTCGCGAGGCGTGCAGACGACCCCCGCCGAGATCGAGCACCATCCGACGCCCCGCGAAGGCCTCCATCCCGACCAGGGCGGCGGGGAAGCCGGGCAGGGGCACGTCGGCATAGATGGGTGTGTCGGCGTCGCGATAGATCTGGTCGCCGACGGTGATGGTCCGTGACCGGACGATCTGTGAGTCGATCGACCCGCCCAGGACAATACTGCTCCCACGCTGCGACGGCCGACCGTCCAGCAGTCCCGCGCCCTCTGCCGCCTCTCGCGACAGGGCCAGGAGGGCCGAGGCGCCGGTATCGACCACGGCCTGAATGGTCGCGCCCTCGACGGTCACCTCGGTCGTCAGGGCGCCGCTCGCCTTCGACACCGGGATGGCGGCGACGTTGGTCGGCAGGACGTGGCCCTCACGCGGCAGGAAGCGCATGCGGCGTTCCTCGGTGTCCAATTCCAGCACCGTCTCGCCCAGCAGGTCCTGGCCGAGGATCAGCGGCGCCGAGAGGCCTTCGCCGACCGCCAGCGGTCCCAGCGACAGGATGGCGGTGCGAAGCGCCTCGATCCGCATCGCCCCGACCGACACGTCCAGTGTCACCCCCCGCCCCATCTGCGCCCCGCCGCCGACGCCATAGGCGACCAGCGGAATGTCGAAGGCCTGGGTCAGGCCCAGCCGCTGGAACAGGCTGCGGTCGATGACGGAATACTGGGCCCCGGAATCGACCAGGGCACGGACCGGCTGGCCGGCGACCGTGACCCGTACGGTCGGCACCGAGGCGCGCCGCTCGTCATAGGGCAGCCAGCCGCTGTTTCCCTCCGGTCCGAAGGCGACGCCGGGATCGCGCCACAGCACATGGTCCCTCAGCCACCACGCCCCGCCGAGACCGGCGGCGACGAGCACGGCGCGGGTCAGAAGGGCGCGGCGGTTCATTCTTTCACAGTGGGGACGGGTTGCGGCGCTGTCGAGGCGCGGCGGCGTCGCAATTCCCCTTCCGCGTCGCCGGAGGACAGCGCCCGGCCGACTCGGGAATTCAGAGTCCAGATCGTCCCTAGAGTCCCGCGGGGCCGGTCTCGAAAACCCCGTCCGAAGCATCCGATGCGTCCGAAGCGTTCGCCCACGATCATCCTCTCCGCGCGAAAGGGATCAGTATGGGGCCGTTTCAGGGGGTGATGGGTAAAAGGGCTCTCGTTCGACCCGAGTGTTGATTTGAAAGGCCGATTCCGAGGATCCGTTGATGGGTATCACACCCGTTCCCTTCTCCCCTTGCGGGAGAAGGTGGCAGCCGAAGGCTGACGGATGAGGGGTCGCGCCGGCGGCGGGAGTGGGGGCTGCCAAAGCGGACTTCAGGCGTCAGCGTGACCCCTCATCCGACCTCGCTTCACTCGGCCACCTTCTCCCGCAAGGGGAGAAGGAAGACGGTTCACACCTCGAACCGCACGCCCTGGGCGAGCGGCAGGGCGGAGGAGAAATTCACTGTCTGGGTCTGGCGGCGCATATAGGCTTTCCACGCATCGGAGCCGGACTCACGGCCGCCGCCGGTCTCCTTCTCGCCGCCGAAGGCCCCGCCGATCTCGGCGCCCGAGGGGCCGATGTTGACGTTGGCGATGCCGCAGTCCGAGCCCCAGGCCGAGAGGAAGGCCTCGGCCTCGCGCACGCTGTCGGTGAAGACGCAGCTCGACAGGCCCTGGGGCACGGCATTCTGCATTGCCACCGCCTCGTCGAACTCGCGCCACGTCAGGACGTAGAGGATGGGGGCGAAGGTCTCATGCTGCACCACTTCGCTCTGGGCCGGCATGCGGACGATGGCGGGGCGGACATAGTCGCCCTCCCGGCTTCCGCCGACGACAATCTGACCGCCCTGCTCCAAGGCCTGTTTCAGCGCGGCGTCGAAGCCCTTCGCCGCGTCTTCGTCAATCAGCGGTCCGACCAGCACCCCGTCCTTGCGCGGATCGCCGATCGGCAGGGTGGCGTAGGCTCTGGCCAGGCGTTCGATCAGGGCGTCGGCCACATCCTCGTGCACCAGCAGGCGACGCAGGGTTGTGCAGCGCTGACCGCAGGTGCCGACGGCGGAGAAGGCGATGGCGCGGACCGCCATGTCCATGTCGGCGGACGGCGTGACGATCATGGCGTTGTTGCCGCCCAGCTCCAGCAGCGACCGCCCGAGCCGTCCGGCGACCGTCTTGGCGACGGCCTTGCCCATCCGGGTGGAACCCGTCGCGGAGACCAGGGCCACGCGGGGATCGGCGGCCAGGGCCTCGCCGACCTCGCGGCCTCCGACGAGAAGCTGAACGAGGCCGTCAGGCGCATCGCCGAACCGGGCCAGGGCGCGCTGCATCACCGCATGGGTGGCGATGGCGGTGAGAGGCGTCTTCTCAGACGGCTTCCAGATCACAGGGTCGCCGCAGACCAGCGCCAGCGCCGCGTTCCAGGCCCAGACAGCAACCGGAAAGTTGAAGGCCGAAATCACGACGACCGGGCCTGCCGGCTGCCAGGTCTCGCGCATGTGGTGGCCGGGACGTTCGCTGGGCAGGGTCAGGCCGTAGAGCTGGCGCGAGAGACCGACGGCGAAGTCGCAGATGTCGATCATCTCCTGCACCTCGCCCAGCCCCTCGGACGTGACCTTGCCGGCCTCGAGCGTGACCAGCATGGCGAGGTCGTCCTTCGACGCACGCAGTTCCTCGCCCAGCAGCCGGACCAGCTCGCCGCGACGGGGCGCGGGTATGCGGCGCCAGGCGTCGAAGGCGGACGTCGCGGCGGTCAGGGCGGCCTCGATCGCGGCGGCGTCGGCGAGGCGAACGGGCGCTCCGGTCGAGCCGTCGATGGGCGAGCGGGTGGGCAGGCCGGAGGGATCGAAGGTCGCCTCGGAAACGCCGAGGCGGGTCAGGATGGCGTGGGCGTTCTGGGCTGCGGTCATGTCGGCGGCTTAGCCGCACGACCGGAAAAGCGAAAGGGCCGCCTCCTTTCGGAAGCGGCCCCTCGATCAGGTTGCGATCAGCTTACCAGCGGCGACCGTCGCGATCGCGGCGTTCGTCGCGCAGGTTACGCTCGATGCCGTCGAGGCGGTCCTGGAGATCACGGCGCTCCCAGCGGCTCAGGCCGTCGCGGCCGTAGCGCCACTCCAGCCGCTGGTACTCGTCCAGCTGCCAGCGCAGGTTCTGGGCCTCGCGGCGGCTGATGCGGCCGTTGTAGGCGGCGCGATCGATACGCTGGGCGAGACGGGCCTGGTCGCCGTTCAGGCCGCCGCCGTTCCAGCCGCCATTGTAGCCGCCATTGTAGCCGCCGCCGTGGTTCTGGCCGTAGCCGCCGCCGCGGTCACCGTGGCCTCGGCCATAGTCCTGGGCCAGCGTCGGGGTCGCGATCGCGACCGCCGACGCCGCCAGAAGCGAAAGCAGGGCTTTCTTCGTCAGGGCGGTCGTCATGATCTTCTTCCTTCATCTGGTCCGGGGTGGGCTGCGAGGTGAAGAAAACCACGCTGAAGCTGACACGCGTCTGAGCCGTCTGTTGTGAAACAGACAGGTTGATGAACGGCCACGCTTGATGCCCGCGCTGAACGCGTCGGTCTGTGAGGTTCAAGGCACGGCGGCCGGAAGGCCGTCGTATCTTCATCCCTGCTTCACCCTCTTGCGAAACCGGGCGTCAAGGGCTGATCCCGCAGGGTGGAGCGGAACGGGTGAGGACGACCATGGCGCGTGCGCAATTCCAGAAGGGCCAGAAGGTCTGGGTCGAGTGCGTGGGCGCGTGGGCCCAGATCGAAAAGGTCCAGCCCGTTTGGGCGAAAGGCTTCGAAGAACCGGTCAAGGTCACCTACGACGTCGGCCTCGGCCGGGAGTTCCAGGCCTCCGAACTGATGCTCCCGGCCGAGAACGAGGCCGGCGGCGCTCTGGGCACATGGCGCATGCTGCGGGCCCGAAACAAGTGGCAGCTGGCCGAGGACGTGCCGCACCATCCCTATCCGGGCACCTATCCCGTCGTGGTCACCGATCCGGCGGACTGGGGCGGCTGGCGCGTGCCGGGCGCCGAATACGACCGAGATCCGCAGCGGATCGAGTTCCAGGCCCGCCTGATCGCCGCCGCGCCGCGCCTGATGGATCTGGCGCAGAAGCTGGTCGATACGGTCGCCGAAAGCCCCGAAGACGCCCCGCCGGAGACCCTGGCCCTGGCCCGTCAGGCGCGCGAGGTCCTGAAGTCCGTGACCGAGGCCCTGGCCCCGGCGCCCGAGGCCTCCGCGCCCGCTGTTCGCGCGCACGCCGCCTAGAATACTTTCGTTAACCAAACCTCGACAGGATTCAGCGACGCAGCCTAGATTCCGAGCCGTCGTCGAATCGCTCAGCGCCTGACCCTGCCGCCCCGGCGGGGACCGCAGCGATCATGTCCGGGAGAGCGCCTTGCGGGGCACAGAGCGCCGCATTCAGCAGCCGGGGCGACGGTCGCAGGACCGTCCCGAAGGCTTGCCGACCTGGGGCCGGGTGCTGGTTCTCGCCCTCACGCTCGGCCTCGCCATCTATGTCGTCCTGTTCGCGCGGGAGAGCACGCGCCCCGCGCGCGAGGCGGCGGTGCTGAAGGCCGAGGTGCTGCATCGCGCCGCCGACCTGGGCGCCGCCCTGCTGGACGCCAAACTGGCCCGGGCCCACCTCGGGCTGAACGTCGCCGCCGAGGCCCTGAGAAAGAACCCGAGCCGCCCGCTGGACGCGCTGGAGGCCGCCCGCGCCGCCGCCCCGACCAGCGCCTTCGCCGTGCTCGACGCGGCCGGTGTCGCCACAGCGGCCGTCGGGGCGAGCCCGGCCGAGTTTCGCCCCCTGGCGGCCTCCGGGTCCGCCGGACCTCGGGCGACGCTCGATCGCATCGCCCTTCTGTCGTTCGCCCCAGGGACCGCGGGTCTGGTCGCGCGCACGCCCGTCGCCGACGCGGCCGGCGTGCGCACCCTCGTCGTCTCGCCGACAGAGGGGCTCATCGCGGGTGCTGCCGGCGCCTCACTGAAAGATCGACTGGGCCTCGAGCTGTCGGCCCTGACCGCCTCGCAGACCGTGGTCCACGGCTCGCCCCGACCGAACGAAGCGGTACGGGCCACGGCATCCCCCGTGGGCGACACCGGCCTCAGCGTCGTCGCCTGGCGGCCGGACTCGACCGGGGCCGCCGCCATCATCAGCGACCTTTGGCTTTTGATCGCACCGCTGGGCCTGGGGGTCCTGGTGCTGGGCCTCGCCTTGCTGCAGCGCTGGCGACAGGCGCGCGCGTCCAAGGCCTGGGCAGAGACCGAACATCGTTTCCGCGTCGCCGTCGAGGCGGCGCGTTGCGGCGTCTGGGAATGGGATCTGAACGCCGGCGAGCTCGTGGTGTCGGACTTCATGGCGGAGTTGCTGGGCCTTCCCGCCGGCGGCGCGGTCAAGGCCGAGGCCGTAATGGAGCGAATTCACCCTCGCTATCGCGATCTGGTCGAACACGCCCTGCGTCAGGCCGCGACCTTCGGCGCCTTCGAGGTGACCTTCCCCGTACCGCTGGCGACCGGCGGAGCCCGCTGGATCGACGCGCGCGGCCAGGCGCGCGGGTCGCGCGGCGAGGACGGGTTCAGCATCATCCTGGGCGTCGCCCTGGACATCACCGAGGCTCGCCGCGCCAAGGCCCAGGCCCAGGCCGCCGAGAACCGGCTGCGCGACGGCATCGAGAGCGTCTCGGACGCCTTCGTCCTGTTCGACAAACACGGCCGGCTGATCCTGTGGAATCAGGCCTTCAAGGATGCCTTCGGCTTCGCTGACGAGGCGGTGCGCAAGGGCGCCATGAAGGACGAGCTGAACCGTATCGCCGCCCTCGCCATCAAGGAGGAACGCCCCTCCGCCGAGGGCCGCGCCGGCGCTCGCGAGGTCGAACTGCATGACGGCCGGGTGCTGCAGCTGTCCGAGCGGTTCACCGGCGACGGCGGCACGGTCGTCACCGCCGCCGACGTGACCGCCATCCGCCGCCAGGAGCTGGAGCGCCAGCGGGCCGCCGACAGTCTGCGGATCACCGTCGACCAGCTGGAGACCAGCCAGGAGAAACTCAGCCTGCTGGCGCGCAAATACGAGATCGCCATGACCCGGGCCGAGGCCGCCAACCAGGCCAAGTCGGAGTTCCTGGCCAACATGTCCCATGAACTGCGCACGCCGCTGAACGCCATCAACGGCTTCTCGGAGATCATGGCCGGCGAGATGTTCGGGCCGCTGGGGGACGCCAGATACAAGGGCTACGCCGCCGACATCCTGAAGTCCGGCCAGCACCTTCTCAGCCTGATCAACGATATCCTCGACATGGCCAAGATCGAGGCGGGCAAGATGACCCTGCACTACGAGCCCGTGTCCCTGACCGAGATCTGCGAGGACGCCATCCGGCTGATGCGCGGCAAGGCGCAGGACTCGGGCCTGATCCTGTCGCTGCAGGCGCATGATCTGCCCGAGATCGACGCCGACTATCGCGGGCTGAAACAGGTGATGCTCAACCTGATCTCCAATGCGGTGAAGTTCACGCCGGAGGGCGGCGAGATCACCGTGTCGCTGGACACCCTGAACGCGGACCGGGTGCGGATCTTGGTGACCGACACCGGTATCGGCATCGCGGCCGAGGACCTGAAACGCCTGGCCCATCCCTTCGAACAGGTCGAGGGCCAGCATTCCAAGACGACACAAGGGACGGGCCTCGGCCTGTCCCTGACCAAGGCCCTGATCGAGCTCCACCAAGGGCAGATGCTCATGGAGAGCGAGCCCGGCGTCGGCACGACGGTCAGCTTCGACATCCCGATCAAACGCCCCGGCGCGCCGGTCGAACAGATCCAGGCGCGAGCGGCCTAAAGCCTGATTCACGGCTCGAAGGTCACCACGGCCATGACCGCCACGGGCACGGCGATAACGCCGACCCACAACCCCGCTGAATGGAACGCCTACTTGGGCCGTCCGTCTCCGCCCTTGTCGCCGTGACCGCCGTCTCCGCCGCCCTTGCTGCGACGGAGAATCTGGGCGAAGGCCGCGCGTTCGGCCGGCTCCAGCGTGCCTAGGATGGTCAATGTGTCGGCTTCCAGCCGCCGGCGACCGCGAATCTCGGCCGCGCGGGACTGGTCCAGCAGTCGTTCCACGAGCGCCCGATCATAGGGCTCGGCGGCGGCGGCGGCGATCGCCTGTCGACGCGCCGCGCGGGCCTGCTGGAAGTCGGGCCGGGCGGCGAGGCCGGCGTCCCGCAACGCCTGACGCACACGGCCGCGAACCTCGGGATCGAGCGCCGCGACCAGTTCGCGCGGCGAGGCGCGATACTCGTCCCCCGCCTTGCCGTCCATGCGGCGTTCGATTCGATCCTGTCCCGTCAGGGCCGTATAGGCGGCGGTCGCGGCAAACAGGTTCACGGCGACGGAGGCGGCCAGGGCGACGCCGAGAACGATGGCGAGGGTGCGCATGTTCATCCCAGCACCTCGGTCTCGTCGAAGCTCAACATGGCCTGGTCCAGCACGGCGTCGGCCTGGCTCTGCGCCGCCAGATGGCCGCCCAGATTGGTGCCGTAGACCACGCCGGCGCAGGCCGCGGCGGCCCAGCTCGCCCCCCCGATCCACAGCAGCTTGCGTAGCGAAGGCCAACCGGCGCGCGCCTTCAGGTTCGCCGCTAGGGCCGAGGCAAGGACACGATCCCGGAGGTCCATGGACACGGCCGGATTGGGGGATGCGAAGAGGGCGGCGTCGGTCTGGCGCGCGTCGAACAGCGCACGTCCGGCCTCGAGCGGATGGGTTTCGATCCATGCGCGCGCGGCGTCGCGCACGCTCTCGGGCCAGCGACGGACATCGCCCCCATAGGCTGCGGCCAGTTCGCCGATACGCGTCTCATCCATGCCCTCGCGGGTCATCGTCGTGCTCCTTCGACCGCCGGCTCCGCGCCGGGGGCCAGATGCGCCAGCGTCTGCCTCAGGGTCCTGCGACCCCGCGACAGCAGGCTTTCCAGCGCCTCGATACTGACCGACATCAGGCCGGCGGCCTCGATATTGGTCAGTTCCTGATAGTGACACAGCACGATGGCCTCGCGCTGGCGCTGCGGCAGGGCGACCAGGGCCCGATCCACCTGCGCGCCCAGCTGGGCCGTCATGATCCCGCGATCCGGGGCCGGCCCCTCGTCGGGCCGATCCGGAGAAATCTCTGTCGGAACCTCGCGTCGCCGACGCAGGCGATCGTAGCAGAGGTTCAGCGCCACCCGGTGCAGCCAGGTGTCGAACTTCGCCTTGCCCGGCGTCCAGCGCGGCGCCTGTTTCCAGGCTCTCAGCAGGGCTTCCTGGGCCACGTCCTCGGCCTCGGCGGGGTCGCCCAGCATCCGCTGCGCCAGGGCCAGCATGCGCGGAAGTTTGCGCGCCACCATGGCCTGAATGGCCGCCGGGTCGCCCTGACCCACGCGGCGCACCAGTTCCTCGTCGGGGTCGGCGACAGAGGCCAAACGGTCCCTTTCCGGGCGAGCAGACAGGCGGGCGAACGGGCGGGACGGCCAGGGAAGTGCGACCGTCCCCACCCTCTTACTCCGAAGCGGGCGCCGAAGGCGACGCCTGGCGCGCGGCGCGACGCTCGTGGTGCTGCTCGCGCATGGCCTGGCGGGCCGCCGTGCGTTCCTCGGCCGTGATGAAGCCGTCACGGTTGGCGTCGACCCTGTCGAACCGGGCCGTCAGACGGGTCTGGACATCGGCGATGGCCATGGGACCGCGCCCCTCGGAGCCCTCACCCCGTGCGCCGCCGTGCCCCCGACCGCCGCGATGGCCGCGCATGCCGTGACGCGCGCCGCCCTCTGCGCGGTCGCCGCGCATCTGGCGGGCAGCGGTGAACTCCTCGCGGCTGACGGCGCCATTGCCGTCCGTGTCGAACGTCTCGAAGCGGGCGGAGACGCGCTGGTTGCGGCGCGTGTCCATGCCCGACCGGCGCTCCTCGGCGCTGATCGAACCGTCGCGGTTGGCGTCGAGGGCGGTCAGGCCGGCGATCCGGCCGTTCACGAACTCGGCGCGGCTGATCCGGCCGTCGCCGTCGGTGTCGCCACGGGCGCCCCGCGTCTGCGCCTGCTGGGCCATAGCGGAGCCTGCGGTCAGGACGGCCAGAACGGCGGCGGCGCCGACGGCCAGGGTGGATTTCTTCATCTGCTCGTCTCCGAAAAGAACGGCCGCTCAAGCGTCCGCAAGACCCCCGTCTTGGAACTGTAACGGGCCAGTCCGGGCTATCCGTCGTTCCGGGAGGGCAGCGCCGTCTCGAACGCCTCCCGCGCGGCCTTGCGCACGCGCTCCAGCCGGAGGCGCAGCACCGGGAAGTCCGCCTCCCCCGCCGCCTCGGCCAGGCGGGTCCGGAAGGTTTCCGACTCGGCCTCCGGATCGCCCTTGTCGTCAAAGGCGCAGGCGAGAAGCTGCGCCAGGGCCTGGTGCAGGACCCAGGCGTCCTTCAGCGGCGGATCCCTTTCCAGCTGATCCAGGATCGAGACGCTCAGACGTCCACCCTCGGCGGCCGTCTGCAACTGGCGGAACTGGCCGACGAACTCGGCGTCGACCAGACCGCCGGGCACCAGCTTCAGGTCCCAGAAGCCCTTGGCCGGCCGCTCCCGGTCCATCAGGTCGCGCATGGCCCGCACGTCGCTGGCCGTGTCCACCCCGGGTCGCGGACGACGCAGCGCCGCCTCGATGGCCGCTGTCACCTGGGCGCCGAACGCCGGCTCGCTGGCCCAGGCGACGCGGGCCCGGGTCAGGGCAATGAATTCCCAGGTCGCGGCCTCGTCCGAATAGTAGGTCTGGAACCCCGACAGCGGCACCGACACCGGGCCCTTCGACCCTGAGGGCCTGAGCCGCATATCGACCTCGTAGAGCCCCCCCTCGGCCGTATGCGCCGACAGGGCCGAGATCAGTCTCTGGGTGAAGCGGACGTAGAAGACATCAGGCGACCAGCCCTTGGTGGCGGACACGGCGTCCGACGGCGCGCCGTATACGGTCATCAGGTCGAGGTCCGATCCCGCCGTCATCTCCCCGGACCCGGCCTTGCCCAGGGCGATCACCGCCACCGCGCCCGGCATCGCTCCGCCCAGCCGTTCGGTTTCCGTCAGGGCCGCCGCCGACAGGGTGCGCATGACCGCGTCGGCGAGGTTGGTGAATCCCTTGCCCGCCGCTTGCGGCCCCACCCGACCACTGAGGGTCTGCATGCCGATGCGGAAAGCCTGTTCGCGATGCAGGCGACGCACGGCGTTCATCGCCCCTTCGAAATCCCCGGCGGCGCGCGCCTCGTCCGCCATCTGATCGAACAGGCCGGTGTTGACGCCGAGTTCGGAGTCGAACCGGGCGTCGAGCATCGAATCCAGCGCCGCCGGATAGCGGCCGAGGGTCCGCGCCAGTCGAGGGGCGAAGGCCATGACGCCGACGATCCGCTCGAACAGCTCTGGCTGGTTCAGGAACAGGGCCTGGACCTGAACCCCCGCCGACAGTCCGGCGAAGAAGACCGAGAACCGCTTGAAGGCGGCATCGGCCGCGCCGGTCCGGGCCAGGGCTGTGAGCAGCCGCGGCGCCAGTCGGGTGAACAGCTCGCGCCCCCGCACCGAACGCGTCGCCGGGATGCGGCCGTGGTGCCAGGAGCGGATGGTGTCGGCGACCGCACCCGGATCGGAAAAGCCCATCCGTTCCAGGGTCGCCAGGGTCTCCGGGTCGTTGTCGACGCCGGTGAAGACGAGACTGCCAAACGGTGACGAAAGCTCTTCCTCGCCCTCGAACAGGGCGCCGTAGCGGCGGTTCACGCCGATCAGCACGGCCTCGACCCCGGCGTCGAAGGCCGCCAGATCGCCCTGCCCCGCGAGCGCCGCGACCGCCGCGCGGCGCGCCGGATCGGCAGGCAGGATGTGGGTCTGCTCGTCTTCGAGCATCTGCACCCGGTGCTCGAGGCCGCGAAGCTCGACATAGGCTCCCGTCATTTCGGCGGCGACGTCGGCGGGCAGGTGCCCCTTCGCGACCAGGGCGGCGAGCGCATCGACCGTCCGCGAACTGCGCAGCGACGTATCGCGGCCGCCGAGGATCAGCTGCTGGGTCTGGGCATAGAACTCGATCTCGCGGATGCCGCCGCGCCCGAGCTTCAGATTGGCGCCCGCCGCCTCCATCGCCTCGCCGGTCTTGTGGACGTGGATCTGTCGCTTGATCGACTGGATGTCGAGGACGGCCTGATAGTCGAGGCTGCGGCGCCAGACGAAGGGGACGAGGGCCTTCAGGAACTCCGTCGCCGCGCCGAAGTCGCCGCAGATGGCGCGGGCCTTGATGAAGGCCGCCCGTTCCCAGTTCTGGCCGACGCTCTCGTAGTAGTCGAGCGCCATGGGCACGGTGACGACCGGTGGGGTCGAGGAGGGATCTGGACGCAGGCGCAGGTCGACGCGGAAGACATAGCCGTCGCCGGTGCGCTCGGACAGCAGCGACGCCACCCCCTGCGCCACCCGGTTCATCAGGCCTTGCGCCTCTGTGCCCTCGGCCAGCACAGGGGCCAGACGTTCGGGGTCGAAGAACAGGCTGAGGTCGATGTCGGAGGAATAGTTCAGCTCGAACGCGCCGTGCTTGCCCATGGCCAGGCCGAACAGGCCGGGAATGGGGCCGCGTGTGTCGTCGGCGGCGGTCAGGAGCTTGCCGCGTCGCCGAAGATCCTCGGCCACGCCGGACAGGGCCGCCCGCGAGGCGACATCGGCGAACCGACTGAGCGCGCCGGTGACCTGATCCAGATCCCAGATCCCGCCGAGGTCAGCCAGCGCCGTCAGCAGGTGCAATTCCGCCTTCAACCCCCGCAACGGCGAGCGCATGTCGTCCGCCCCGCCGGTCAGGGCGATGGTGCGGTTAAGCACATCGTCCAGCCGGACGTCGGGCGCATCCGACAGGATGGCGTGCAGCATGTCGGGCCATCGACGTGCGAGGCCGAACAGGTAGGGCGATGCGGAAAACACGGGCGCCAGGGCGGGCCAGACGCTGGCCAGAAAATCGCCTCGGCCGCCTTCGGACGCAGAACGGTACAGGCGCTCGCGCGCACGCTCTGCCGCCTCGCCGTCAACGACCGGCCCGCAAGGCTTCAACCGGGGGCCGAGCGATGCCGTCATTGGACCGCGGCCGGCAGGACCAGGGCGACGCGCAGGCCCGGCCCGGACTCGCCATAGGCGCCGGGGCCCTCATCCAGCTGGATGCGACCCATGTGCGCCTCCATCACCGCCCCCACCAGAGACAGGCCCAGACCGGAGCCCGCCTCGGTGCGACTGTTGTCGAGGCGGACGAACCGCTCGATGACCCGGCCGCGATCCTCTTCCGGCACCCCCGGCCCCGTGTCGGTGACGGAGAATTCGATCTCGCCCGAGGACCGCCGGCGCGCGCGCAGCATGACCGCCCCGCCGACCGGCGTGTATTTGATGGCGTTGTCGATGACATTGGCCAGGGCCTGGGCCAGGAACGGCCGGGCGCCCTCGATCATCAGGCCGCGCTCGATCTCGGCGGAGAAGTCGAGCCCCTTGTCCTCGGCGGCCGGCTCGTACAGCTCGGCCATGTCGGCGGCCAGTTCGGCGGCGTCGAACACCGCCGCATCGGGTACGCGCCCGGCCGCGGCCTGAAGCCGGGCGATGGCGAGCACGGTGTTGAAGGTCTTGAGCAGGGTGTCGGCCTCGTCCAGCGCGACCTGCAGGGCGTCGACGCCGTCGATCCGCCCGCTCTCGGCGTCGATCAAGGCGACCTCCAGCCTGGCCCGCATGCGCGTCAGCGGCGACCTCAGATCGTGGGCGATGGCGTCGCCGGCGTGGCGGATCGAGGCCATGGAGGTCTCTAGCCGGTCCAGCATTCCGTTCAGCCCCTGGCCCAGCTCGTCCAGTTCGTCACCGGATCCCCGCACCGCCACCCGCGCTTTCAGGTCGCCGTCCTGCACGGAGCCGACGACGGCGTTCAACCGCCCCATGGATCGTTCCAGATTGCGGCTGATCAGCAGACCTCCGCCGAGGCCGAGCAGCAGGACCATACCCATGGCCATCCACAGCGCCTGGGTCAGCCGGCCCAGATAGGCCTCGGTATCGCCCAGGGATTCCCCGACGATCAGCCCCTCGCCGCCCGCCAGCCGCACCTGGACGGCCCTCACCTGCGGCCGGATCACCCGCCCGTCGGCTTCGGTGTCAGTGAAGGTGAAGGTGGTCCATTCCTCGGTCGCCGGCCCGGCGTCGAAAGGCGAGACATTGAGGCTGCCGGTCCCCAGGCTCCCGTCCCTGTTGATCAACTGATAGATATAGGCGCTTCGGGTCAGGGTCCGGTCGATCAACGCCACGTTCAGGGCATCGACGCCGCGATTGTCATAGACGCCCAGCAGGGTCTTGAGCTCGCCGCGCACATCGGCCTCGGCCCGCGCCTGGGCCTCCGAGGCCGAGGCGACATAGACATAGGCCAGGATGGCGCTGGCCGCCGCCGCGAACAGCGCGAGGAACAGCAGCGTCAGCCGGAAGGGTGTGCGGCGGAAGAGGGACGGCAGCTTCATTGAGGCCTCTTAAGCCTCCAGCCGATACCCCGCCCCGCGCACCGTCTGCAGCATCGCCTTGTCGAAGCCCTTGTCGATCTTGGAGCGCAGGCGGCTGATGTGGACGTCGATGACGTTGGTCTGGGGGTCGAAATGGTATTCCCACACCTTCTCCAGCAGCATGGTGCGAGTCACCGACTGGCCGGCGTGGCGCATCAGGAACTCCAGCAGCTGGAACTCGCGTGGCTGCAGGTCGATGTCGGAGGTCCCGCGATGCACGGTGCGGGCGATCAGGTTCATCTCCAGGTCGCCGACCTTGAGCACGGTCTGGACCCCGCCGGTCTCGCGACGGCGCGACAGGGCCTCGACCCGGGCGATCAGCTCGGCGAAGGCGTAGGGCTTGACCAGATAGTCGTCGCCGCCGGCCTTCAGGCCCATGACGCGATCCTCGACCTCGCCCATTGCGGACAGGAACAGGACCGGCGTCTGGTCGCCGTCCTTGCGCAAGGTCTCGACCATGCCGATGCCGTCGAGGCGGGGCATCATCCGGTCGACCACATAGACGTCGTAGTCGCCCTTCTGCGCCTCCAGCAGTCCATAGGCGCCGTCGATGGCGTGACTGGCCACGTGACCCGCCTCGGCCAGACCGCGCACCATCGCCTGAGCCGCCTCGGCGTCGTCCTCGACCACAAGAATTTTCACAGGCCAGCCCCTCCGGAATCACAATCGCCGCCGACGGTAACCCATCGGCGGCGACTTAGGGAGTTAAGGCTTGTTCAGGCTGCGGACTACTCTGCGGCGGCGGCGGGCGTCGTCAGCGGCAGAACGACCGGGCGGTTGCCGTTCGACGTGCGGACCAGCAACACGATGCCCTCGCGACCCGCTTCCCTGACGCGCGCGATGGCGGCACGCAGATCGGCGGCGGTCCGAACCGGCCGCTGGTCCGCCAGAACGATGACCATGCCCGGCTCGAAGCCCATCCGACCCGCACGTGACGTCGGAGCGGCGGCGGTGATCACCAGACCGTTCAGCGTATCAGGCAGGCTGAAGCGGCTGCGCAGGGCCTCGCTTACCGGCGTGACGGTCATGCCTTCGACCACCTCGCCAGCGCTCGGGGCGGGGCGATCGGGGGCGCTTTCGGGCTCGCCCGGGTTCGCGCCATTCTGTGCCGCCTGGATATCGGCCGGGCGCGTTCCTGAGCGGACGTTGATAACCTGATTCCGGCCCTCGCGAATGATCTCCAGGCGCAGGTTGTCGCCCGGAGCGGCCTCGCCGACCGCACGGGTCAGCTGGGTCGAACTGGTGATCTTGCGTCCGTTGAGCGAGGTGACGATGTCGCCGACCTGCAGTCCGGCCCGCTCTGCGGGCGCGCCCGGGGTCACGTCGACGATATAGGCCGCTTCGAAGTCGGCGGCGAAGCCGTAGGATTCCCGCTCGTCATCGGTGATCGTGCTGATCGTAGCGCCCAGATAGCCCCGCTCGATGGCGCGGCCGCTCATCAGGCGATCCGTCACCGTCTTGGCGACCGAGGCCGGGATGGCGAAGCCGATGCCGACCGAGCCGCCCGTCGGCGAGAAGATCGCCGAGTTCACGCCGATCACACGGCCATAGATGTCGAAGGTCGGACCGCCCGAGTTGCCCCGGTTGATGGCGGCGTCGATCTGCAGGTAGTCGGTGTAGGGCGTCGAGCCGTCCCCGATGTCGCGGGCCCGGGCCGAGACGATACCGGCCGTGGCCGTGCCGCCGAGGCCGAACGGGTTGCCGACCGCGATGACCCAGTCGCCGACGCGCGGCTCCGCCGCCTCCTCGAAGCTGACGAATTTGAAGTCCGAACCCTCGACCTTGACCACGGCCAGATCGGTGTCGGCGTCGCGGCCGACCAGACGGCCGGCCAACTCGCGGCCGTCGGACAGCTTGACCGTGATCTTCGTCGCATTGGCCACGACGTGGTTGTTGGTGACGATGAAGCCGTCGGCCGAGATGAAGAAGCCGGAGCCGGCGCCCTGGGCGGTCTGGGGCTCTTCTTCCTCGCCGGGCTCCTGGGTCTCGGGGGCCTGGAAGCCGAAGCCCGGCAGGCCGGGGATAGGGATCATGCCGCCGCGCGGGCGTTCGATCGGGGTCTCGACGTCGATCTGGACCACGGCGGGCGAGACCTGGTCGAAGATGTCGGCGAAGCTGAGCGGGGCGCCTTGGGGCGGGGCGAAGGCGAGGCCCGAGGCGCCGGCGGAGGGGATCAGTCGCCCGCTCGCCTCTGAGGCATTGGCGCCCGGCCAGTCGATCACGCCTCCGGCAGTCGCGGCGGCGGCGAACACGAGGCCGACGGCGGCCCCCAGGATGAATTCCTTACGCTTCATCATCGGTGTGTTTTCGATCCTTCAATGGGCCCGGCCAGAAGACTGACCGGCGCCCGTTTCGCCTTGTGATATAGGGCTATGGCGACTTTCGCCAACCATTGCGCCATGACCCTTGGTCCGCCTCAACGCCCGTCGTGAGGCGCGGATGCGTCAGGATCGGGGCGAACTGTTTCCCTTTGGAGAAGATCGGCCAGCCGACGTTCCTCATCGGGCGAAAGCAGCGCGGTTTCGACGGCCTTGCGACGCGCGAAAACGAACAGGGCCAGACCGCCGATCAGCGCCAGCAAGGCGGGTCCGAACCACAGCAGCCAGGTCCCGGTCCGCACCGGCGGGGTGAACAGCACATAGTCGCCATAGCGGCGCACGAGATCGTCCCTGACCGCCTGGTCGCTGGCGCCCGTGGTGATCTCCTCGCGGATCAGACGGCGCATGTCTCCGGCGATGCCGGCGGGGCTGTCGGCGATGGATTCGTGCTGGCAGACGACGCAGCGCACGACCTCGAAAATAGCCTGGGCCCGGGCTTCCTGACCGGGAGAGGCCAGCGGCCGGTCCGGCGGGGCGGCGGGTTCCTGGGCGAGGGCGGGGCCGGACAGCGTCAGGGCTGCCAGCACCAGAGCCACTATAAATCCGTGCATCCCCGCGAAGGCGGGGACCCAGTGCTTTGGGCGATCAGCGGCGCCGAGCGCGCGTTGCCCGTGAACCCAGACGCCGCAGTCTTGGCCAACACCTGGGTCCCCGCCTTCGCGGGGATGCACGGAAAAATGGGAGCTCATGCAGCCCTGCGTTTCCCGCCCACCGCCAGCCTCAGCCGTCGATCGAACAGCGACAGCACCCCGCCCAGCGCCATGACGAACGGCCCCAGGAAGATCAGCCGCGCCCACGGATTGAAATAGACCCGCACGGTCCAGGCCTGGGCCGCCTCCGGGGTGCTACGGCGCTCGCCCATGACGACATAGACGTCGTCCAGACCCCGGAAATCGAGCCCGACCTCGGTCGTCGTCTGGCCCCCGGCGGGGAAGAAACGGCGCTCGGCCGTGACGGTGCGCAGGAAGGCGCGGCCATCGGTCGAGGCCACCGTCAGCGTGCCGCGTTCGGCCAGATAGTTGGGGCCCTCGACGATCTCGACCTTGTCGAGCGTCACGACCCAGCGTCCGGCATGCACCTCGCCGCCGATGGGCAGGGGGGCGGCGGCCTCGACCTTGAAACCCGTCTCGACCACGGCGCCGAGTACGAACAGGCCGAGACCCGCGTGCGCCAGCGTCATGCCCCAGGCGCCGAGCGGCAGACCCCTGGCCCGACGGCCGACCTCGGCCAGCGGAGCCCGGAACAGGCGGACGCGTTCGACCACCTCGGCCAGCGCCCCGAGGATCAGCCAGGCCCCGACGGCCAGACCCGCAGCCGCGAAGGCCTTCTTCGGTTCGAACGCCAGCCAGCCGACGAAGCCGCAGGCGATAGCAAGCGCCGCGGCGAGCGCCAGCCTCTGCATCGCTCCCTTCAGGTCGCCGCGCTTCCAGGCCAGCAGCGGCCCGGCCGGCAGGATCAGGAAGGCCACAGCCATCAACGGCGTGAAGGTCAGGGCGAAATAGGGCGGGCCGACCGAGATGGTGGCGCCCGTCGCCGCTTCCAGGATCAGCGGATAGAGGGTGCCCAGCAGCACCGTCACGGCCGCCACGGTCAGGAACAGGTTGTTCAGCACCAGCGCCCCCTCGCGGCTGACCGGGGCGAACAGCCCGCCGCCCTTCAGCTGCGGCGCGCGCCAGGCGAACAGGGCGAAGGCCGACCCGGCTGTGAAGCCCAGGATGCCCAGCAGCATCAGCCCCCGCTCCGGATCGACCGCGAAGGCGTGGACGGAGGTCAAGACGCCCGACCGCACCAGGAAGGCCCCCAGCATGGAGAAGGTGAAGGCCAGAAGCGCCAGGAACACAGTCCAGCCCGCCAGCGCCCCGCGCCGCTCGGTCACCACCGCACTATGGAGAAGCGCCGTACCCGCCAGCCACGGCATGAAGCTGGCGTTCTCGACCGGGTCCCAGAACCACCAGCCGCCCCAGCCGAGCTCATAGTAGGCCCAGAAGGCGCCCAGCGTGATCCCGGCCGTCAGGAGGACCCAGCTCGCCAGGGCCCAGGGCCGCACCCAGCGCCCCCATGCGGGCCAGAAGCCGGAAAAGGCCTTGCCCTCGATCAGGGCGGCGACGGCCAGGGAGAAGGTCACCGAGAAACCGACATAGCCCGCGTAGAGCAGGGGCGGATGGATAGCGAGCGCCGGGTCTTGCAGCAGAGGATTCAGCGACATGCCCTGGAACGGCGCCGGGTCGATCCGCGCGAACGGGTTGGAGGTGAAGACCGCGAAGGCCAGGAACAACGCCCCCAGCCCGCCCTGCACCCCGATCGCGGAGGTCTTCAGCCCGAACGGAAGCCCCCTGGCACGCGTGAGGGCCGCGCCGAACCCGGTCATGACCAGGCACCACAGGACCAGCGACCCCTCGTGGCTGCCCCAGGCGGCGGCCACCTTGTAGAGCATCGGCTTGTCGGTGTGACTGTTGCTGGCGACGTTGGCGACGGAGAAGTCCGACGTCGCAAAGGCGAAGATCAGGGCTCCGAAGGCCAGGGCCGTGGCCAGGGCTGCGCCCATCGCCGCGCCTTCGGCTCCGCCGGCCAGCAGCGGACTGCGACGAGAACGGCCGGTCGCCGCCAGACCGGTCTGCAGCAGCGACAGCATCAGGGCGAGGATCAGCGCGAAGACGCCGAATTCGACGATCACAGGGCTTGGCTCTGCACAGGCCGTGCCGTCGACGCGCCGCCCTCGGGCCGCCATTCGCCCTTTTCCTTCAGCCGGTCGGCGACCTCGCGCGGCATGTAGGTCTCGTCGTGCTTCGCCAGAACGGTATCGGCGTGGAACACGCGGTCGGGGCCGAACCGGCCTTGCGCAACGATCCCCTGCCCCTCGCGGAACAGGTCCGGCAGGTCGCCTTCAAAGATCACCTGGCTGGTCGCGGCATTGTCGGTGACGGAGAAGGCGACGATCGTACCGTGTTGCTCGACGCTGCCGGCCTCGACCAGTCCCCCAAGGCGGATGACCCGACCGGCCGGCGCGGCATCCGCCGTCGCCTCCGACGGCGAGAAGAAATAGGTCACGCTGTCCTGCATGGCCCACAGCGACAGGCCGACGGCGAGCGCCAGCACCGGTGCGGCGGCGGCCGCGACCCACAGGCGACGACGCGCTTTCGGCGATTTGGGAAGCCAGCTCATGGGCGGACGACAGGTTCCAGGAACGGAGAAGTCGCGCCGTATAGCGCCTGTCCCGTCGGGCTCCAACGGGTCATGCGGCCGCGTCCAGGCGACCGACCAGATCGGTCCGGCGCGGATCGGCCGGATCCAGCACGGCGATCAGGGGCGCCCAGACCTCTCGCGCCTTCGCCACATCGCCCCGGGCCAGGGCCGCTTCACCGAGGAAATAGCGCGCGCCCAACTGGTCCGGGTCGAGGGAAAGCGCGCGGGTGAAGGCCGCCTCGGCGTCCACACCAACCTCCCCGTCCTGCGCCCGCACCAGACTTTCGCCCAGACGGGCCCAGCTGGTCGCGTCGTTTGCATCCAGCGCCAGAGCCCGACGGAAGGCCGAGGACGCGCCGATGGGATCACCGGCCTCAAACCGGGCCGCGCCCAGCATGATCAGGGCGGTGCGGTTGTCCGGCTCGCGTTCGACCGCCCGGCCGAGCACGGCGGCGATCCGGGGCGCGTCGAGGGTCTCCGGGCTGGAGGCCCATTCGTCGATCCGGCGCTCATAGGGCTGGTCCGGCAGTCCCGGGTCGCCGAAGACGAGATACAGGCCCAGAACCGCCGCGACCGCCACGACCAGTCCGACCAGAACGATCGTCCGGTCCCGCCCGCCGACGCGAGGCGCGGCGTCCGGCGACGCGCTCGTCAGCAGCCGCCGTCCCGCCTCGGCCCGTGCGGCGGCCCAGGCGTCCTCGTCCAGCAAACCTCGCGATTTCAGGCGATCCAGTTCGGCCAGCTCGGCCGCGCCGGTGTCAGACAGGGGCGGCTCATGGTCCGCGCGGAGCCGGGCCACGCTCAACACCAGCAGCCCGGCCAGCGCCGTGGCGAGCCCGGCCAAGGTCCAGAAAACGATCATCCGCCCTGATTAGCGGATCAGGCGGCCCGGGGCGAGCGCTCCTGCGTCGCAGCGGACGACGGGCGGGCCCCGGCGGCGGCGGCACGGCGGCGGGCGGTGCGGGCCGCGTCGGTCGCCTCGATCAGCGACAGGCATTTGGCCAGGGTCTCGACCAGGGCGAGCGACTTCCGCTGGTCCGGCGCATCGCCGGCGTTCACCGCCTCGACGACCTGATCGACATAGACGGTGACCCGCTCGGTCACCGACTGCACCAGCTGATAGCGCAGGGATTCACAGCCGAAGACCTGGGCCGCCGTGCGGATCGCGCCCAGCAGGGTCAGCAGGACGATTGCGGCCTGGACGGCCTCCAGCGGCGGCGCCTCGGCCTCCAGATCGGGCGCCTGACGGGTCATGCGGCCCGTGGTCTTGACCGACTTGGACGGCATCAGCCGGTCCAGCGCCTTGTCCAGAGATCGGAGCGACTTGGACAGGGCGCCGTTGATCCGGTCACGGGCCTCCCGCGCCTGCTTGCCCCATTCCCCCTCGGGATCCAGTTTCAGCGTGGCGTCCAGCTCGCCCAGGGTCTCGGCGCACCAGGCGATGTCGGTGCGCACCCCCGGGCCTGGGTCCGCCTTGGCGCCCGGCTTGTAGGAGGCGATGCGGGTGATGCGAGCCTCGACCTCTGCGATCAGGCGATTGACGAAACCGGCCATCTCCGATTCCGAAAGGAAGCCTTCCTTGGCCGCCGCATGGGACGAATGCACCACCAGCCGCAGGATCAGGGAGGCGTCGCCCAGGTGGGCGAACATGATCTCCAGCATGCGCGGCCCGCCGTCGACGGTGATCTCGGCGCAGTCCCGGATCAACAGACGCAGCTCGGCCAGCTGGTCGCCCGTCGGTCTCAGGATGAGGTCGGGCAGGTTCAGCAGGCCGCGCCGGGCCATGGCCGCCAGGTCAAAGCACAGGGCCAGTTCGTCCAGCCCCTTGATGCGGGCCCCCTCGTCGCCGCCGTTCGACGGCCAGACGACCTCCGGCTTGTCGCGCACGGCGGCGGCGGCGGCCACGCAGATGCGGTCGGCGACCGCGCACATCTTCGGATTTTCCTCGATCGGACGATAGTCGTCGAGCGCCAGCAACAGCTCCGGCTCCAGGCTCGAGGCCGCCTTCCACAGGCGAGGCAGCACGCCGGCCGGGAAGGTCAGCGATTCGACACCGTCGGGGCGCCGCTGAAACATCGGCAACAGGGGGGCGAAGGCGATGGCGCGGCGGCGGCGGTCGATGCTTTCGTCAGCCAGCATGATGCTGAGCGCGGCGGCACGCTCTCCGGGCATCTGGGCGACGGCGCCCGAAAGGATCGTCAACACGCGGTCGGGCACACGCTCCAGCATCTGGGCGAGCACTGCACGCTGCGCGACCGAAAGCTCGGCCATGCCACACTCCGTCGACCGCGAAACGGCGGCCAGGACTTACGGTGAAGGCGCAAGGTTAAGATTCCGGAAGCGGAGAATACGGCTCCGTCGTTTCAGGACTCGGCTGCGGGCAGTTCCAGCACGGCCTTGAGCCCGCCCAGATCGCTGGCCGCCAGCGTCAGCCGCCCGCCGTAGGCGCGGGTCAGGTCGTCGACGATGGCCAGCCCCAGACCCGACCCCGGCGCATCTTCGTCCAGACGGGCGCCCCGCTTCAACATGCCGTCGCGCTGACCGGCCGGGACGCCCGGTCCATCGTCCTCGACCACCGCGATCATCTGGCCCAAGCCGCTGGCGCCGGCGGAGACCCGCACCCGGCGCGTCGACCATTTGCAGGCGTTCTCCATCAGATTGCCGAGGATTTCCTGCAGGTCCTGGCGCTCGCCGAGGAAGGCCAGGTCGTCGGGCGCGCGCCAGTCGATCTCCACGTCCTTCGACTGGAACACCCGCTCCAGCATGACCGCCAGTTCGTCGATCACCTCGCCCACCGGCGTCTTTTCGCCCAGACCATGGGCGGCGCGGGCGGCGGCGCGGGCGCGGCGCAGGTGGTGATCGACCTGGCCCTTCATCACGTCGGACTGGCGCCGGACGATATCGGCCAACGGCCCGGCGTCGGTCCCGGCCTCGGCCAGCATGACCGACAGCGGCGTCTTCAGTGCGTGTGCCAGGTTGCCGACGTGGGTGCGCTGGCGCTCGACGACTTCCTGATTGTGGTCCAGCAGGCGGTTGACCTGTTCGGCCAGGGGCTGGATCTCGGTCGGATAGTCCTTCTCGATCCGGGCGGCCTTGCCCTTGCGCACATTGGCGATCTCGACGCGCAGATCGAACAGCGGCCGCAGCCCGATCTGGACCTGCAGGAAGACGGCGATGACCAGGCCGATCCCCAGGATCAGCAGCGCCGTCCAGGTGAAGGTCGCGAACTGGCGGGTATCGACATCGATCTCGGACCGGTCGAGACCCGCCATGAAAACGAACGGCCGTCCGTTCAGCGACTTCATGCTGGACGCGATCTGCAAGGGCTGGGTCCCGTCCGCCAGGATGCCGGGATCGTTGTAGCTGAGGGTCGCCCCCATCGCCGCCCGCAGCCGCTCGGGCAATTCCGGATCGACGTACAGGCTCTCACCCGCCAGGGACGGAGACTTCGCCAGCACGACGAAGCCGCCCTCGGCGTCCACCTCTCCGACCATCCAGTATTTTCCGGACAGGCCGCGCAGTGTCGGGGCGTCCTTGATCTCGGCGACTCGCAGGCCGTCGGGCGTCATGACGCTGGCGATCACCACGTCGTCGATCACGGCGCTCAGCTGATTGTCCAGCCGGCGAAGGGCGCTCTCGCGATACTGGCTGGTCAGCATCCAGCCGGTCAACATCAGGGCGACGACGATCCAGGCCGAGGCGAGCCAGATCAGACGGCGCGTGAGGCTGCGGCCCGGCCGACCGAACCAGCGTCCCCAGGACGGTTTTGGAACCGCCGGCGTCTCTGTCACGCCGCCTCGGACTCCCCGGCGAGCGGCGTCAGGCGATAGCCGAGTCCGCGCACGGTCTCGATCCGGTCCGACCCGACCTTCTTGCGCAGCCGGCCGATGAAGACCTCGATGGTGTTGGAATCCCGGTCAAAGTCCTGGTCGTACAGGTGCTCGACCAGTTCGGTGCGGCTGATCACCCGACCCTGGTGCATCATCATGTAGTGAAGCAGGCGGTACTCGAGCGACGTCAGCCGCAGGGGCTCGCCGTTGACTGTCGCCCGCGCCGCGCGCGGATCCAGCCGCAGCCCGCCGCAGGCCAGGGTCGCCGAGGCGATTCCTGCAGACCGCCGCAGCAGGGCCCTCAGGCGCGCCAGCAACTCCTCGGTATGGAAGGGCTTGGTCAGATAGTCGTCGGCCCCGGCGTCGAAGCCCGCGACCTTGTCCGACCAGGCGCCGCGCGCCGTCAGGATCAGGACCGGCGTCGCCTTGCCGTCGCGACGCCAGCGCTCCAGCACCGACACGCCGTCGATCTTGGGCAGGCCCAGGTCCAGCACCACAACGTCATAGGGTTCGGTGTCGCCCAGGAAATGGGCTTCCTCGCCGTCGGCGGCGTGATCGACCGCATAGCCGGCGTCGCCGAGCGCCTGTTTCAGCTGGCGCGACAGGTCGGCGTCGTCTTCGACCAGGAGAACTCGCATCGTGTTGGTCCCTCGTGTCCGTCAGCCGCGCGAGTCGACGGAGATGTCGATGATCTGACCGTCGCGCTCGAAGCGGAAGACATAGCTGTTGCCGCGCAGGCCGAGCGAGCCGACGAAGCGGGCGCCGCGAGCCCGCGACTGGGCGATCCCCTGGGCCTCCGCCTCGCTGATGCGACGCGGCTCACGCTGGAACTCCTGCCCGTTCCTGTCGCCACCGCGATCGCCACGGTTGCCACGGTCCTGCGCGTTCGCGGCGCTCAGCGGCGCTGCGGCGATCAGGACGGACAGAAGGAGGACGGTCAGGCGGGTCATGGGGCGTCTTATGGGGCCGGCGCTCTGAACGGCGGCTGAACACGAAGCTTAGGGACGTTTAACTTCCGGGGAAACGGGCCTCTCGCAGGGGATGAACGGAACCTGACCCGGCCCGTTCAGGATCGGCTCAGTGGCGATCAGCTTTCATCAGGTCAACGCAGCCGATCGCGGTTGCGGCGATCTGAGATGGAGAGATCCGATGATGAAGAAGATGCTCGTTCCCGCCCTCGTCCTCGCCGCGGTCTCGGCCGCCGCCCTGCCCGCCGCGGCCCAGAACTACAATCGTTCCGGCCAGCACCAGAACGACAATCGCGGCGCCTACGGCGGCTGGCAGTCGATCAACGTGCGTCAGGCCAATCTGGACCGCCGCATCGACCAGGGCGTCCGCAACGGCCAGTTGAGCCGCCGCGAGGCGACCCGCGTCCGCAGCGAGTTCAACGCCTTGCTGCGCCTTGAGGCGAATTACCGTCGCGGCGGCCTGACGGCCTGGGAACGGACCGACCTTGATCGTCGTTTTGACCGTCTGTCGGCCTCGATCCGCGAGCAACGCCGCGACCGCGACAATCGTCGCCACTAGCGGTTCGTGAGCTTCGTGCGGCTGTGCCGAAGACACGGTCGCTCGCAAGACGAGGGGCGCGGTCCGAAAGGGTCACGCCCCCTTTCCGTGCGTGGATCAGAATCGCAACACCGACCCCATGACGGTCACGGCATGCCCGCGGATCAGCACCCGGTCGCCCGCAAGGTCGGTCTCGAACCGCGCGCCCCGCCCGGGATAGGCCTGTTCGAAGGTGACGTTGCTCCGATCGAGCTTCATCGCGAACAGGGGCGCCAGGCCGCACCGGGCTGAGCCTGTCGCCGGATCCTCGTCGATTCCGCAGCCCGGTCCGAAAAACCGATCCACGACATCGACCCCGTCATCCGACAGGGCCGCAGCGATCACCTGTCCCCGCTCCATCGCCCCGTCTCCGAACGCCAGCAGGGCCGGGATGTCCGGGGTCAGACCGCGCACTGTCGCCGCATCCGCCATGACCGCGATCAGATACCGGCTGGCCCAGACCTCGACCGGCGCGGCGCCCAGGGCCTTCGCCAATCCCGCCGGGGTCTCGACGCGGCTTAGAGGATCAGCCGGAAAGTTCATTTCGTAACCCTCGCCGAACCGCCCCACAGTCAGCGGGCCCGACGCGGTGTCGAAGGTCAGTTGACGCGCCTCCACACCCAACTCGCGCCACAGCACATGCGCCGCCGCCAGGGTGGCGTGACCGCACAGGGACACCTCCACTGTCGGAGTGAACCAGCGCAGGTCGAACCGCTTCCGATCGGCCGTGCTGCGCAGAAAGGCGGTCTCCGAGTGATTGTTCTCCGCCGCCAGCGACTGCATCCATCCGGTTTCAGGCCAGGCGTCCAGCGGCTGAAGCACGGCGGCGGGGTTGCCCATGAACGGGCGTTCGGCGAAGGCGTCGACAGTCCACTGGCGCATGCCGCCGGGCTTAAGCTAGGACGCGAGGGGAGACCAGACGGACCCGCCCATGACCGCCGCCCTGACCAATGATTTCAACGAGGCCCGCCTGCGCACGGCCTGGCGCTGGATCGCCGAGGAAAGCTACTGGGGCGCCCGCATTCCGTGGGCCACGTTCGAGCGGGCCTGTCGCGGCTCGCTCTGCTTTGGTCTGGTCGAGGACGGAGACCTGCTCGCCTTCGCCCGCGTCGTCACGGATCAGGCCACCTTCGCCTGGCTGTGCGATGTCTTCGTCGACGACCAGGCGCGCGGCCGGGGTCTGGGCAAGCAGCTGATGCAGGAGATTCTCGCCGATCCACGCCTGCAGGATCTGCGTCGCTGGGGCCTCGCCACCGCCGACGCCCACGGCCTCTATTCGCAATACGGCTTCGAAGCCGCGGACCCTCTGCGCCATATGGAGCGGGTCGACCGGGACATCTATCCGGTGCTGTCGCCGACGACCTGAAGCTCGGGCCAGCGCGAGCGGGCGCTGGCGACGACCTTGCCCCAACCCCGGGCCAGCGGCCGGTTCGGATTGGGCCGGATGACCATGTCGAACACGTCCTGAAGCCCGAACGGCGCGGCGACGCTGATCGTATCGTCGTCCTCCAGCCGCACCCCGATCCCGAAGGCCGGCGCCACGAACCGGGCCAAGGCCGCATCGGTATCCGGCAGCGGCTCATAGTCCTCGCCGAACCGGTCGTGGAACCACAGGTGCACCCGCGCCTGGTTCCTCACCTCGACATCACTGCGGAAGGGCTCGTGGAAGGCCGCCGCGACCCGCTTTATGACCCCGTCCTCGGCGTCCCACGACGTGTCCGGATCGAAATAGCCGAGGTCGAAATCCTTGCGGCCATACCCCACGGGCCGCCCCGTCACTGCGTTCCACACCGACTGATAGACCGCGCCGGAAAAGACACGCCAGTCAGGCAGGCCCAGCCCGCGCACAGTCGTCAGCACATGCATCAGGTCGGCGTCCGCCCGGACGATCTCGACCAGCCGCGTCTCAAGATTGCTCATCGCGCGTCCCGCAGCGGCCAGCCGTGATCCAGCGGGCCGTGTCCGCCGCCGAGACCTGGCGCCCGTCGGATCGCCTCGGACACATACGCCCAGGCCTCGGCCACCGCGACCTCGAGCGGCCGGCCTTGCGCCAGACCCGCCGCGATGGCGCTGGCCAGGGTGCAGCCCGTGCCGTGGGTCGAGGTCGTTTCGATTCGCGGCCCCTCCAGCAGGGTCTCGCCCGACGGCGTGACCAGCAGGTCGACGACAGTCTCGCCCGGCACATGGCCCCCCTTCATCAGCACCGCCCGGGCTCCGAGCCCCAGCAGCGCCGCCCCCGCCCGACGCTGCCCCTCCAGATCCTCGACCGCGATCCCGGTCAGGGCCTCGGCCTCCGGCGCATTGGGGGTCAGCAGGGTCGCGCGCGGGATCATCAGGCTTCGCACCGCCTGCACCGCGTCGTCGTCCAGCAGGGCCGCGCCGCCCTTGGCCACCATGACCGGATCGACCACGAGCGGCGCACGCGACGTATCGAGAATGGCCGCGACCCGCTCGACCACCGCCACCGATCCCAGCATGCCGGTCTTGATCGCATCGGCCCCGATGTCGTCCAGCACCGCCCGCGCCTGGGCCTCGATCAGGTCCAGCGGCAAGGGGTGCACGCCGTGGACGCCGAGCGTGTTCTGCACCGTGATTGCGGTGATCGATGTCGCCGCAAAGCCCCCCATGGCGGTCACAGCCTTGATGTCGGCCTGGATCCCCGCCCCGCCGCCGGAATCCGATCCGGCGATGATCAGGACGCGGCCGAGGAAGGGGGATGATTCTGACATGGCGGCTGGATGCGTCACCGGCGCGGAATCGGCAAGGCCCGCCCTCTACCTGGCGGCGGCCGCCACCGCCGCCTGGACCGCCAGGGCCTGCACCGTCTCGCGCACATCGTGGACGCGGATCACCGACGCACCGCGACGGGCGCCTTCCAGCGCGAGGGCGATCGAGCCGCCCAGCCGGTCTCCCGCCTCCGTCGCCGACGGGTCGATATTCCGGATCATGCGCTTGCGACTGGCCCCCAGCAGCACCGGGAACCCCAGTTCCGCCAGCGTCCCCAGCCTGGCGATCAGCGCCAGATTGTGCTCGATCGTCTTGCCGAAGCCGATGCCGGGATCGAGCGTGATCTTCTCGCGCGCCACCCCCGCCGCCATCGCCGCCTCGGCCCGGCCGGCCAGGTAGTCGCGCACCTCGGCGACCACGTCGGCATAGCGCGGCTCGACCTGCATGCTGCGCGGTTCGCCCAGCATATGCATCAGGACGACGTCGCAGCCCAGTTCCGCCGCGACCTGCGGCGCATCGGGCGAATACGTCAGCGCCGTCACGTCGTTCCAGATCGTCGCCCCCGCCGCGACCGCCGCCCGGGCCGCCTCGGGCTTCATCGTGTCGATCGAGATCGGCCCGTGCCAGCGCGCGTGCACCGCCGCGATCACCGGCGCCGTCCGCGCGATCTCCTCGTGCACAGCGACCGGCTCGGCCCCCGGCCGTGTCGATTCTCCGCCGATGTCGAGGATGTCCGCCCCGTCCCCGATCAGCCGCATCGCCTGGGCCAGGCCGCGCTCGATCGAGGCGTGCAGGCCCCCGTCGGAAAAACTGTCCGGCGTGACGTTCAGGATGCCCATGACGCGGGGCCGGATCGAACTCATGCGCTGTTCCCGGCCAACCCGTCGTGGCAAGCCTTGCCGTCCTCGAACAACTGCACCCGCTCCGCATCGACCACCATCGGTGCCATCAGTCCCTCTTTCCGATCAGTCCGCCCAGGGCTTCAAGATAGGCGGCGAAAGCCTTTCGGCCAGAGGGTGTCAGGGTGACGCGGGTCAAGGGCTTGTTGTTCTGGAAGCTCTTGTCGATCGCGACATAGCCGGCCTCGTCCAGCTTCTTCAGATGGACCGACAGATTGCCCTGGGTCGCCTCCAGCACCGTCTTCAGCTCGGTGAAGTCGGCGGTCTCTACGTCGGCCAGATAGACCATGATCCCCAGCCGCATGCGGCCGTGGATGACCTCGTCGATCCGGCCAAGATCGGTCAGGGCCATGGAGTCAGGCGGCCCGGCCTGCTTGCGCTTCGCGCAGCATGATCCAGCCCGGCAGGGCGAACAGCAGGAACAGGGCGGCGGTGCAGACATAGAGATACTGGTCCGGCTGGCGCACCAGCAGGCCCAGGGCCACCGCCGTCAACCAGCCGCCGGCCGACGTCGCCAGCATCCACGCCTTCTTCTTCAGCACCCAGGCCACGGACCACGCCGCCGCCTGCAGCCCGAACACCACGGCCGGATAATAGAGCCAGAGGGCGAAGTCATTGTCCCGCCACGCCCCGACGCCGAAGATGATGATCATGGCCAGATTGACCATGCCCGCGCTGGAGAAGCCCGCGTTCAGCGTCCGCGTCGCGAGCGGCCCGCGATTGCCGCCGCCTTGGCGCATGTCCCGGATCGAGGCCCAGGCGATGGTGGCGCAGACCGCGACGGTGATGCCGATCACGAAGGCCAGATTGGCCAGGTCGGGCCAGCGGATCACACCGACCATCTGGCCGATGTGGAACAGGCACTGCAGTCCGTACAGCAGCCCGCCCGCAAGATAGCAGATGGCCATGGTGATCGACGGCTTACCGCCGCCCTCGACGATCGAGCGCAGGAAGGCGAGGTCGGCTTCCGCAGAACGGGGAGCGGACGGCTTGCTGGAGCTGGCGGGCATGGGCGATTCTCTCGTGCGACCGGCCCGCCCGGGGTGGACGAGCCGGCCGGGCTTGGCAAGCTATTCGGCGGGAACGGCCGCGACGGGATGAGCCTTGCGCCACGGCACGCGCCGCCCGTTCAGCCAGCGGCCCATGAAGCTGTGGCGGATCAGCAGCTCGTAGGTGATCAGGCAGACGGCGAAGACGACCAGCGACACCCCGCCCAGCTTCAGCCACCACGGCCCGGCCCAGTCCTGCACCCAGACCTGGGCCAGCATGACCAGCGGCAGGTGCAGGATGTAGATCCAGTAGGAGGCGTCGGCGAGGTAGCGCCGCACCGCGCTGTGCCCCGACAGGAAGCGCAGGCACAGTCCCATGGCCGAAAAGGCGGAACTGTAGACCGCCAGGGCCGTCACCGCCGCTGCGATCGCCTTCTCGTCGGTCAGCTCGACCATGGGCGTGATCTTCGGTCCGCCGGCCAGACTGTAGGCGGCGGCGCCCGACACCACGGCGATGGCCAGGAACGGGGGCGTCCAGGCGGCGATCCGGTTCAGCAGGTCGCGCCGACGGTCCAGCAGGAAGCCCAGGCCGAACGCCAGGCCGAACCCGACCAGCGACGCCGTGTGCGGAACCAGCCCCGCATCCGGCGTCGGCACGGCGAAGAAGGCGATCCATTTCGGATCCAGATACAGGGCCAGGGCCAGGGGCGCAGCCAGAACGGCAGGGGTCCATGGGCCGATCAAGGCGCCGGTGAACCGGTCCGCGACCCGCCCCCAGCCGCCGTCCTTGTCCAGCATCGCGAACGGCGCGCGCAGGATCAGGACCGTCGCGTAGAACAGCGTCAGCACATACAGGAACCAGAGATGGGTCAGCGGGACGTTGGTCCAGTCGTAGGTCGGCGGCGGAGGCGGCGGGGCGCCCGGCACGATCAGGCCGTTCATGTGCGACGTCCAGATCAGGGCTCCGACGATGCCGACCATGACCGGGAACCAGAAGGCGGCCAGCGGTCCCGTGATCCGCAGGACCCGGTCCTTCGCAAAGCTCAGCCACCCCCGACGCGCCAGCATCATATGGGCGAACAGTCCGGCGATCAGGAAGAAGGCGGTCATCCGGAACAGGTGGATGACGAAGAACAGCCCCGCCACGCCGATGGACCGGCTGTCGTCCGCGACGATCCAGATCTGCTGCGGAAAGAAGGCGAGGCTGGCGTGCAGGACGACGCCCAGCAGCAGGGCGCCCGCCCTCAGGGCGTCCAGTCCATGCAGCCGTTCCGGCCGGTCGGTGTCGGTGGTCATGATGGATCTCCCCTCGTGTGGAGAGCGGTTTCTCACAGACTTGTTTGAAATGCAAACCTGTTCACCAAGAAGAACCCCGCCTCGATCTCTCAAGGCGGGGTTCCAAAGGCCTAGTGGACGGTCGGGTGCTGTTCCGAGGCCACGACGCTGACGCCATCCGACACGGGGGTGACCGGCACGGAGACCGAGGGACCGGCGTTGGGGAAGTTGTTCTCGTCGCGGTTCGGCGCGGCGCCCTTCTCCAGCAGATCCTTGATCTCCTCGCCCGACAGGGTCTCGTACTCCAGCAGGGCCTGGGCCAGGGTTTCGAGGTCGGCAGCCCGGTCCGTCAGGATCTGGCGGGCCTCGTCCCAGCCCGAGGTGACCAGTTTGCGGACCTCGGCGTCGATAGTGCGCGCGGTCTCTTCACTGATGTTCTGGCTGCGGGCGACCGAGTGACCCAGGAAGACCTCCTGCTCGTTCTCGCCATAGGCCACGGTGCCCAGGACGTCGGAGAAGCCCCACTGGGTCACCATGCGGCGCGCCAGCTTGGTGGCCTGCTGGATGTCGGAGGAGGCGCCGGAGGTGATGTTGTCCTTGCCGAAGATGATCTCCTCGGCGACCCGGCCGCCGGCCAGGATGGCGATGCGATCGATCATCTGCTGGTACTTCATGGAATAGCGGTCGCCTTCCGGCAGCTGCATCACCATGCCAAGGGCCTGCCCGCGCGGGACGATGGTCGCCTTGTGCACCGGGTCGGCCATCTTGACGCTCATTGCCACGAGGGCGTGGCCGCCCTCGTGATAGGCGGTCAGGCGGCGCTCCTCCTCGTTCATGGCCATGGATTTGCGCTCGGCGCCCATCATGACCTTGTCCTTGGCGTCCTCGAAGTCGCGCTGGGTGACCATACGCCGGTCCTTGCGCGCCGCCATCAGGGCCGCCTCGTTGACCAGGTTGGCCAGGTCGGCGCCGGAGAAGCCGGGCGTGCCGCGCGCGATGGTCTTGGTGTTCACGTCGGCGGCCAGGGGCACGTCCTTCATGTGCACGCGGAGAATTCGCTCGCGACCGGCGACGTCCGGGTTCGGCACCACGACCTGACGGTCGAAGCGGCCGGGACGCAGCAGGGCCGGGTCCAGCACGTCGGGACGGTTGGTGGCGGCGATCAGGATGATGCCTTCGTTGGCCTCGAACCCGTCCATCTCGACCAGCAGCTGGTTCAGCGTCTGCTCGCGCTCGTCATTGCCGCCGCCGAGACCCGCGCCCCGGTGACGACCGACGGCGTCGATCTCGTCGATGAAGATGATGCAGGGCGCGTTCTTCTTGGCCTGTTCGAACATGTCGCGGACCCGCGACGCACCGACGCCGACGAACATCTCGACGAAGTCGGAGCCGGAGATCGAGAAGAAGGGCACGCCCGCCTCACCCGCAACAGCGCGGGCCAGAAGCGTCTTGCCCGTACCCGGAGGGCCCACCAGCAGCGCGCCCTTGGGGATCTTGCCGCCCAGTTTCTGGAACTTCGCCGGGTCCTTGAGGAAGTCAACGACCTCCTGCAGTTCCTCCTTGGCCTCGTCCACGCCGGCCACATCGTCGAAGGTCTTGCGACCCTTGTGCTCAGTCAGCAGCTTGGCCTTGGACTTGCCGAAGCCCATGGCCCCGCGCGCGCCGCCCTGCATCTGGCGCATGAAGAAGATCCAGACGCCGACCAGCAGCAGGATCGGCAGCAGGCCGATCAGCAGCCCCTGCCACCACGACTGGCGCGTGGTCTTCACATCCACCTCGGCGCCCGAGGCGCGGATAGCCTCGACCAGACCCTCGTTCGGATAGGGGGTGGTGGTCACGAAGCGGGTGTCATTGCGATAGGTCCCGGTGACCTGATCGCCGCGAACCGAAACATCCTTGATCTGACGGCCTTCGACCGCAGTGACCAGTTCTGAATAGGTGATCGGATCGGGCCGGCCCTGCGCCTGGGCGCCGGGGGCCTGGCCGGGCATCGTCGCGCCGCCATTCTGGCTGATGGCGGCATAGACGGCCAGCAGGCCCAGTATGATCACGCCCCAGATCGCCAGGTTACGCAGGTTCATTGGTCTGAAATCCTCGTCGCCGCCCTCGTGAGCCGGCAGATGTTACGTCGTTGTCGTCAAAATAGGTCAGGCGGCGGCGTTTCGCCATGGATGGTTCCGGCAAGGTCGCTTTCCTGCGTCGTTTCGCCCGAGGACTCCCACTGGGCGAGGCTCAGACGGCGCGGTCCCAGGGTGCGAACCTCGGCCTTTCTCCATGCAAGAACCGGCGCACCCCCGCCGTCCCGGATCAGGACCGGCAGGGCCGCCCGCGCCCAGGCCGGAACCGCATTCCCGATGGCGCGATCCGCCTTCGACAGGGCGTTCAGGCGACCCAGCGCGGCGGCAGCGGTCCAGCCGGGTTCGCGTCCGGTGATCTCATAACGACCGTCCCAGACGACAGACACGCCGGCCTGAAGCGCGACGTCCGGGACGGGACGGCGCCGCATCTCTCCGGCCTCGCGACCGACGATGACGCTCTCGCCGAGCGCCTCGATCCGTGCGCCGACGAGGGTGGCGATGAAGTCTTCGCCTGACGCCAGCCGACCAGCGAGCGCCTGCAGCCGATCCCCGCGCGGCGGCGTCTCGTTTCCGGACGCACACAGCAGGGCCGCGGCCAGAGCCGCAGAGGTGGTTGAGCGATCCACCACGAATCCCTCTCCCAGTGGGAGAGGGATTGAGCGCACGACGGCCTGCCGTCGTTCTTGCGCGAAAGGCTGAGGGGCAAGGCCCTCACCGGGACGCACCGGCCCCCTCACCCTTTCGGCTGAAGACGCATCGCTACGCTCTGCGAGCCTCAAGCCCTCTCCCCCCGGGAGAGGGCTCAATGCTGCACGCGCTCGTCCTCGCCCGAACGCCGCATTCCCCGGGTCCTCGATCCAGTCCTCCCCGGCCTCGCGCAGAACGGCACGCAGCGCCTCGCGCCCCTCCCCGAGCATCGGGCGCAGCAGCATCAGCCCCCGCCCCTCAGGCCAGGCCGGCGATGGCGACCATTCCCGCAACCGGCCGAGGGTCGTGCCCCGCTCCCGCATCCAGTCGCCCTCGGCGATGTCATCGACCGTGTGGGCGAACAGCACGACCTTCGCCCCCGCCTCGCGCGCGGCCTCCGCAATCAGGCCATGCCGGGCCCGGCGGGCGGCGGCGGGCAGGCCGGTCGACGGCTTCGCCCCCTCCCAGCGACGCTCGATCCAGTCCGCCCCCGACGCCCGGGCCGCCGCCTCGCAGCGCCGGCTCCAGTCGCGGCTGTCGGGGTTCAGCCGATGATCGACCGTGATCGCCAGCAGCCGTCGGCCGGACGCCCGGGCCCAGGCCGCCGCGATCCGCAGCAGCGCCATGGAGTCCCCGCCGCCGGACAGGGCCAGGGCCACGGGATGATCGACGTCCTTCTGAAGCCGCGCCTCCAGCCGCGCCGCGACCCGCCCTTCCAGCCCGGTCGGGTCGGTCGGGTTCAGCGGCAGCCTGCCCGCGTGCGGGTATCGGTGGCTATGGCGCGCAGGGCCGGCGTCGAGGTCGCCTGATAGCGCCGGACGTATTCGCCCAGGGCCGCACAGGCCTGAGCGTCCCGGTTCGTCGCTTCCAGCCCGCGCGCGAGCTTCAACGTCACTTCTCCGGCCCACGGCAGGGTCGGCCAGCCCGACAGGGCGGTGGCGTACTGCTGCACCGCGCCGGCCTGGTCTCCCGTGGCGCGGATGATGTCGCCGATGCGCCAGACGGCTTCCTTGCCCGACGGCGTGTCCGGCCAGTTGGTCGCCACAGCCTCCAGCGCGGCCCGCGAGGCGGCCGGGTCGGTCACGGCGCGGGCGGCGGCCAGGTCGGAAACCGCGTCCCCGGTCGGCGAGCGCGGCCCGCGCGCGGCCTCCTCGGCGGCGGCGGCGGCTCGGGCGGCGTCCTCGGCAGCGCTCTCGATCCGTTCGACGCGGGCGTCCGCATCGTTCAGCCGGCTGCGCAGGGCGGCATTGTCACGGTCGCTCTCGTCAAGCTGGAAGGTCAGTCGCTCGATGTCGCCGTTCACGCGCTGGACGGTCGCTTCCATGTCCTGCAGCCGGCGATCCATCTGGGACACGCGTCCCTGCAGGGCGATCAGTTCGGGATCAGACTCGACCAGCAGGGGCTCGCCGACCTGATTGTTACGCTGGATAAGGGCGCGCTCCAGCCGGCGTACGTTGCGGTCCAGAGTGTCGAGGCGGCGCACATCCCATTGGATGGCCGGCAGGGGCTGGGTCTGGGCGATGACCGCGCCGCCGATCAGGCCGCAGCCGACGACGGCGAGGGCGATGTTCCGGAACGAAAATGGGCTCTTCATGAGGCTACAGCTTTCATCGATTTGAGGCCGCCGCAAGGCGTCAGGAAGTCAGCCCCAGAACGATGATGCCCAGGATGAAGAAAACCACCACAAGGAAGCTGAAGATCAGCAGGGCGACCGTTCGCCAAAGCGCCGAAAAGATCGAAAGCCCGTAGGTCCCTCTGAGTTGTGCGAACATGTGGACCGGAACCGTGAGGGTCAGCAGGCCGCCGATCGTTCCCCCCGCCATCGCGCGCCAGTCCTTGCCAGTCCCGGCAAAGGCGTCGAGCGCGATCAGCGTCATGCTCAGGATCGCCATGAAGGTCAGCGAATACAGCACGAAGACCCCGTGATCATACCAGGTGAAGCCCCGCTTCCAGGCGAACAGCAGCCAGACAAACGGGATCGACAGCGGCACCAGCAGGAAGGCGAATTTGTAGAGGGTCTGCTGGATTTTGTAGAGGGCGAAGTCCGGGTTCGCGAGCTTGTGCAGGATCTTCTCCTGCAGCTTCTTGTCGCCGAATCCGATGGTGACGTTGCCGTCGTGGACGGCGTCGGCGACGCTGGCCTGCCAGCTGCCTTGTGTCAGGCCGTCCGCGCGCGGCCCGGCCGTGCGTGCGGCCTCGAGAGAGGCCAACTGGGACTGGCTTGCGGCGAGCCCGGCCCGCATGCCCGCGAGCGCGCCTTCCGCCCCCGGCTCGCCCGCTACTGCTCGCGCCTCTGCGGCGATGATCGATGTCTGCAACTCGGCGACGCCTGTGCGGGCGTCCGCGATTCGTTCTTCCAGGCTTTCGGTCTGGATGACCTGGGAGCCGCTGAAGCTCAGCAGGAAGAACATCAGGAAGACAGTGAACAGGAAGATGGCCAGGGGCGAGACGTAGCGGGTCCGGGCCCCCGCGATCCATTCGCGGGTCAGCCTGGAGGGATTGAGCAACAACAGCGGCAGGGTGCGCCAGATTCGGGCGTCAAAATGCATGACGCCGTGCAGCAGCTCCTCGCCGAGGTGCAGGAGGCTGCGATGCACGTGGGTCGGCTGGCCGCAGTTGGCGCAGAAATTTCCGGTGGTCGGCTCGCCACAGTCGCTGCAGGTCCCGGCGTGGTGCTCGCCGGCCTTGCCCGTCGGCTTCTCGACCGCCCCCGCGATCAGGCCGCCGGTCGCCAGACCGCCCGCCGCATCGATATCCACCATGGCCCCCTCCGGCGCTGTGTCGACCCTATGTGCAGCGCAGCGGGGGAGCGAGCAAGGGCGCAATGTCTCCTCCCCCTGCGAAGCATGGGGAGGTGGATCCGTAGCAAAGCGAAGGAGACGGAGGGGTTCTTGCCGCTCCTCAGAACCCTCGGTCAGCTCGCAAAGGGGCTCGCCGCCACCTCCCCATGCGCAAGGGCGCACCGGGAGGAGACAGGCTTCTTACTGGGCGCCTGAAACGATCGCCGTGTGGCCGTTACGGTTGCGGGCCCACGAGTCCTCGCTGGCGCCTTCCGCGATCGGGCGCTCCTTGCCGAAACTGATCGTGTCGATCCGGCCGGCCGAGACGCCGCGTTCGATCAGATAGTTGCGGATCGATTCGGCGCGGCGGGCGCCGAGGGCGAGATTGTATTCGCGGGTGCCGCGTTCGTCGGCGTTGCCCTCGATGCGGACCGTGATCTGCGGATAGCGGGCCAACCAGGCCGCCTGGGCGTCCAGGCGCGGATAGGCCTCGGGGCTGACCGAATAGGAATCGAGATCGAAATAGATCCGGTCGCCGACATTGACGACGAAGTCCTGTTCCGAGCCGGGCGCGCCCGAACCGATATTGCCGCCGTCGATGCCGCCGTTGCCGGGGCCCGGGTAGGCGGGGTTGTCGATCGCCGGTCCGTCCGTGCCGTCAGCCACGCCGGTCACCGGGCGGCGGGGCGCGCAGGCGGCCATCGAAAGGGCGACCAAACCGACCAATGCGAACCTGGTCATGTTGGATGCGGTCATCATCGGGTCATCTCCTCATTGGCGGTCCTGCGAAGCTTGAGCATAGGTCGCGAACCGTGGCTTTTGTCTGCGCCGTCACCGGCGATAACGCATTGTTGTTCGGGAAGGTCCCGAGCGGTCTAGGAAGAACAGCTGTCGGCGCCCTGGCCGCCGCCGAGGTTGTTCGGGCTGTCGTCCAGCAAAGGCGACCAGGCGGGGTCGGACCCCCGCCCCTGGTAGCCTGACTGGGCGATGACGCGGCCGGACAGATCGACCATCCACAGGTTGGTGTTTCCGCCCCGCGTCTGGCGCGAGAACATCAGATAGCGGCCGTTGGGGGCCCAGGACGGGCCTTCCTCGAAATAGGACCGGCTCAGCATCCGCTCGCCGGAGCCGTCGATGTTCATCACCCCGATGCCGAACTGACCGCCGCCGGACTTGGTGAAGGCGATCAGGTCGCCGCGCGGGCTCCAGGCCGGCGCCGTATAGCTGCCGCCGCCTCTGCTGATCGGACGCTGGCCCGAGCCGTCGGCATTCATGACATACAAGCGTGGAGTCCCCGTCCGGTCGGAGTTGAACACGATCCGCGTCGCGTCGGGGCTGAAGGACGGCGAGGTGTCGATGCCGGGATCACTGGTCAGGCGCGACAGCTGCCGGGTCCTCAGGTTCATCACATAGACGTCGGTATTGCCGCCCCGGATGATCGAGAAGGCCACCTTGGACCCGTCGGGCGAATAGCGGGGCGCAAAGGCCTGGCCGTCGAACTCGCCCAGGCTTTCACGACGGCCCGTGGTCAGGTTGTAGAGGTAGATGCGGCTGTAGTCCTCGCCCAGCGCCATATAGGTGATCTCGTCCGGGTTGGACGAGAAGCGCGGCGTCAGGATGATCTCCGAGCCATCGGTTAGGAAGACGGGATTGTACCCGTCCTGGTCCACGATCGCGAGGCGCGACAGGCGGTTCAGCTCGGTGCCGCTCTCGGCGACATAGATGATGCGAGTGTCGAAGATGCCGGTCTCGCCGGTCATCCGGGCATAGACGACATCGGCGATCTTGTGCGCGATCCGGCGCCACTGCTCTGGCGTAGCGGTGAAATTGTAGCTGACCAGCTGACACTGACGGTAGGGGTCGTAGAGGCGGAAGCCGAAGTCGTTGCGGCCGTCCGGGCGCGGCGTGACCGAGCCGTAAAGCACCGCCTGGGCGCCGATCTGGGTCCACTGCTGGAAGTTCGGCGCATTGGCCAGGCTTAGATTGGTCTCGATGAAGCTGGCCGGGTTGATCGGCTCAAAGAAGCCCGAGCGCCGCAGATCGCCCGACAGGACGTCAGCGATCGACGTGCCGTTCTGGCCGCTGAATGGCGCGACCGCGATCTGGAACGGCCGCAGCACCCCCTGGTCGATCTCGACCTCGATCGGTTCCCCGGTCTGGGCCGGCTGGGCCTGGGTCTGCTGGCGCGACGGACCGTTAGGGTCACGGGCGGACTGGGCCTGCGCGAAAGAGGTCGCCGCGATGCCGATAGCCGCGACGGTGCTCAGAAGCAGGTTCAGACGCATCGATGTCTCCAGGCGCAGCGGGAATGTCCCGGTCCTTATCGCCAGACCGTGTGACAAACGCCAGCATGGCGGCGAATGGGGCGACTTTCGGGACGGCAACCTTTGCCGGGCGAAGCGTCAGGGACGGTCAGGATCGCAATCAACGGTTCCGGCACGCCCGTTCGGTGACGAACACCGGGCGATAGGCGCCGCCGGGGAAACCCGCGGGCACGTCGAAGGGCGCGGTCTGACGGATGGCGCGCAGGGCGCCGTCGGCGGCGGCGCGATAGACGGAATCGGAGCGCGGATTGCGCAACGTCGGCCCCGCCGTGATCCGCCCGTCGGCCGACAGCGTCAGGTCCATCTCGATCCGCAACTGGTTCGCGCCCGGGATGTCGCAGGGCAGGGTCCAGTTCGGATAGACCTGGTTGAAGATGGCGGTCAGCTGCGGCCCCGTCGCCTGGGCCGCCTGTCCCCGCCCCTGCTGCCCCGTGGCCGGACGCGGACCGCGGGTCGGCGCGGGTCGGCGCGGACCGGCCAGGGCGTCCAGATCCAGCGACGGCTGCGGCTGGGCCGGGGCCGGGCGCGGCGGCGTGGGACGCGGCGGAGTCGGTCTGGGCGGCGTGGGCCGAGGCGGGACAGGTCTCGGGGTCGGCGTCGGCGTAGGCCGGGGCGTCGGGGCGGGCGGTGTGGGCGTCGGAGGAATCGGCTCCGGGGGCGTCTCGACCGGCGCGGTCGCCGCCTCGTCGGTGACCAGTTCCTCGGACGGATTGTCCGGCGCGGCCGCCTCGACCACCATGTCGGAGACGATCGACACCGGCACCGACGACACCGTCGGCAGGATCTCGGCCTCGCTCTCGGGCCAGCGGATCAGGAACATCGCCGCCACGCCCGCGTGCAGCAGGATGGCGCCGAAGATCGCCGGTGACGGACGCGTGGCCGCCATGGCTCAGCCTTCCCCGCCCGGAGCCGGTTCCGCCGTGTCGGTGATCAGGTTCAGCTTGGTGAAACCGGCCGCCGACAGCCGCGCCATGACCCGCGCCACGGCCTGATAGGGCGCCCGCCCGTCGGCCCGGACGAAGATCGACAGCTCCTCGCGGTCCACGCCATCGGCGGCCTCGGCCACCCGGTCGGTCAGGGCGTCGTAGGCCGTCTCGTCGCGCTGGACGAAGATCGCGCCTTCGCGGTCGATCGACACCGTCACCGGCGGCTTGTCGGTCTCGACCGCGCTGGCCTCGGTCTTGGGCAGTTCCACCGGAACGCCGACGGTCAGCAGCGGCGCCGAGATCATGAAGATGATCAGCAGCACCAGCATCACATCCACCAGGGGCGTGACGTTGATCTCGCTCAGCGGCCGTTTGCGGGCGCGGCGTCGGCCCCGAACGTGGCCTCCGCCTCCGCCTCCACCCATCGCCATGGCTCAGACGCTCCGGCGGAAGGACAGGTCGGGAGCGGACGGCGGCGGCGGGGGCGGCGGAGCGACCGGGGCCGGGCCTCCGCCCAGACGGCGCGCCACGGCAGCCTGCAGGTCGTCGGCGAAACTTTCGAGCCGGCCGGTGAACTTGCCCGCGTCGATCGAGAACTTGTTGTAGGCGATATAGGCTGGGATGGCCGCCGCCAGACCCACGGCCGTGGCGAACAGGGCCTCGGCGATGGCCGGTGCGACCGTCGTCAGATTGGTGTTTCCCGCCGCCGCGATCCGCCCGAAGGCGTTCATGATGCCCCAGACCGTGCCGAACAGGCCGATGAAGGGCGAGGCCGTAGCGACCACGGACAGCACGCCCAGGCCTTCCTCGATCCGCTGGCCCTCGCGTGCGATCAGGGAATCGAGGCTGCGGTCGATCCGCGAGATCAGGAGATTGCCCTCGGTATCGGTCAGCGGCCCCTTGCGCCGCGTCTCGCGCCAGTCCGACAGGGCGATCACCAGCATGCGCGGCAGGGCGTGGGCGGGCTCCGGTCCCGCCTGGGCCGCCACATCTTCCAGCGACCGGCCCGAGGCGATGGCCTTTTCGAAGGCGTTCGCCTGGGCGTTCAGGGCGGTGAAGCGGAAGGCCTTGTCGATGATGACGGTCCACGACCACACCGAGGCGACGGCCAGCCCGACCATGACGCTCTTCACCACCCAGTCGGCGGTCAGGAACAGGGTCACCGGGTTCAACATCGAGGCCTCGGAGGCGACAGTGGCGGCGACAGTCATGGGCGGATCCTGGGGAGAACAGTCGGATTCTATCGAGCCACGTGGCGTGGCGGTTCTATGGCCGAAGGGCCGATGGAGCGCCGTCGATTCCTGACGACCGCCGGTCTGCGGCGGAATGGCCACGGAAACGGGCACCGACGGAGTCTAGCCAGCGCCGCCCGGTTGCGCCAGCCAGGGTGTCACCGCCTCGACCAGCGCCCTGGTCGGACGTCGCGGCCGACCGTCCAGGTGGATGCAGACGGCGGTGACATCGGCCCGGCACAGCGCCTGCCCGTCACGCTCGATCACCTGGGAGATCATCAGCCGCACCCCCTTGATCGCGTCATAGGTGGTGCGCACCACCAGGGCGTCGTCGATCCGCGCCGGCTTGACGAACTGCAGTTTCATCTCAGCGACCACGAAGGCCAGCGGCGGATCGATCTCCAGCAACTGCGCATGACCGATGCCCGCCAGCCTCAGGAAATCCGACCGCCCGCGCTCGAAATACCGGACATAGTTGGCGTGATAGACCACCCCGGTGAAGTCGGTGTCCTCGTAATAGACCCGCAGCGGCAACAGGTGCGCGCGACCCTCGAAACGGCCGGCGGTGGGGCTGTCGGTCATGCGGCCGGCGGGTCCAGGGTGAAGTCCAGCGGCGTGTCGGCGACCGGCAGACAGCTGCGGTCCACCGGCGCCGACGGGTCGCGCAAGAAGTCCCGCGCCATCCTGCGCGTACAGGGGCTGGCGCCAATCACCCCGTGCGTCGCATTGGTCACGATCACCACCTGGCTGTTGGCGTAGCCGCGTGCGGCGGCCTCGGTCAGGGCCGGCGGGCAGCCGGGATCGATCTCGGCGGCGACGAACAGGGTCGGGATGTCGGTCACGACCGGGGCGTTCTCGATCGGGTCGGCCGGCCGCTCGCCGATGGCGTCGCAAACGTCAAACAGTCGCGACAGGGACGGGACCAGGACCTCCGCAACCGGATCGCCTGCCGCTCCGGCCACCAGCCGCGCCTTCGACTCGAACGGCAGCTCCTCCTTGCACAGGTGGGCCATGTGCTGGCCTTCGAAATAATAGGTCCTGTTCCCGGCGATCTCGGCGACGGGTGTCAGGTCGCCGGCGATGATCCTGTCCAGAGCGGCCGGCAGGCGATGCACGCCGACGCGGCTGTAGGTCGTGTCCATCAGGAAGGCGGACAGATCGTCGACATTGAACGTCCGCCCGTCCCTGCCCGTGATCGGCCCGGCCAGCCAGCGTCGCGCCTCGGTCTCGAACCGGGCCTGCATGTCGGGATAGCGGGCGCTGCATTCCGCCTGGGCCGCGCACTTCGCCAGGATGATCCGCACGGCGGTTGAGACCTGCTCGGGCGTGCCAACGGCCCAGTTGCCCTCGGGCGGCCACGGGCTGTCCATCACTACGGCGCGCACGATCTGCGGCTGATGGGTGATGACGGCGGCCTCGATCCGGGGCCCGTAGGATCCGCCGCGCAGGTCAATCTTCTCCAGCCCCAGCACCTGGACCAGGTCGCGCACATCGTCGGCGATGGCGGCGGCATTGTACCAGTTCAGATCGATCCCCTGGGCCTGATAGTCGCGCAGACAGGCAATCAGCCCGTCGCGATCCTCGTCCGAGGGCGGCCCGGCGTCGGTCAGTTCGACGCCCGGGCAGTCCATCGACGGCTTGCCTCGCCCGCCGCCCCTCTGGTCGAAGAAGATCATGTCCTGATCGACGGCGACAGCGTCCGGGTTCTGCTGCGCGGCCTGCAGCATCCGCCCGACGCCCGGCGTCGAGGCCCCGCCCGGCCCGCCGTGGAAATTCACCACCGGCGGCAGCAGACGCCCCGACGCGTCGCGATACGGCGTCGACGCCTTGACGATCACCACGGCGATATCGATCCGCCGCTCGCTCGACCCGTCACGCGCCTCGTCGACCGTCAGCGTGCCGCAGCGAACCTCGCGCACCCCGGTCGGCCACTCGGCCGGGCAGGCGGTGTCGATGAACACCGGATCGGCGGCGAGGGCGGGCGCGGCCAGCGCGATCCCGCCGAACAGCAGGCACAGGGCGGCGAGTGCGCGAAGGATCATGGACGGTCTCCGGTTCGCCGACACCAAAGTCCCGCGCCCGGCGCTTGGCAAGCCGCTCGCAAAAGTTATCTGGCGCGCCAGGCGAGCGAAGCGCTAGCTGTGCGGCGTTGGAGGGAAACGCCATGCATCGCAGCCTGACCGCCGCCGTCGCCGCCCTGGCCCTCGTCGCCGCCATGCCGGTCTTCGCCCAGACACCGGACCCGACCGCCCCGGCCGCTCCCACGCCGGCGACCTTCGACGAGGCCGTCGGCCAGATCGATGCGAACTTCGACCGCTGGCAGACCCAGGCCCACGCGCCCGGCCTGATCTGGGGCATCGTCCAGGACGGGCGTCTTCGTCATGTCCGTTTCACCGGCCAACGCAATCTCGACAGCCAGGCGCCGGTGGACCTGCACTCCCTGTTCCGCATCGCCTCCATGTCCAAGGCCTTCACCGCCCTGGCTATCCTGAAGCTGCGCGACGAGGGCAGGCTGTCGCTCGACGACCTCGCCGAAACCCATGTGCCGGAGATGGCGCACTGGACCTACCCGACGGCGGACTCGCCGCGCATCAAGATTCGCGACCTGCTCAATCACGCCGCCGGCTTCGTCACCGACGATCCCTGGGGCGACCGCCAGCAGGTCCTGACCGAGGCCGAATTCACCGCCATGCTGGAGGCGGGCGTTCCCTTCACCCGCAGTCCGGAGACAGCCTTCGAATACTCCAACTTCGGCTACGCCCTGCTGGGCCGGATCGTGACCCATGTCTCAGGTCGTCCGTACAATGAGTATATCCGGCAGGAGATCATGCAGCCGCTTGGCATGACCGCGACAGGCTACGATGTCTTCGCGTCCAACCCGACCCGGCGCGCCCTCGGCTACCGCTGGGAGAACGAGGCCTGGGCCCCCGAGCCCGACATGCGCCACGGCGTCTTCGGCGCCATGGGCGGGGTCGAGACCAGCGCGCCGGACTACGCGAAATGGATCGCCTTCCTGCTGTCCGCCTGGCCCGCCCGCGACGGCGAAGAGACCGGCCCTGTGCGGCGTTCGACGGTGCGCGAGATGGCGACCGGCTCCAACTTCGTCGCCGCCAGCCTCCGCACCCTGCCCGACGGCACGCCCTGCCCGGTCGGGGTCGCCTACGGCATGGGTCTGCGGGTCCCGGCCGACTGCGAGCTTGGACAGGTCCTGGCCCACGGCGGCGGCTATCCCGGCTACGGCTCCTATATGATCCTGCTGCCGGAGCGCGGCCTCGGCCTCTTCGCCTTCGCCAACCGCACCTACGCCGGCCCGTCCGCGCCCCTGCTGGAGGCCGCCAACCTGCTGGTCCGTTCCGGCGCCGCCCCCGTGCGCGACGCGCCCGTCAGCGACGAACTCGCCGCCGCCTACGCCGCGACCGGCCGTATCTGGGCCGCCGCCGACGTCTCGGTCGAACAGAACCGGCTGGCGATGAACGTCCTCATGGATCGTTCGGTCGAGAACTGGCGCACGGTCCTCACGACGGCGAAGGTCGATGCCGGCGACTGCGTCACCGACACGCCCGTCGTCGCCACGGGCGCCCTGTCCGGGATGTTCGACTGGACTTGCGAAAATGGCCGTATCTCGGGCCGGGTCCTGCTGGCCCCAACCACGCCGTGGTCGATCCAGGCCCTGAACTACCGCCTGATCCCGACCGAACCCTGACCCGTCAGGCCGCGTGCTTCTTCCGCGCCGCTTCGTTCAGGGCTTCGGCCATACGCTCACGCCAGTCGTCGCCCTCTTCGGCGAACGCCCGGATCGTCTCGGCCGGAAGTTTGAGACCCACCTCGCCCAGACCCGCCAGCCGGGCATAGGCCTCGGGAGACAAGACATCGCGCGCCGGTCGCATGCGCGCGATATCGGCGTCCGTCAGTTCGGGGTTGTCCCAATCTTCCGAAGGATCAACCGGTGCGGAGTTCGTCATACTTCCTGACCTCGCGCGGGTTCGCCCGACGCAGACTGATGATGCGGGTGATGTCGTCCCGCTCTTTATAGACAACGACGTGAACGCGGCCGTCGATCGGCAGATAAGCATACCATCGAGGTTCGCCGTAGTCTCGCCGATCGTCGGGCGCGATGAAGGCGGCCGTCCAATCGCCCGCTGCCGCCAAGGCGAGCGACACGCCATGCTTGGCGCGGTTGACGGCGTCCTTAGCCGGATCAAAGTCGATGCTCACTCGAACAGGCCGCCCTGCCCCACGCCCTGCGCCGTCGGAGGCTTCGGCGGCTCCGTCAGGCCCAGATGCGCATAGGCCTTCGCACACGCCATCCGTCCGCGCGGCGTTCGCTGGATGAAGCCCTGTTGCAGCAGATAGGGCTCGATCACATCCTCGACCGCGTCGCGCGCCTCGGCGATCGCCGCCGCCAGAGTGTCCATCCCGACCGGCCCGCCGCCATAGTTCTCGATCAGGGCCTTCAGGAAGCGACGGTCGTTCGCATCGAGCCCCGCCTCGTCGATCTCCAGCCGCGACAGCGCCCGCGCCGCCACGATGCGGTCGATCACCGCCGCCCCCTCCGCCTCGGCGAAGTCCCGCACCCGGCGCAGCAGCCGCCCCGCCACGCGCGGCGTGCCTCGCGCCCGTGAGGCGATCTCGCGCGCGCCCTCGTCATTGATCCCCGTTCCCATCTTCCGGGCGGCCCCGGTGATGACCCTCACCAGTTCCTCCGGCGTGTAGAATTCGAGTCGCAGCGGAATCCCGAACCGGTCGCGCAGCGGCGTCGCCAACAGACCCGCCCGCGTCGTCGCCCCCACCAGGGTGAAGGGCGCCAGATCGATCCGCACCGACCGCGCCGACGGTCCCTCGCCGATGATCAGATCCAGCACATGGTCCTCCATCGCCGGATAGAGGATCTCCTCCACCGTCGGGGCCAGCCGGTGGATCTCGTCGATGAACAGGACGTCGCGCGGTTCGAGATTGGTCAGGATGGCCGCCAGATCGCCCGCCTTGGCTAGGATCGGGCCGGAAGTGGCGCGGAAGCCGACGCCCAGTTCGCGCGCCACGATCTGCGCAAGCGTCGTCTTGCCGAGTCCCGGCGGCCCGAACAGCAGCACATGATCCAGCGCCTCGCCCCGCCCCCGCGCCGCGTCGATGAAGATCTTCAGATTGCCCTTGGCCTGCTCCTGCCCCACGAACTCCGACAGGGTCTGGGGCCGCAGGGCGCGGTCATAGGCTTCGCCGGGGGCGGGTTCCGGCGAGATGATGCGGTCGTCGGTCATACTGCCCTTCTCCCCTTGCGGGAGAAGGTGGCCGAGCGAAGCGATGTCGGATGAGGGGTCACGCTGACCTCAACCCTCTGCATTGGCCGAGCCCACTCCAGCCATCGGCGCGACCCCTCATCCGTCAGCGTTCGGCTGCCACCTTCTCCCGCAAGGGGAGAAGGGATGTTGATGTCCCTCACCGCCCCAGCTCCTGTAACGCGGCCCGGATCACGGCCGACAGTTCGGCGTCATCGCCCAGCCGGATCAGCGCCTGATCCACGGCCCGGCGCGCATTGACCTCGGCCACGCCCAGCCCCAGCAGGGCCGACACGGCCTCGCCCGTCACGCTCGGAAGCGGCGGTGCGATCTCGGCATGCACGCCCGCAGCGCTCGGCGTGAACGACACATCCCCCAGCGACTTGCCTTTCAGCTCGGTCACGATTCTCAGCGCCAGTTTCGGACCCACCCCGTTCGCTCGCCCGATCGCCGCCTTGTCGTCCCGCGCGACCGCGCTCGCCAGTTCGCCCGGCGGCAGGACGTCCAGCACCGACAGCGCCGCCTTCGGCCCAACCCCCTGAATCCCGGTCAGGGTCGTGAAGGCCCGCCGCTCGTCCCGCGTCAGGAAGCCGTACAGGCGCGGCCCGTTCTCCGCCGACCAGCTCGATTCGATATGCAGGGTCGCCTCGTCGCCCGGCGCCGGCAGTCGCTGCAGCGTCCGCGCGCCGCACGTCACCACATAGCCCACGCCCGCACAGTCGATCAGGCAATGCCCCTCCTCGACCTCGGCCAGAACGCCTCTCAGCCGCCCGATCATGTATTCCTCCCCCTTTGGGGGAGGGGGACCGCAGCGCGCTTGCGCTGGGGTGGAGGGGGCTCACCGCGAAGAAGGTGTCTGGCTTTGGCCCCCTCCACCGCTATGCGGTCCCCCTCCCCCAACGGGGGAGGAATAAGCAGGGCCCGCTTGCGCAGCTGCGCATGGGTGATCGCCACCGCCAGCGCATCGGCGGCGTCCGCCTTCACGTCCCCGGCGGCCCCTTGGCAAGACTGGGGCAACAGCCGTTTCACCATGAAGGCGATCTGGCTCTTGTCGGCGTGGCCGGCCCCGACCACCGCCTTCTTGATGAGATTGGGTGAATACTCCGCCACCGACAGCCCGGCCTGCGCCGGGGCCAGCATCACCGCCGCCCGCGCGTGACCCAGTTTCAGCGTCGACGACGGGTTCACATTGACGAACACCTCCTCGATCGCCGCCTCGTCGCAGGAATAGGCGGCGCAGACCTCACCCACTTTCTCGAGAAGCCAGAGCAACCGTTCCGACAGCGGCGCCCCTTCCGGCGGGGCGACCACCCCGTGCGCGATCCAGCGCAGCCGCGAGCCCTCGGCCACGATCACGCCCCAGCCGGTGCGGCGCAGGCCGGGGTCCAGTCCCAGAATTCGAGTCCCCCCGCCTTGATGAATCATGCTGTTCGTCATTCGTTCCAGTCATGCCTCAAACAAGGTTGACGGACAATGACCGCCGTCACTCCTCGCGAGGCAGGATCGAGAAGCCGGCCAGGCCGTCCTCGGCGCTGAGCTGGGTCACCAGGCCGTCGATGTCGATCGGCACATGCCCCTTTACCTTGAGATGATGCTCATGGATGGCCCCGTCATGGCTCATCACATGCCCCAGACGCACCACCTTCACACCCCTGAAGCGCAGCAACTCGCGCACGGCCACGCCGTTGGGCGCTTCGCCACGCTTCCAGCGCAGGGTTACGTCCATCACCCCGACATGCGGCAGCCTCGCGTCCAGCACGCGCAGGATCCCCAGCACGCCCAGGGTGGCGCCCGACCCCAGCAGGGCCAGGTCCAGCATCCCCACTCCGAACAGCACCCCGATGGCCGAGGTCACCCACAGCGACGCCGCCGTGGTCAGGCCGTGCACGGAAAACCCCTCGCGGAAGATCACCCCGGCGCACAGGAAGCCGATGCCGGTCAGCAGGCCGTGCGACATCCGTGTCGGGTCGATGACGACCGTCTGACCCGGCAAGGCCGTGAAGGCCCAGGTCGACTGGTGCATCGCCGCCAGCATCAGCAGGCACGAGGTCAGACAGACCAGGATATGGGTCCGGAAACCGGCCGGGTGGCCGTGATAGGTCCGCTCCACGCCGATCAGGCCGCCCGCCGTCATCGCCGCAGCGACCGGCCACAAAAGATTCAGATCGAACACCAAATACGCTCCGGGAACTGACGAATCTTCACGCTAGTCCCCTGATGTCGCCGCATGCAAGTCCGGCGTGATCCGGGGCGGGACAAGGGCGCGGCTTCACGCTAGCTTCGACGCCGAACGAGAGGGATCCATCATGTCGAACACAGCCGGCGCCGTCGTCGCGGCCCAGAGGATGCGGGCGGAGCGCCGGATGATCGAGGCGCTGCGGGCCGCCGAGGCCTTCTCGCCCGACAGGGCCATCCCCCTGGCGCCCGACCGGAACCTGGCCAGACTCGCCCTGCGCGGCCTGCTGCGCCAGAACGCCATCCGTCAGGCCCGGGCCGGCTTCTACTACCTCGATGAGCCCGTCTATGCGGCGGTCCGCAAGAGCCGCCAGCGCCTGCTGATCGGCGTGGGCGTCATCGCCGTCGTCTTCGGCGTGGCCCTCGCCATCGCCACCTCCACCAAGGCCCAGACCGCGCCGGCGCCCCGCCCCGACCAGCTCGCCTTCCGCGCCCTCTACGAGGAACTGGTCGAGACCAACACCACCCTGTCCGAAGGCAGCTGCACCCTGGCCGGGGAGCGTATGGCCGCCCGCCTGACCGCCGCAGGCTATCCGGCCGCCGACGTCCGCATCCTCGCTCCGGCGGACCGGCCGAAGGACGGCAATCTGGTCGCCACCCTGCACGGCTCGGACCCCGACGCCCCCGCCCTGCTGCTCCTCGCCCACATCGACGTGGTCGAGGCCAATCCCGCCGACTGGACCCGCGATCCCTTCACCCTGGTCGAGGAGGGCGGCTATTTCTACGCGCGCGGCGCCAGCGACGACAAAGCCCAGGCCTCGGTCTGGGTCGATACGCTCGTGCGGCTCAGGCAGGAGGGGTTCGCCCCCGCCCGCGACATCAGGATCGCACTCACCTGCGGCGAGGAGACCGCCGACGTCCACAACGGCGTCGAATGGCTGCTGGCCGAACACCCCGAGCCCCTTCAGGCCGGTTTCGCCCTGAACGAAGGCGCCGGCGGTCTGCTCGACGATCAGGGCAATCGCCTCGCCCTCGCCGTCCAGGCGGGCGAGAAGATCTATCAGGACTATACGCTCGAGCTGACCAACCCCGGCGGCCACTCCTCGCGCCCGAGGAAGGACAACGCCATCGTCGCCATGGCGGCCGGCCTCGCCCGCGTCGGCGGCTACGATTTCCCTCTCGAACTGAACCCGGTCACCCGCGCCTATTTCGCGGCCCTGGCCGGGACCCAGCCGCAACACGCCGCCGACATGCGCGCCATCAGCGCCGCCGCCGGTCCCGATGCGGAGGCCGCCGCCCGCGTCTCGGCCGCCAATCCGTCGTGGAACGCGACCCTGCGCACCACCTGTATCCCGACCCTGATCGACGGCGGCCACGCCCCGAACGCCCAGCCCCAGAAGGTCACCGCCAACATCAACTGCCGCATCCTGCCCGGCCATACGGTGGCCGAGACCCAGGCGGAACTGACCCGGCTGATGGCTGATGCCGCCATCTCCATCACCCCCGTCGGCCGCCCCAGCCCGACCGCCCCGCCGCCGGCGCTGTCCGACGCCGTCATGGGTCCGATCCGCGAGGTTGCGGGTGAGATGTGGCCGAACGTGCCGATCCTGCCGACCATGGCGACCGGGGCCACCGACGGCCGCTTCACCAATGCGGCAGGCATCCCGACCTATGGCGTCACGGGCATGTTCGGCGATCCCGACGGCGGCGGCGCCCACGGCCTCAACGAACGGATTCGCGTCCGCTCCCTCTACGAGGGCCGCGACTTCCTGTTCGAGATCGTGAAGCGCTACGCGATGCAGGGCGGCTGACATGCGCGGAGTGGTCCTCGCCGCCTTGATCGCGACCCCGGCGCTGGCGGGGTCGCAGTCCCTGTCGGACCAGATACGTCTTTTCGAATTCGAGGGCGGGCAGGCCGTCGTCCGGGTGCATGTGCTTCGCGAAACGCCATATGAAGGCGCGGAGATCACGATCTACGCCCCACGCAGGGGGCCGGCCGGGTCCGACCCCACGGATGATAAGCTGTCGGCTATCGCGGTCTACACGAGGGCCGCGCCGCAGGTCGCTCGATCTGAAACCTGTCCGGGTCTTCGGACTTCGCTTCAGACGCTCCGGGCCATTCCAGCCGTGCGAGGCGTTCCGACCGCCTTGAACCCGCGCCCGCCGATTCTCCGTCCCATCGAACCTACCAAGAAGGACGGGCAGCGCTACGAGATCACGATGGACGTCTCCGCACCCGGCAGGGGCCAGATGCTGATGACCGTCAACGACTACAACGGCGGCTATGCCAGCTGGGGTGACGAGTTGGTACAGAATCTCGCGCCGTGCTGGACAGTGTGGCGTTGACACCGAACTCAGGCGTCGCGCGGGTCGAGGTAGAAGCGGCACAGCCCGGCAACACCTGAAAGCGTCGCCGCCAGGATCAGCCCCGTCACTACCGTCGCCACGATCCCGAGCCCATAAAGGCCGACCCCGAGCAGGATGCCGATCGCCGAGGTGATCCACAGCGACGCCGCCGTCGTCAGCCCGTGGATCGAGAAGCCGGTCCGGAAGATCACCCCCGCGCACAGGAAGCCGATCCCGGTCAGGACCCCGTGCGCCATCCGCGTCGGGTCAGTGACGATGTTCTCGTCGGGCAGGGCCAGAAACGCCCAATGCCCCTGGGTCAGCGCCGCCTGCATCAGCAGCGCCGACGCCAAACACACGAGGATGTGCGTCCGCAGACCCGCCGCCCGCCCCTGCCACTCGCGCTCGATGCAGATGACGCCGCCCGCGAGGACCGCGCCGAGCACGGGAGTCCATTAGCCGGACTGGTCCTCGATCATCGCGCGTCAGCCATTGGCCTCGATATAGCTCTCGGGGTCCTTGTTGACGGGCCGCACGCCGGTGATGTGATCGGCCTCGAACGCGGCGAACCGCACGGCCAGTTCGTGCCGCATCGACACCGGCGCGTGGCGGCGGAAGTCCGTCAGACCCTGCCGTTCCTCCTCGCCCATGTGTTTGGAGTTGACCACGTTGGCCTTGCCGACCGCCTCGATCCAGGCGCCCGTGCCGACCTTGTACTTCTCGACCGCCTTGACCGCGTCGCGCAGCCTGTTGTGATCCTCGATGGCGTCTTCAGTCTCGCCCTCGACCGTGCCGTCCTCGGCGTCGTTGGCGCCCTCGCCCAGCTTGAGCAGCTCGGGATAGAAGAACCGCTCCTCGGCCTCGGCGTGGACATCCAGGAACGCCTTCAGCCGCGACCAGACCGCCGTCAGCGCCTCGATGTCCTTCGGATCGATCTGTTCGAGGATCGAGAACAGCCGCCGTTGCTCGGCGTGGTCGTCGAGGATCAGCTGGGTGATGTCCATGGGGCGGCTCCGGCGCGAACAGTGAAGCCTCGATACGCCCGCCGCAGGGCGCCGGTTCCGTGCGAACGACTCGCGTCGGTCAGCTGAACGGTTCGCGGCTCGTGTGCCAGACGCGCAGAACCAGAACACAGTCGAGCTCCGTCCGGTAGACGAGCAGGAAAGGCTTGGCGGCGACCACCAACTCCCGTCTGCCGTCGGGACGAGCCCGCCCCTTGCTGGGGAAATCACGCAGCCCATCCGCTGCTTCCAGAACGCGATCTTCTGTCGCGATGGCGGCCGAGACATTGTCTCGCGCGATGTAGTTGACGCCCTCTTCCAGATCAGCTTCCGCTTCCGGCGTCCAGATCAGCCTCAAGCAGCGTCCGTCCATCGGGCTCGCCGTGCGTGCAGCCGGGCAACGACCTCCTCATGCGGGATGCCTTTGCCCGCCGCCAGAGAGGCTTCCGCTTCGACGATCGCGGCCTCCAGAGCGTCATGCTCGCGAGCAATAAGCTCCGCCGCTTCCACCAGCAGTTCACCGGCCACTCGGCCTCTGGCGCTGGAGAACGCATCCAGCTTGGCCTTCACGGCCTCATCCATCTCGATAGTCACATGCACGGTCATGGCGTGGAGATTACCACCACGCCCGACCGCCGCCAAACTCAGGCCACGATGGCCTGGACCGATCCGCTTTCGATCGGGGCCGGCCGGCCGCCGCGTTCGCGACGGGCGGCGTCCAGCGCGGCCGACGACATCGCGGCCTCGGCCCGGGCGCCTTCCAGCTCCGCGCGCAGGGCGGCGGCCTGCTGGATCATGGTCTGGGCCTTGGCGTGGTGCTCGTCCTGCGCCGCCGCCAGCTTGGCCTGGATCTTCAGCATCCGGTCCTCGGCGCGGGCGATGGCCTTTTCGTGGGTGGTCGCGGCCTTGGCCAGGGTCTCGGCGCGGTCGACGGCGGCGAGGCGGGCGACCTCCATCCCGGCCAGGCGCTGGCGGGTCTCTTCGGTCTCGGCCTCCAGGCCGCGGATGCGCTCCATGGCGCGGTCCAGGCTGACCTGCAACTGTTCGGCCTTGCGCTCGGTCCCGTGCGAGCCGGTCTGCAGCTCGCTCAGACGCGACGCCTGTTCGGTGTTCAGGACTTCCAGCCCGTTGGCGCGGGCTGTGGCCGTATCGAGCCGCGACGACAGGGAGGCGATCTCGGCCCGGGCGGCCTCGGTCTGGTTCTCCAGCGTGCGCAGGGCGCGGGCGGCTTCGCTCTGCTCGGAGGCCGAGCGGGCGCGTTCGGTGGCCAGCTGGCCTTCGCTGGCGGCGGACGATCGGGCCAGGGCGGCGATCTCGGCCGAGACCTCGTCGACGCGACGACGAAGGACGGTGTTCTCTTCAGAGGCCAGGGCGTGATCGCGCTGGATCTGCGCCCGGCCGGCCTCGGAGTCGGTGCGCAGGGTCTCGGCCTGCTTCAACTGGGTGCGCAGGGCCTCCTGGTCCTGTTCAAGTTCCTTGATCCGCTGACCGGAGACGCGTTCACCCGTCTCGAGCGCCTCGATCTTGCCGGTCGCCAGCGACAGTTCGCTGCGTGACGATCGGCCTCGACCCGGGCTTCCTGCGAAGCCGCGGTCTGTTCGCGGAGCCGCGCCGCCAGGTCTTCCGCCCGCGCCTCGCTCTCGGCCAGGGCGTCGGCCAGCTTGCGCACCTCGACGGTCGCAGCCTCCAGCCGGGCCCCGTTGTCGATGCTGGCGGCGCGCAGGTTGATCAGTTCGACGTGGCCGTCGCGCCGCGACCGGAACTCCGCCTCCAGCGGATCCCGCAGCTGCGCCAGCAGGCTCTCGAAAGTCCCGAACCGGCGCGCCATGTCCGACAACTGATCGAGGCTGTCCTGAATGGTCTCGAACCGTTCGCCGATGACGCCGGCGGCGTCGCCGCCGCTCTCCCGCTCGTCGATGGACGGCGCGACGCCCTGGGCGCTCTTGCCGGTCCGTTACAGAACTCGATCGATCCTGGACAACATCGTCATAACGCCCCCGTTGACGGGCGGATGACGCCTGATGCAGGCGCCTCGAATCGAGCCGCCCCCGCCCGTTAAGGAATGATTAACGGTCAGCGTCAGGAGTGTCGATACCGGCGATCCTGTACGACTGTGGACAGTCAGCCCGCGAACTTCGCCATCTCTTCGTCGGAGATGTCCTCGTTGGAATAGACCATGGAGACATCGTCCTCGGCGTCCAGGGCGTCGAGCAGCCGCATCAGCGTCCCGACATGCTCGCCGGTCACAGGCACCTCGGTCTGGGGCTTCCAGACGATGGCGGTGGACTTGGCGTCGCCCAGGATTTTGGACATGGCCTCGGCGACCTCGTTCAGATCCTCGAAGGCGGTCCAGATCGTGTGACCCGGCGCGTCCTCGTAGATGTCGGGCTTCACCAGGTCGGATTCGACGTCCTGGGCGCCGGCCTCGATGGCGGCCTCCATGACGGCGTCCTCGCTTCCGGCCTCGGCGGCGTAGGTAATCTTGCCGACCTTGTCCCACATGAAGGCGACCGAGTTCATCTCGCCCAGCGCCCCGCCATTCTTCTTGAATGCCGTGCCGATGTTGGAGTTGGCGCGGTTACGGTTGTCGGTCAGGGCCTCGACGATGATGCCGACCCCGCCGGGGCCCCGGCCCTCGTAGCGGACCTCCTCCATCGTATCGACGTCGCCGCCGGACGCCTTGTTTATGGCCCGCTGGATCACGTCCTTGGGCAGGCTCTCGGCCTTGGCGTTGTTGACTGCCAGACGCAGGCGCGGGTTCAGGGCGACGTCGGGCATCCCCGATTTGGCCGCCACGGTGATGTCGCGCGACAGCTTGGAGAACAGTTTGGAGCGGGACGCATCGGCGCGTCCCTTGCGGTGCATGATGTTCTTGAACTTGGAATGGCCGGCCATTGTTATCTCTTCAGTGCGCTATCGCTCGACGCGCCCCCCGGTCCGATCTGCGATCGGCCGGAGGACAAGCTACGTCTCGCTACTTGAGCCCGGATCTCGCTGCTTGAGCGCGTTCCGTGCGTGGGTTGGGGCCGTCTAGCCCGCCCGCGCTGTTCTGTCACCAATCGGTCGCTGGAACCGGCGATCCTGCGGGGGATTAAGGCAGCCACCGACGGAGCTTGACCATGTCCGACAATCCCCTGCACGACGCCGACGCCTATCTCGAGGACGATCTCGACGACGCCGACATCGTCGAATGGTACGAGAGCCGTCCCGTGACGGTCTCGACCGCCGTCGCCACCGGCTCCATCGTCGCGGCCTTCGCCATCGGCGTCCTCACCGCCGTCGGGGCTCTGGCCCTGCTGGGCTACATGGACGAGGACTGGGCCCCCTAGGCGGCCCTCCCCCAAGCCGTTGCACTGATCGAACAATGGTGCATAAACTCCTCCTACGGTTTTTGGGGTAGGTGCCAATGCAAGTTCCAGTTGTTTGCCGATGGCTGCTGGTCATTGCCGTATCGATCATCACCGGGACCACTACCGCACACGCGCAGACGGCCGCGCAGACTGCGGCCTGCGGGCGTCCCCATTTGCCGTCGGCAATGCTGTCGGCGGGGGAGAAATCTTGGCTCGCGCTGGCGAGAATGCACTGAAGCGGCTGCCTGGCTTGGAGGTTTCGGCAGGGCTGCAGATTTCGCGGACTGTTTACGCTGGAATGCGAAATCAGGCGCTCGGCGAAGTCCTGGGATGGTACCAGTGCTTGATCCGTGAAGCTGTGACGGCCCAGGGCGGACCCGATCTCGCGGCACGGCTCGACAGCATCGATCTGACATTTTTGGAGCTTTCCACCCAGTTTGACATGGCTGAAAGCGCCTCGTCGGAAAGTTCGGCCGCGTTCAACGCGCGGCTGACCGAGTTGAGCACGTACCAGCGTCCGGCCGACGCCTTCGTGATATCGCCCGCGACCTTCGCGCAATATGTGGCTGGCGTGAATCCCTCTGCGACATGGATACGGGTCGAATCAATCGAGGTCTGGGGCACGGCCAGTGCAGGAGCAGTCAGCGTTTCAGCGTGCGGCGGCGTCGTTCGAAAAGCGATCAGCGACGGCGGGAGCGCGCTTCAGCGCGGGATGGGCTCCATGCAGGCGGGGCTGGTGAACTTCCTCGACCCCCAACGCAATCCCCGCGTCGGGTTGACAGCTCTCCTTAGGCCGTTTGCGGCCAATCCGGCCACGATTCGGGGAATACCTCCGACGTCCTTTCGGGGGTGCGCACAGGGCTTGGCGCAGCAAGCCGCCGTAGTTACTCCCCCTGGCAAGCGACCCGTGACGTCGCCAGAAGCCGGTAGTCCGCCTGTCGCTCTGCCTCCCACGCCCACGCCCACGCCCATGCCCATGCCCATGCCCACGATGCGCCAGACGGCCCAAACGCTGTCAGTGGCCCCCTTTGAACCGGGCGTCGGCCAAACGGGATCTGAGCTTGTCGCAATGGTCGCCGCCGAAGCGCTCAGGCCGTGAGGGCGTCTATTCTGCTGCCTTGCCTGCTCGGCATGACTATCACCGGCTGTCACCCGAATCTGACGCCGTCAGAGCTCGCCGTGGCCGTAAGCACCCAATGCGCCCCGGTTACCGACCTACTCAGCAAGAATGTCAAACGGACGGGCGAACTGCGTGTTGTAGGGCAGGCCATCGGCGGCGAGTACACCCGAGAAGGTGCCGTGTTGGAGAGCGCCGTTGCGCAGCAGACGCACCAACTGGACGCGGCGTGCCGCGCATGGGTGTCTGGCGCAATGAGCGATGAGGCGTACACGGATTTCATGGTCGCTCAGATGGGTGGTGCGATATCCCTGAGTACTCGCCTTGAGGATCAGCAGGCCGCTATACGTGCGCTCGGAAAGTCACTTGGAGATCTGAGATCTGGACTTCCTGGACGAATTCCAGATGCGGCCGAGATTGCAGCAGCGGTCCAGAGATACAACGCGGCCCCCGCGTCTCCTGTCTCCTCCGCCTTGGGGAACACTGTCGCGGGCAGCGCCGCAGCGGACGACGCTCTGCCCCTTGTCGTCGCGCGCCTGGATTATCTCGAACAATTACTTGAGCGACCGGGCCAAACAGCTTCAGCCAGCGACGCTGCAGTGATCGATAACTGGAACGGGTTCGAAGTATATTTCGCGACTAACAGTGCGGAGCTTACCTTCGAGAGTGCGCAACAAATCGAGGCAAGATCCATCGCCCTGTTACGAAACAATGTCAGCGTGATCGTTACCGGCTACGCCGACGCTAGGGGGAGTGCCGAAACAAATACAAGGTCGAGTGCGGCACGTGCCAAGGTCGTCGCCGATCTTCTCGCGCAGGCTGGCGTCAGGATACGGGATCAGACTGCGTTCGGTTCAGAACATTCCGACCCAAATGGCTACAGCCGAGCACGACGAGTAACCGTGAGATACGACCGTCGCGACTAGCGTAGTCGAGGCAGGCCGCTTGCTCACCCCGCCCTCAGGTTCTCGACCACGCCCCGCAGCACCGCCGGCAAGGGCTTGGGCCGCCGCGTTTCCGCATCCACATAGACGTGCACGAAATGGCCGATCGCGGCGGGCTGGGTCGAGCCCCGGCGGAAGACGGCGAAGCCGTATTTCACGCTCGACGTGCCGATATGGTCGACCTTGATCCCGACCTCGATGACATCCGGGAACGCCAGCGACGAGGTGTAGCGGCAGCCTGAATCGACCACGAGGCCGATCGATTCCTTCAGCCCCCCGCCGATGATCAGGTGGGCGTTCACCGCCGAGTCGACGAACTCGTAGAATTTGGCGTTGTTGATGTGGCCGTACTGGTCGTTGTCCGCCCAGCGCGTCGAGACCGTATGATAGGCCTTGTAGGTCGCCCGGTCGGCCAGCGGCCCCTCGTCGCGTTTCGGCATTCTGTTTTCGTCCCTCGCAGCGCCGGCTTGATCGCCGATCCTTGTGCGACGCTCGGGCTTGGCCTTCGTCGCGTCAAGCGCCTATCGAGGGTCACCCGCGCGTTTCCGACGAGGCTGCTCATGACCCGGACCACCACCCGCGCCGCCGTCCTGCGCGCCATGGGCGCCGCCCGCCCCTATGCCGACAGCCGCCCGCTCGCGATCGAGACCGTGACCCTGGACCCGCCCGGCCCGGGGGAGGTCCTCGTCGCCATCAAGGCCGCGGGCCTGTGCCACTCCGACCTCTCCGTCATCAACGGCGACCGCCCCCGTCCCATGCCCATGACCCTGGGTCACGAGGCCGCCGGCGTGGTCGAGGCGCTCGGCGAAGGCGTCACCGACCTGGTCGTCGGTGATCATGTCGTCATGGTCTTCATGCCGTCGTGCGGTCACTGCAATCCGTGCGCGGAGGGTCGCCCCGCCCTGTGCGAACCCGGCGCCGCCGCCAATGGCAAGGGCGAGCTCCTGACCGGCGGCAAGCGCATTCATCGCGATGGCGAGAGCCTCAACCACCACCTCGGCTGTTCCGCCTTCGCCGAGCGCGCCGTGGTCTCGCGCCGCTCGCTGGTGAAGATCGACCCGGCCCTGTCCTTCGCCGAGGCCGCCCTGTTCGGCTGTGCGGTCCTGACCGGCGTCGGCGCGGTCGTGAACACGGCCCGGCTCAGGGCGGGCCAGAGCGCGGTCGTCGTCGGCCTCGGCGGGGTCGGTCTGGCCAGCGTGCTGGGCTCCCTGGCCTCGGGCGCCACGCCCGTGATCGCGGTGGACCTGTCCGAGGACAAGCTGGCCCTCGCCCGCACCCTCGGTCCGGTCCAGACCGTCAATGCCGCCGATCCCGACGCGGTCGATCAGGTCCGCGCCCTGACCCGTGGCGGCGCCGATTTCGTGTTCGAGATGGCCGGCTCGGTCCGCGCCCTTGAAGCCGCCTGGAAGATGACCCGGCGCGGCGGGACGACGATCACCGCCGGCCTGCCCCCACCCGACGCCGCCCTGCCGGTCAATGTCGTGTCTCTTGTCGGTGAGGAGCGCACGCTCAAGGGCTCTTATATCGGGACCTGCGTGCCCGGCCGCGACATCCCCCGCTACGTCGCCCTCTACCGCCAGGGCCGCCTGCCCGTGGACCGGCTGATGAGCGGAACCATATCGCTCGACGACATCAACGCGGGCTTCGACCGGCTGCACGCCGGCGAGGTCGTCCGGCTGGTGGTGACCTTCTAGGTGTCCGGCGAGTGAGTTGCGGGTCCCTTGGAGCGCGGACCTCCAGGTCCGCTCTTCGGTGGCGCAAAGAGCGGACCTGGAGGTCCGCGCTCCTTTGAGTCCCGTTGACCGCCGAACGCTCTAGGTCTTCGGCGCCTCGACCGCGGGAGCCTCGACAGCCGGGGTCGCCGCCGCCGCCGCGATGGCCGCATCCTCGGCCTCGGCCGCCTCGACGGAATAGGTCGGGTCCTTGCCCGTGTCGCAATAGTCGAAGAAGGCGGCGATCGCGCCCTTGCCCGATTCCTTGGCGACCAGCCGCATGTCCGCGCCGCTCAGACCTACGTCGATGGCGCCGCTGGCCTTCAGGGCGGAGATCACCGGGTGGTCGGTCGGTGCGCTCGCACCTGGCTGGAAGGTGCCCGTCGCCGTGCCCGACGTCAGCACCGCCTCGTTCTCATAGCCCCAGGTCATTGCGACGGTTTTCGACTGCGGCAGGCAGGACATGCCGAAGACGCTGACCCCCTCGGCCCAGTCGCCGTCGCCGAAGTCCAGGTCGCCCGACCCGCCGTGCGCCACGAAATGCCAGTCATAGGTCGCAGGCAGGGCGTCGCCCGAAGGCAGGGTCGCCTGACCGGCCGTCCGCTCGCCCTCTCCGCGACCGGCAGGCTGACAGGCGGCGAGCGCGAGCGCGATGGCAGCGGCGGAAACGATGCGGATCATTAAGGTCGTCTCTCGATCACCGTCCCCCCGACGGCAATCCAACCCTAGTCCTGCGATGGGCGCTTCGCCAAGGGCGTCACAATCGTCTAAGGCAGGGCTGGAGCGACACAAAGTCCTCAAAGGAAACTGACCCATAGCGACTGAACTCTACGACCTCACCGTTCCGCCATTCTCGCGCGGTCTGCGCGCCCTGTCCGGCCTGCTCGACAAGGCCGTCGCCCATGCGAAGGAAACGGGCGTCGATCCGGACTCCTGGCTGTCGCTGCGCATCATCGACGACATGAACCCCCTGGTGAAACAGGTCCAGACCGCCTGCGACAGCCCCAAGCTCTGCCTTGCCCGCCTGTCCGGCGTCGCCGCCCCGGTCAACGACGACTCCGAAACCACCATCGCCGAACTGCAGCAACGCATCACTGACACCCTGGCCTATCTGGCCTCGGTGCCGCGCGACAAGGTCGATGGCCAGGAAGGCAAGGAATTCACCCTGACCTTCCCCGGCGGCGAGATGAAATTCCTCGGCCAGCCCTATGTCACCGGCTTCGCCATGCCGAACTTCTACTTCCACCTGACCACGGCCTACGACCTGCTGCGCGGCGCCGGCGTCCCGCTCGGCAAGCGCGACTACATGGGCGCCCCGGCCTGATCCGTCCGCTTGCGTACAAAGGAACCTTTGCGGCCACCGGCTCTTTCGCCACCGTCAGTTTGCGGAAGAGTTGGTGTCGCGTGGTCGTCAAACAGTTCAAGTGTCGGGGCCGGCATGCCACAGTCAGCGTCACCGACCGGTCACGTCGGGGCGGCTGGCTGTTCCGCCTCTATATGGCGTGGTTCTTCAGCGGCCTGAAGAGGCGCTAGACGCGGCCCAGCAGGGCCTCGACCTCGGCCCGCGTCGGCAGCGAGGGTTGAGCCCCCGGCCGTGTCGCGGCCAGGGCCCCGGCGGCGCAGGCGAATGTCAGCGCGTCCTTCGGCTCCAGCCCGTCCAGCAGGGCCACGACGATCGCACCGACGAAGGCGTCGCCCGCCCCCGTGGCATCGACGGCGACGACCCCAGGCGGCGTGGCCCAGGCCATCTTGACGCCCCGGTGATACATCTCGGCCCCCCGGGCCCCTTGGGTGATCACCACCCGACCCCCGCCCCGGTGCAGCAGGTCGCCGTAGAACGCCGCCTCCCCCTCGTTGACGATGATCAGGTCGCAGCGTTTCAGCAGCGCCTCTGACACCGGCGCGGCGGGCGCCAGGTTGGCGCAGACGAACCCGACCGCCCGACCCACCGCCGCCTCGACCGTCTCGATCGGCAGCTCCAGCTGCACGATCAGCGGGCTTTCGATCCGCACCGGCAGCTGTTCCGGCGTCACCAGATGGTTCGCCCCCGCCGCCACCACGATCTGGTTTTCGCCCGACGGATCGACCGCGATCAGGGCCACCCCCGTCGCGGCCGCGATATCGACCGCCACCCCTGACAGATCGACGCCGAAGCTTTCCATCAAGGCCAGCGCCTCCTGCGCCATGGCGTCGTCGCCGACCCGGCCGATCAGATTGACCTCGGCCCCCAGCTTCTCGGCCGCCAGCGCCTGGTTCGCGCCCTTGCCGCCCGGATGCCGCGCCAGGGTCGCCCCCGTCACCGTCTCCCCCGCCGCCGGCAGCGACGGCGCAGAGGCCACCAGGTCCAGGTTGATCGATCCGACCACGGTGATGTTCATGCGACCGCCCCCAACCGCTGGGTGATCAGGTCGAACACCCCCTGCCCGTCGGCCCAGACCGCCCATAGATGCCGGGCGCTCGCCGGATCGACGCGGAACTCCACCGCGGTATGGCCGCGCGTCAGATCGCTGTCGGTCTCGACGTCGATCCGGCACGGCTTCAGGCGGAACAGCCCGGGCTTCAGCAGCCAGGCCACCGTGCACGGATCATGCAGGGGCGCGGCGTCCCATCCGACGATGTCCCGCTCGATCCGCTGCGAGAACCGCACCATCGTCGCGGCCGTCAGCGCCGGTCCATTGTCGATCGCCTCCAGCGCCGCGATCCGTTCCTCGGTCCCCCGCACCTGATGGGTCGCGTCCAGTCCGAACGCGACCATCTCGCAACCGCTGGCGAACACCTCCGCCGCCGCATCGGGGTCGGCCCAGATATTGAATTCGGCGGACGGCGTGATGTTGCCGCCCTCCGACCGCGCCCCGCCCATGACCACCACCGGCCCCAGCCGTTCGGCCAGTCGCGGCTCGGCCCTCAGCGCCAGGGCGACATTGGTCATCGGCCCCATGACCGCCAGCGCCACCGATTTCGGCTCGGCCGCCATCACGATCCGCACAATCGCCTCGACCGCCGAACCCTCCGCCGCCGGAGCATCCGGCTCGACCGCCTCGATGTCGCCCAGCCCCTCGGCCCCGTGGAATTCGCCCGCCCCCGCCGGTTCACGCCTCAGCGGCCGGGCCGCTCCGGCGAATACCGGCACATCCTCCCGCCCGGCGACCTGACGGATGATCCGTGCGTTCCGCGTCGTCTTCTCGACCGACACGTTGCCGCCCACCGTCGTGACCGCCTTGAGGTCCAGCTCCGGCGAGGCGAAGGCCAGCAGCAACCCCACGGCGTCGTCCACCCCGGGGTCGCAATCGATAATCAGGCTTTGTCTTTTCACCCGCCCTGAATGCGGCGGGTCGCGTTTCGTCGCAACGAAAAAGGGGCGCGCCGTCTCCGGCGCGCCCCTCGTCTCGATCAGCGAAGGCGGCTCCTACAGACCGACCACGCCGCCGTCGTCCTTGGTGATCACGATCGTCGCCGAGCGCGGGCGAGCGCCCGTGCCGCCGGTCTGGCTGGCGGGCCAGAACGAGGACGGCGTAGAGGCAGAGCCGTTCTCGCCCGGGTGCTGAATGTTGACGAAGATGGTCTTGCCGTCCGGCGTCGAGTCGATGCCGGTCAGTTCGCACTCCTTCGGCCCGACCAGGAAGCGGCGCAGGGTCATGCCCGGCGCCTTGCCGACGAAGGTCGACTGGGTGCGGGTCGCGCCGGTGGAGTCGGTGTTGGTGATGGTGAGGGCGCCGCCGTCGCCGACAGTACCCGGCTGGGCCACCAGCATCATGCAGTTGGTCTTGTCGGTGAAGGCGCCGTCGTCGGTCTGGATCCACAGCAGCGGATTGACCAGGCCCGAGGCATTCTGCGGGCGGCCGAACCACAGGCCGTCCGGCGACGAGAAGTCGTTGGTCGCGTCGAGGCCCGACAGGTTGATGTTGGCCGCGTTCAGGTCCGAGTCGGCGCCGAAGGCGTAGATGTCCCAGCGGAAGGTGGTCGCCTCGGGATTGTCGCCCGTCTCGCGCAGACGGATGATGTGGCCGTTCGGGTTGCCGAACTGGGCCGAGTTCGAAGCCCCCTTCGGGTCGTTGTAGTGGCGCGGGTTGGCGGCATCGGTCCCGGTCAGCGGCCGCTGGGCCGCAGAATTGTTGGTCAGGGTCAGATAGACCTCGCCGTTCACGGGGTTGACCGCCGCCCACTCCGGACGGTCCATCTTGGTGGCGCCGACGGCGTCGGCGGCCAGACGGGCGTTGATCAGGACATCGGCCTGGCTGGCGAAGGCGTAGGCCGGGTTGGCGGCCGTGACCACACCCGTGCCGAACACCAGAGGCAGCCACACGCCGTTTCCGGTCGCGTCATAGCGGGCGACATAGAGGGTGCCGCTGTCCAGATATTTGTCGCCGATCGACAGGCGGTCGGCGCTCTGCGCGTCGGCGGCGACCCAGGGGGTGGCTGAGACGAACTTGTAGAAATACTCGCCGCGCGAATCGTCGCCCATGTAGAAGACCGGACGGCGGCCGGCGACGAAGTTGGCCGGCCAGGCGCCCTCGTGGCCCATGCGACCGAGCGCCGTGCGCTTCCTCGGGGTCGAGGCGGCGTCATAGGGGTCGATCTCGACGACCCAGCCGTACTGGTTCGGCTCGTTGCGGAAGTCCGCGGTCGCGTCAGAGCCGGTGGCGGAGGCGTTCCACTTGGCGAAGATCGTCGAACCCGGAACCGTCGGAACCACCGAGGCCCAGCCATTGGCGCCGCCCGCGCCCTGGCTCACGCCGTAGCGGTTCAGGGCGACGACTTCCTTCGCCGTGCGGGCGGCGTTGTCCGTCGACGAGCGGCGGAAATAGCCGGCCCAGTTCTCTTCGCAGGTCAGGTAGGAGCCCCAGGGCGTATAGCCGTTGGCGCAGTTGTTGACGGTGCCGCGACCGGCGACGCCTGTCGGCGAGAAGGCGGTGCGAACCCGGACGTCGCCGCGCGCGGGACCGCGGATGTCCATGGGCGTGTTCGGGGTGATGCGGCGGTTGAAGGTCGAGTTCTGGACATAGTTCCAGCCGCTCGTGCCCTTCAGGACCTCGATCACGGCCACGCCGTGGGCCTCGATCTCCTTGATGGCCTCGGCTTCCGGGCGGACGCCGCCGACCGAGGTGGGGCCGTTCGGGTGCAGATAGGCGGCCGAGATGTTCTCGTGGTTCATGGCCAGCAGGCCGCGTGCCGATGCGTTATCGTCGCGCAGGCCGGTCGTCGCGCCGAGGCCGAAGAAATAGAGCGCGTCGTGGTGGTCGCCGGCGCGCGAAGCGAAGTTCGTGTCCGTGCCGTTGTTGGCGTAGGCGGGGGTCGTCGCGTTGATCGGGTCGCCCAGTCGATACAGGACCGACACCGAGTAGCCGGCCGGCACGGTGACGACGTCCAGCAGGTTCTTCGCGACGGCATTGAAGCCCAGCACCGCCGGGCTGACCGTCACCGTCGTGTTGGCCGAGGCGATGATGCTGTTCGAGCCGGAGGCGTTGAACGAGAAGACCAGCGTCGTCGCTGCGGTCACGCTCGGCGCCGTGAAGGTGGCGTTGCTGGCGTTGGCGTTCGTCAGGACGACCGTCGGACCCGAGACCTGGGTCCACAGCACGCCGGTCGAACCGGTCGAGGTCCCCGTCAGGGTGACCGTCTTGCCCGAGGTCGTGGCGCCGTTTGAGCCGGCCGAGACCGTGGCGTCCGACTTCGGCTGCTCGCTGTCGTCATTGCAGCCGGCCAGGCCGAACAGGGCGGCGACCGAGGCCATGCCGCCCATGATCGTGCGGCGCGACTGGCGCTCCTCGATGATCGAGCCGAAGGTCGGGTTGAACGAGGTGTTCAGTTCGACGTCACCGTCGTCATGGCTGCCGGTCAGGTGGATTTCGGACATGGTTGCTCCCCGGAATGTCTGGGGACCAGCGGTAGCGTTCGTGTTTGTGAAGTTCGTGTCTGAAATATTGCCGTTTTATATTGCGAACAAGCCGGACAATACAGCACGATTACAGTTGATCCGCGACCGGATCATGCGGCCGATTAGTCGATGCAGGCCCTGACGCAGTCTTTGGCCAGGACCTCTGCTGAATCGACAAGCGGAACAGATACATCGGCGGCGTCGAGCAACAGGGGAACCTCCGTACACCCCGCAATCACCGCATCGGCGCCCGCGACGTTGAGCGCCTCGGCCAGCCGCGCCATGGCCGCACGATTGTCCACACCCACGTCGCCGCGCTTGACGCCGTAGACGCAGGCCATGAATGCCGCGCGATCCTCGCCCTGCAGAACCACCGGCTTCACCCCGGCCGCCATCAGGGCCGCAACGTACAGAGCCTCGCCGCCCGGCGTCGCCAGAATGCCGATGGAGCGGGCGTCATACCCCTTGGCCGCCGCCACGGTCGCCGCGATCATGTCGATGAAGGGCAGGCCGGCCGCCACGATGCCCGGCTTCTGCGCATGGGCCGTGTTGCACGGCATGGCCAGAACCTGCGCCCCTGCCGCCTTCAGCCGTTCCGCCATCCGGCCCAGTTCCGCCTCGGCGTCCCCCGGTCGCGTGTTCCTGTCCGGCACCTGGGGGTTCAGGTCCATCACCACCCGGATGTGATCCGCGTCGCCCTGCGCCGGCGTCAGCGCCTGCACCCGCGCGAGGAACGCCACCGTCGCGGCGGGGCCCATGCCGCCCAGAACACCCAGAGTCTTCATCGCGCCGTCGTCTCCCCAATCTTGCCGGTCCCGATGTCCGGGACCGGATCCTGCGTGCCCGGGTCCGCCGAGCCAGTCCCGCCCGGAAGCCGGCCTCTCATCTGTTAGCGCCAAACCGGGAAAGCGCCAGCGCGGGCGGTCACAGCCCGTCGACACGGCCGGCCGTCACACCTCGGGAACGGCGAGGGTCCCGGCCGATCTTCGCATCTCGTCGCTATGCGACATTGAAATCCCCGTCGCAGGCGATAAGGTCCCGCTCGAACATCGGGGGGTGGTCATGACAACATCAAACACTGAGCGTGCACCGGGCGGAGACCGCGTCTTTCAGGGCCTGGCCATCGCCATGGTGCTGATCGTGGTGGCCGGGTTTGCGGTCCAGCTGGCAACCGGGCGCTCCAGCTTCGACGCCCCGCTGATGGTCCACGCCCATGCCGTCGTCTTCATGGGCTGGCTGGCCATCTTCCTTCTCCAGAATCTTCTGATCGCCACGGGACAGGTGCGCTGGCACCGGCCGCTGGGGTGGCTGGCGACCGTCTGGCTGGTCCCCATGCTGGTCCTGGGCTGGCTGGTCACCGAGGCCATGGTCCGTCAGGTCACTGTGCCCTTCTTCTTCCGGCCCCTGCAGTTCCTCGTCTTCGACCCCCTGTCGCTCGTCACTTTCGTCGGACTGACGCTCGCGGCGGTCGCGCTTCGCCGGTCGACCGACTGGCACCGCCGCCTGCACTATTCCGCCATGGCCATCCTGATGGGACCGGGGGTCGGCAGGCTTCTTCCGGTCCCGCTGCTGGTCCCCTGGGCGTGGGAGGCGACCGCCGCCGTCACCCTGCTGTTTCCGGTCATCGGCATGATCATCGATCTGCGAAAGACCGGCCGGATTCACCCGGCCTGGGTCTGGGGCTTCGGTGTCCAGGTGGCGATGATCATCGCGATCGAGGCCATCACTTGGTCGCCGCTCGGGACCGCCTTCTACGACGCGGTCGTCGCCGGCTCACCCGGCGCCGCCGTCGCGCCGCTGGACTTCCCGCCGCCGCCCGGCCCGCCGCCCCCGGCCGCTTAAGCCAGCATCGCGTCCAGTTCGCCCTGGTAGCCGGCCAGGCCCTGCGCGCCGCCGGTGTGCAGGAACACCACCCGCTGTCCCTCGAACGTCCCGGCCCTGGCCAGGGCGATCAGCCCCTTCATCGCCTTGCCGGTATAGACCGGGTCCAGCAGGATCGCGTCGGTCCGCGCCGCCAGCACCAGGGCGTCCACGACGGCCTGATCGATCAGGCCGTAGCCCGCGCCGACATAGTCGCAGTCGGCCACCACCATCTCGTCCTTCACCCGATCGGGATGCCCGAGCAGGGCCGCCGTCTCCTTCGCCAGCTTCAGGACATTGGCTTCCTGCCTGTCCTTCGGCGCCCGCACCCCGATGCCCAGCACCGGAATGTCGGCGCCCAGCACCGCCAGACCTGCGACCAGACCGGCGTGCGTCCCTGCGCTGCCCGTCGCCGTCACGATCAGGTCGATGGCCAGATCCAGCTCATCGGCCTGCACCACGATCTCGCGTGCGCAGTCGACGTAGCCGAGCGCGCCGATCGCGTTCGAGCCGCCACCGGGGATGACATAGGGCTTGCCGCCGCGCGCCCGGATCTCCGCCGCCGTGGTCTCCAGCTCGGCCGGCATGTCCGATCCTCCGGGCACGGAGCGAATGACCGCGCCGAACAGCCGGTCCATCAGGACATTGCCGTTATGGACGTAGTCGACGGCTTTCGACCCCGTCCGTTCTTCCAGGATGACCTCGCACTTCAGACCCATGACGGCTGCGGCCGCCGCCGTCTGACGCACATGGTTCGACTGCACCGCGCCCTGGGTCACCAGGGTGTCGGCGTCCTGCTCGAACGCATCGCCCAGCAGGAACTCCAGCTTCCTCGTCTTGTTGCCCCCGCCGGCCAGCCCGGTGCAGTCGTCCCGCTTGATCCACAGGTCGATGCCCAGCGCCTGCGACAGGCCCGGCGCGGGCTCCAGCGGCGTCGGCAGATGGGCGAGGCGCACACGAGGGAAACGGGCGAGATGCATGGGGACGGCCTTTCGGTTTCGCCCCTCTCCTATAGCGCGCCGCGTCGTGTGCGAAGCCTCAGGCGGCGCGCACCGCTTCAACCTCGAGCGTTTCGCGCAGCAGGGCGATGATCTCGAGGGCGGAGGTGTCAGGCGTCGCCATGAGCCGATCCAGAGCGGTCGCCGACTCTGGCCCCAGGCGCGAGCTCGCCATGCTCCAGCCCGAGAACTGTCTTTGCGTAATCGGCCTGCGGTCCAGAATGACGATATCGCGGTGGCGCGGGTCCCCGGCGAGGCGGCGCAGCAGGCTGTCCAGAACGCCCGACTGTCCCTCGATGACCTGGATGAAGCGACCGTCGTGCGCGCCCAGCGCGCCGGTCAGCCCGTCCCGGTCATTGTTCCGCTGCGACTCGCCGAGGATCGTCGCCATGTTCAGAAGGCTGTCCGTCCGCCCCGTCGCCGTACTGGCATAGAGCATTCGTTAAGTCCCGGCATACTGTACTCCACTGGGTGAATGCGAGTTCTGCGCCCATACCGGTATCCGTCCGGTAAACATTTGCAATCGAACGCGAATATCCGACAGAGACCGGTCTAGGACGGCGCCTCGGTTTCGCAGACGGCCTCCATCTCGGCGAAATGCTGTTCCTCCTCCGGCGCCGCCATTGCGGGCGTGGCGCGGGTGATCACCCGGGCGCCGGCCTCCAGCGTGCGGTGGACCGGGCATTTGTCGGCGATGGCGAACAGCCTGCCGCGCTGGGCCTCGCTCAGCGCCCCGTCCAGGATCAGGGTCCGTTCGAACACGTCGGGCGGCGTCTCGCCGCTCCGCTTCTCGTGGCGCACCTCGACCGAGCCGCGCTCCAGCGGGATGCCCTTCAGGTCGGCATAGAGCCGCAGCGTCATCACCGTGCAGGCCCCCAGCCCCGCCGCCACCAGCTCATAGGGTGTCGGCCCCGAGGCCAGTCCGCCGACCGAGACCGGCTCGTCGGCCATCAGCATGGCGCCGCCCGCCTCGACCCGCGTCTGGAACTTCCCAGCCCCCGTCTCGGAAACCCGCACCACCCCGTCGGCCGCCGGGACCGTCAGAGGCGTGGTCATCCCGTCGATGTAGCGAGACGCCCAGGCCGCGATCATGCTGGCCGCATAGGCCGCGTCTTCGGGCTTCGACAGAAGGTGGTCCGCCGTGTCCAGCGACACGAAGCTCTTGGGGTGTTTCGCCGCCAGATAAAGGCCCGTCGATTCCTCGATGCCGACGATCTGATCGGCCGGGGAATGCAGGATCAGCAGCGCCCGCTTCAGGGCCTTCAACCGCGCCGCCTGGTCCTGGGTCTTCAGACTCTCGGCGAAGCCCGGCCCGACCGTGATCGCCTTGCCGGCCAGGGTCACGCAATGGGTCTCGCCGTGCTTCAGTCCCCCGGCCTCGGGGCCGAGCAGCTTCAGCACATGGGCCACATCGAACGGCGCGCCGATGGTCGCCACGGCCTTGATCGTCTCCATCCGGCCCGCCGCCGCGATCGCCGCCGCCCCGCCCAGGCTGTGCCCGATCAGCAGGCCCGGCGCGCAGCCATGCGCGACCATATGGGCCCCCGCCGCGACCAGATCCTCGACGTCGACGGTGAAACCCGCCGGCATGGCGGCCACGCCCTTTTCGCCAATCCCGGCGAAGTCGAGCCGCAGCGTCGCCACCCCCTCGGCCGCCAGCGCCCTCGAGATCCGCGTCGCCGCCAGATTGTCCTTCCCGCAGGTGAAACAGTGGGCGAACAGCGCAAACGCCCGCGCCTGCCCGTCCGGCCGGTCCAGCACGGCTTCGACATGGCGTCCGCCGGGCGTCGTGAAGTCGAAGGGTTCGGTCCGCATGTGGTTCTCCGGTTCGCGCCAGCCTAATCCAATCCTCCTCCCTTGGGGGAGGTGGCTCGTAGCGCAGCGTAGAGACGGAGGGGGCTCACCGCGAGTTCGACGTCTGGTGCCGGCCCCCTCCACCGCTTCGCGGTCCCCCTCCCCCGTCGGGGGAGGAATGGACACCTCGCGATGGCAGGCCTATCGTTCCAGCGTTCTCCCGGGGGCGGCGCTCGAGCCGCTGAGATAGGCGTAAGCGCCTGACCGGCCGAACCTGATCCGGGTCATGCCGGCGAAGGGATGGGAATGTCTTTTCCATCCGTGCACCCCGGCCTTCGCCGGGATGCACGGTGAGAAAGCGATCTACGCCCGGAGTCGGCAGACCTCAACGCGTAGAGGCCGCCATGAACGTTCACGTCACGCCAGAAGCGAATGCCGAAGAGGCTCAAGCAGCGAGCGATAGCCTCCCCCTCGCGGAAGCGAGGAAGGAAGTCATGCGCGAGACCGGGACCATCCCGACCGGCGAGCGCGCCGGGTCGCACAAGGTCTATGCCTCGGGCGAGCTCTACCCCGACCTCCGCGTGCCCTTCCGCGAGGTGGCCCTGCACCCCTCGGCCAATGAGCCGCCGCTGACCATCTATGACTCCTCGGGCCCCTATACCGACCCGACCGTGACCATCGACATCAAGCGCGGGCTTCCGTTGGTCAAGTCCAGCTGGCAGCTGGACCGCGGCGACATCGCCCCCGTCCTGAACTCGCGCGAGGTCAAGCCCGAGGACAACGGCCACGCCGAGGGCAAACACCTCGCCCCCCGTTTCGACACCTCGCACCACAAGGTCTTCAAGGGCGTCGAGGGCCGCCCGACGACCCAGTACGAATACGCCAAGGCCGGCATCATCACCCCCGAGATGGAATACGTCGCCATCCGCGAGAACCTGCGCCGCGAGCAGAACAGCCCCTGCATCCGCGACGGCGAGGACTTCGGCGCCTCCATCCCCGACTTCGTCACGCCCGAGTTCGTGCGTCAGGAGATCGCCCGCGGCCGGGCCATCATCCCGCACAACATCAACCACCCCGAGGTCGAGCCGATGATCATCGGCCGCAACTTCCTGGTGAAGATCAACGCCAACATCGGCAACTCGGCCGTCCTGTCCTCCGTCGACGACGAGGTCGACAAACTGGTGTGGGCCACCCGCTGGGGCGCCGACAACGTCATGGACCTGTCGACCGGCCGCAACATCCACAACATCCGCGACTGGATCATCCGCAACTCCAGCGTCCCCATCGGCACCGTGCCGATCTACCAGGCGCTGGAGAAGGTGAACGGCGTCGCCGAGGACCTGACCTGGGAGGTCTATCGCGACACATTGATCGAACAGGCCGAACAGGGCGTCGACTATTTCACCATCCACGCCGGCGTCCGCCTGCCCTTCGTGCCGATGACGGCGAAACGCGTCACCGGCATCGTCAGCCGCGGCGGCTCCATCATGGCCAAATGGTGCCTGTCGCATCACCGCGAGAGCTTCCTCTACGAGCATTTCGAGGACATCTGCGACATCATGCGGGCCTACGATGTCAGCTTCTCCCTCGGCGACGGCCTGCGCCCCGGCTCCATCGCCGACGCCAATGACGAGGCCCAGTTCGCCGAGCTGCGCACCCTCGGCGAGCTGACCAAGATCGCCTGGGCCAGGGGCTGCCAGGTCATGATTGAGGGCCCCGGCCACGTGCCGATGCACAAGATCAAGGCGAACATGGATGAGCAGCTGAAACACTGCCACGAGGCGCCCTTCTATACGCTGGGGCCGCTGACCACCGACATCGCCCCCGGCTACGACCACATCACCAGCGCCATCGGCGCGGCCATGATCGGCTGGTTCGGCACGGCCATGCTCTGCTACGTCACGCCCAAGGAGCATCTGGGCTTGCCCGACCGTCAGGACGTCAAGGACGGCGTCATCACCTACAAGATCGCCGCCCACGCCGCCGACCTGGCCAAGGGCCACCCCGCCGCACGGTTCCACGACGACGCCCTGTCCCGCGCGAGGTTCGAGTTCCGCTGGGAAGACCAGTTCAACCTCGGCCTCGACCCCGAAACCGCCCGCAAATACCACGACGCCACCCTGCCCAAGGAGGCCCACAAGACGGCGCACTTCTGTTCGATGTGCGGCCCGAAATTCTGCTCGATGAAGATCAGCCAGGACATCCGCCGGGACGCGGCGGCGCAGAATGATGCGGGGGGCTCGCTGGTGGATGCGGAAGCCGGGATGGCGGAGATGTCGGCGAAGTTCCGGGCGGGGGGGAGTGTCGTGGAGGTGAAGGTGTGAGAGTTCCCCGAAAGCCGGTCATGTGGACAGCTCCCTGATTACCCCTCACACTCGTAGTTTATCGTAACCAACCTACACAGGGTTGTACGAAACCACGACTTCTGGGCAGGAAATGGGAAACGAGGCGGTCAAGGACATCCTAGTGGATTGATTCCATCACTTGGTGCCCGCGGTTAGCGGCGGCGATGATTTTGTCTGGATCGGCGGTCCAGACGAAGGGTTTGGGCTGCTGATTGTGATCGACGACGAAGCGGTTGA